>JAZNTS010000106.1:0-4441 GCA_045591905.1 Oscillospiraceae bacterium | reverse complement strand
CAAGAAACTCGTCATCGTCAAGGCTCTGCTCGCCGTAGTGAAGCCCTCTCGCAAGATACATATGGATAACCTCGCTGCAATAAGCAGGCGTAGGCGCAAGACTGCCGAGATAAGTGTACTCATCACAGGTGCAGCCTGTTTCCTCTTTCAGCTCACGCAGACCGCAGTCGTGATGGCTCTCGCCCCATTCAAGCTTTCCTGCGGGTATTTCGGGCATAACCTTGCCGTGAGGATAGCGGAACTGCCTTACAAACAGCACATTTCCGTCCTCGTCAAGCGGAACCACACACACGCCGCCGGGGTGTCTTATAACCTCGCGCGTAACGATATCACCGTTTTCAAGCTCCGCTTTATCCACATACAGCTTTACGACCTTTCCGTCAAAATGCTGCTCGCTGCTGATGGTCTTTTCTTCAAGATGCATGACTGCCTCCCTGTGTTATTTGTTATCATCGCTTTTTGCGTCTGATATGTCATTTTCGGTAATAAATTCTTCCACGTCAGCCCACTTCAGCTTGGCCTCATCGGGACACCTTACATTTCCCTTTTCGGGACAGTTGTATATCTGCTTAGAAAGATTTGTGATATATGCATTATGCGCTTTTACGCTATCAGCGCCGCTGCGTGCGTAAAGATGTGCATAGCTGTGGGGCTTGCGCCTCATAAAGCCATAGAACACCACAAGATACATTCCAAGCAGAGCCGCACCGCCTATAGTGCAGATGATTCCGAACTTTCCTCCCGGTGTTTCATAGGTGAATACCACATCGCAAGCGCCTGCGCTTACACGCACCGCGCAAAGCCCGCCGTTCACCTTTTCAACCTCGGCACTCTCGCCGTTTACCGTAGCGCTCCAACCGCTGTCAAACGGCACAGTGAACACCACAAGCTCGTCCTCGGCGTATTCGGTGCGCACAGCGAAGCCGCTGTTTGTTATGCTGAAATCCGCAACGCCTGCGGCAATTCGCTCCTTTGCGTTTTCTTCAAAATCCGCAAAAGCCATGCTTCTGACATCGGAATGCTCGATAGGAGCAAGTATATCATCATACTTTTCAGCCTGTTCCTCTGTGAGAACAACAGCGTGACAGAGCAAGTTGCAAAGCCCCTCGCTGGAGTCAGAGCCTATCTTATCATCTGCAATATAGTTATCGTAAGCAAAACCGATAGGGAATGCAAGTTCGTTGATATAGATGTCATAATCGCTCTGAGTGCTGTGATATCTGAACACCTGATAATCATTCAGCAGCTCATTGAGCTTCTTCTCGTCATAATCGCTTCTCACCATCAGGTATTTTACACCCGTAAGACAGCGCAGCGCATAGCAGCTTTCCTCGGCCGCGGAATTTACGTCACGCTTGATATCAAGCATATCATACAGCTCAAAGGTCGCATTCGGTATTATACTTGTGAAGCTTTTAAGGCTGCTCTTATCCCACAGCATATTGACATTGTTTATTTCGCTGATAGCCTCGATGCGGTAGAAATCGGGATCGTCTATGCTGATATCGGCAGATACCGTTTTGTTGTAGTCGCCGATCTTCGGGCCGAGTATCCTGCCGTAGCCCACAAAGTAAAATCCAAGCACAAGACAGCTCAGTATTGTGAAAAACTTTAGTGTAAACGAGGTGAACTGCGGATTTTTCCTGTAGGAGTGTATAAGCACACCGAGCAGTATCAAAAACATCACAGCGATGGCTATCTGGAAATAAACTGCAACAGGAAGTTCTGTAAAGTTCGGAAGTATCTGCGTTTCGCCTGTTTTCTTGCCCTCGCTGTCAAGAACATCGGATTTTATCGGGTAGAAGATAACAAGCAGCGAAATAATTCCAACAGCTACCGCAGAGAATTTAAGCCCGAATTTAAGGTCGCAGGCGTCCCTGTGCTCCAGTGCGTAAACTGTTGCAAGACAGCACAGCAGCTCGGGCATATAGAACCAGCGTGTGTAGTAGTTGTTGTTGAACATCGTGAACATGGAGTTAAGACCGGGGACAAATGCCATAATAAGGCACACTGTCAGCACAGCCTTTGCCCAGTGCTTTTTCGCGCCCTTAAAAAACGCGATAACTCCTGCCATAGAGAACAGCGGCAGATACAGCGCAACGCTTGACCACTTAGCGCTCGCGTCAGGGAACATATTGGTGCGCGCAGCTATCTCAGGCGGGAAGAACATCGCTTCAAGCAAAAGTCCGTAACGCTGCTCCTTACCGAAGAACAAAAAGCTGCTGTCGGTGAGGATATTTGTTGAGCGCGGAACGTCAAGCACTTGAAAGATAGACGGAACAAACAGCGCACCCGCGATGAGAACACCGACAATGCACTCAAACGCAAGGCAGAAGAAATCTCCCACATTTATGCGGAAGCGCCTGTCGCAGCACAATCTTCCGATGAAATAAATAACGAGAAATACGCATTCACCGATAAAGAAAAAGTAGTTCACAAAGGCATTCAGCGCTATAGCTGCTGCAAGCGCGCCGCGGCGCTTGTTCACCACAGCCTCCTCCAAACCTATCAGAAGCAGTGGAAAGAAAACGATAGCCTCGTGGAAATGATTAAAGAAGATATTATACAGCGAAAATCCCGAAAATGCGTATAAAATACCGCCGATAAGCGCGCTTTCGGGCTTGCTTACAAATCTGCGGATATAGATAAACGCAAACAAAGAGCTTAGTGCAAGCTTCAGCGCAAGCAGCGGAGCCATAAGATACTGGGATATCGACACAGGAAACAGTGCCGCAAGCCAGAAGAACGGACTTCCCAGTGTATAAAAGCTGTAAGAGCCGACAAAATTCACACCGAGGTCGGTCTGCCAGTTCCAGCCGAGATTTCCCTCATGTATCGCAGATATACACGTTTTGTAAAAAGGTATCTGCTGCGCGTTATAGTCGCCGTAGAATATAAAATATCCTCCGTCGATCGCAACAAAAGGCAGCAATATCGCGCACGCCATAAACAGCGCATAGAAAAACGCACGCTGATAATATTTCTTTTCCGTTTTATACATCTTTTTTCCTATCTCTGTTTCATACAACAGTTTCCCCCGCCGAAAACACAGCGGGGAGCACTTTATTACATCTTCTCGGGTGCCTCTACCTTCAGCAGTGCAAGCACATTTCTCAGCGTAGTTCTCGCAGCGCCGCACAGCGCAAGTCTTGACAGCTTAACACTCTGCTCAGCGTCCTTGATGGGGCAGCCGTCATAGAACTTGTGATATGCCTGTGCAAGCTCGTATGCATAACGAGTGAGCGCAGAGGGGTTGTAGTCCTTTGCAGCCTCGTTTATCATCTCGGGCATCTCTGCAAGCTTTCTAACAAGAGCAAGCTCGGCAGGCTCTGTATAGCTTACCTCGCCGCCCTCATAGCGCACTCCGTCCTCGGCAAGCTTTTCAATAACGCGGCAGATACGCGCATGAGCATACTGCACGTAGAATACGGGGTTCTTGCTGCTCTCCTCAACTGCAAGGTCAAGGTCGAACTCAAGGTGAGTGTCGGAATTTCTGAGATTGAAGAAGTATCTCGCAGCGTCCAGCGGAACCTCGTCAAGCAGCGTGGTGAGAGTGATAGCCTTGCCGCTGCGCTTTGAAAGCTTTATCGGCTGACCGTCACGCACCAGCATCACCATCTGCATGATAACAACGTCAAGACGGCTGTCGTCAATACCCATAGCTGACAGAGCTATCCTCATTCTCTGAACATATCCGTGATGGTCTGCGCCGAGGACATTTATAGCCTTGTCATAGCCGCGCTTTACAAGCTTGTCGTAATGATATGCAATATCGGGAACGATATAAGTCGGGAAGCCGTTTGCGCGCACCAGAACAAAGTCCTGATCGCCGCCGAAATCGGTAGCCTTCAGCCACAGAGCGCCCTCACTCTC
This sequence comes from Oscillospiraceae bacterium, assembly GCA_045591905.1. Lineage (GTDB taxonomy): Bacteria > Bacillota > Clostridia > Oscillospirales > Ruminococcaceae > CAG-115. Next base: position 568 of record JAZNTS010000106.1, on the reverse strand, counting down.
ATAGGTGTGACCGCCTGCCTTAAGCTTCTCGATAACGTCATTTACAGCACCGCTGTTGTGCAGTGTGCTCTCCTTGAACCAGTTGTCATATTTGATGCGATACTTCAGCAGGTCAGTTTCAAGACGCGCTTCATTGAGCGGCAGAGCATAAGCCACAAGTGCAGCTCTTCTGTCCTCCTCGGAGCAATCTGCGAACTTCTCACCGTTGATATCGTAGAAATTCTTAGCGTGCTCGATTATATCCTGACCGAGATAAACGTCCTCGGGCATTGCGAAAAGCTGACCCTCGCCGCTTTCGTCAAATATAGCCTGTGTCAGCGCGTCCATCTCGGAATTTGCCGACATATACTTCTTTCCGTCCTCGCTGCAAAGCTGCATATAGCGCAGAGAAAGCGACTTTCCGAACTTTTCGACCTGATTGCCCGCGTCGATATGTAAAACTCGCGACTTACATCATAGCCAGCCTGCTGCAGCAGTGAGGAAAGGCTGTCCCCGATAGCGCCGCCTCTCGCATTACCGATATGCATGGGACCTGTGGGATTTGCGGAAACGAACTCGACCAGAACTC
>JAZNTS010000105.1:0-2584 GCA_045591905.1 Oscillospiraceae bacterium | reverse complement strand
GCAGAGGCTATCCACCCCGGCTTCGGTTTCCTTTCCGAGAATGCTGATTTCGCTAGACTTTGCGAAAAATGCGGAATTAAGTTCATTGGCCCTGCGCCCGAAGTTATGGATGCAATGGGTGACAAGGCAAACGCGAAAAAGACCATGGTTTCTGCGGGAGTACCTGTAGTGCCCGGCTCTGACGGCGTTGTTGCAACTATTGAAGAGGCTAAGAGCATTTGCGCCGAGATAGGCTATCCTGTTATGGTAAAGGCTTCGGCGGGCGGCGGCGGACGCGGTATACGTCTTGTTGTGCGCGAGGAGGATCTCGAATCTCAGTACACTGCGGCTCAGCAGGAGGCGCATCAGTTCTTTGGCAACGATGAAGTGTATATTGAGAAATTTATAATTAATCCCCGTCATGTGGAGATACAGCTTCTTGCAGACGAGCACGGAAATGTTGTTCACCTCGGTGAGCGTGAGTGCTCGCTCCAGAGAAAGAACCAGAAAGTGCTGGAGGAAAGCCCCAGCCCCATCATGACACCCGAGCTCAGAGAGCGCATGGGAAGTGCGGCTGTTGCTGCGGCAAAGGTCAGCGGTTATCAGAATGCGGGCACTATCGAGTTCCTTGTGGACAAGGACCGCAACTTCTATTTTATGGAAATGAATACAAGAATACAGGTTGAGCACCCCGTAACAGAGCTTGTGACGGGTATAGACCTTGTAAAAGCGCAGATCAGGATAGCTGCGGGCGAAAAGCTGTGGTTCACTCAGGACGACGTTCAGCTTAAAGGTCACGCTATCGAGTGCCGCATCAATGCGGAGGATCCGCGTCACAATTTCCGTCCTTGCCCAGGCAAGATAAAGTCACTGCACGTTCCGGGCGGCTTCGGTGTTCGTATCGACAGCGCGGTCTACGCGGGATACGAGATAACGCCGTTCTACGACAGCATGATAGGCAAGATGTTGGTTACTGCCCCCACAAGAGAGGAAGCAATAATGAAGATGCGCGTTGCGCTTTCCGAGTTTATTATCGAGGGTGTTGACACAAATATTGATTTCCAGCTTTGCTTATTAAAGGACGAGGATTTTGAGAACGGCAATTTTGACATCGGTTTCCTTAACAGAAAGAATGTAATGGGGGATTAAGCTGAATGGCACTTGAAGATTTATTTAAAGTAGTAAAAGCGCGCTTCGGCGATGAGCAGCCCCAGCCTGCTCAGCAGGAAAAAAACGTTGAGATTCCCGAGGATCTGCTGTTTAAATGCCCTCGTTGCGGAAATGTCATTTATAATGAGGAATTTCTGCGTGCAATGAAGGTATGCCCCAAGTGCGGATATCATTCGCGCCTTACATGGAAGGAGCGTCTTGACCTCACAGTGGATAAGGGCAGCTTCAAGCCGCTTGATGAGAATCTGCATTCCCTTAACCCCATCGGTTTCCCGAAGTATGAGGAAAAGGTTGAGAAGCTTTCTCAGCAGGTTGGAATGAACGATGCTATCAAGACAGGCGAGTGTACTATCCGCGGCTATCGCTGCGTTATAGGTATCATGGACAGCCATTTTATGATGGCGAGTATGGGCAGCGTTGTCGGCGAAAAGATAGCACGCGCATTTGAATATGCAACAGAAAAGGGTCTTCCCGTGGTGATGTTTACAGCATCGGGCGGCGCAAGAATGCAGGAGGGCATTATCTCCCTCATGCAGATGGCAAAGACCAGCGGTGCGGTGAAGCGTCACAGCGATGCAGGCGGCTTGTATATAACCGTTATGACCGACCCCACGACAGGCGGCGTTACAGCTTCCTTTGCAAGTCTTGGCGACGTTATCCTTGCCGAGCCTAAGGTGCTTATCGGCTTTGCGGGCAGACGAGTTATTCAGGACACTATCCGTCAAAGGCTCCCCGATGATTTCCAGTCGGCAGAGTTTTTGCAGGAATGCGGCTTTGTTGATATGATAGTAGAGCGCGGCATGATGCGTAAAAGGGTATCCAATATCCTTAAATTACATGGTTTTCCGAAGGAGGGTACAGGCAGATGAGTAAGCTTACAGCCTGTGAAAGGCTTGAAATAATCCGCCATAAGGACCGTCCTACGGTAAACGACTATATCCCAGCCATGTTCACCCGCTTTATGGAGTTTCACGGCGACCGTCTTTACGGTGATGACGCTGCGATAATCGGCGGTATCGGCTATCTCAGCGACACTCCCGTTACAGTTATCGCTCAGGTTAAGGGCAGAAATCTTGACGAGAACAAGAAGTCGAATTTCTCCATGCCTCACCCCGAGGGATACAGAAAGGCTCTGCGCCTTGCAAAGCAGGCAGAGAAGTTCCACAGACCTGTTATCTGCCTTGTTGATACCCCAGGTGCATTCTGCGGTATTGAGGCTGAAAAGCGAGGTCAGGGCGAGGCTATCGCGAAAAACCTTGCTGAGTTCATGACCCTCAAGACACCTGTTATCTCTGTTGTCCTCGGTGAGGGCGGCAGCGGCGGCGCTCTTGCTCTTGCCGTCTGCGACGAGCTTGCGATGCTTGAAAATGCGCTGTATTCCGTTATTTCTCCTAGAGGCGCTGCTTCCATACTCTGGAAAGACGGCACAAAGGAA
>JAZNTS010000104.1:0-17313 GCA_045591905.1 Oscillospiraceae bacterium | reverse complement strand
CTCTTCGCAAGCGTACTGACCGGGCTGAGAAAGATCCTTTTTCTTTGTAAGCTCATGTCCCTTGCCGAACAGGATCTCAAGAGTTTCCTGTGTAACGTGAGCGTGACGTGCTGATGTTTCGATAAGAATTTCTGCCATTTTTGTTTCCTCCGATGTTGATTTTTGCCGTAAGATTTTATCTCGGCATATTACTTTTTAATTATACTACTTTTCGACAGAAAAATCAATACAAAATTCCCTTTTTATTAATGTTTCGCAGATAATAAAGATTTTTGGCAAAAACCCTTGACATATCGCGAAAAATATGTTAATATAACATTGTGATATCAAAGTGATATCAAATTATAATGATCTGGAGGGAGTTTTATGAAAAAGAACATTAGCAATGAATATGAGGAGCGCGAGCTTCGCGCTGTAAACGGCTGGCCGATACTTATTCTTTTTATCCTTTTGTATATTGGTGCGCTGGCACTGGTAATAGTGGGCGGAATGGAGCTTGAAAACAACGATGAAAGCACATCGGGCATTGCAATGCTGGTCGGCGGTATCCTCTGGCTTTGCATAGGCTGGTTCCCCTTTATCGGTCTGCGCGTTATCAAGCCGAACGAGGCTATGGTGCTGACGGTTTTCGGCAAGTACACAGGTACTCTTAAAAAAGAGGGCTTCTTCTTTATAAATCCGTTCAGCGCTTCCGTGAACGGTCAGGACGGAGAGGGCCCCGCTGTTTCCTTTAATACTAACGGCGCGGCTGTTAAGATGCCCAGAAGCAAGATCTCTCTCAAAACGCTCACGCATGATAACCGCACACAGAAGATAAACGATCAGATGGGTAATCCCATCGAAGTTGGCATCGTAGTTATCTGGCGCGTTGTGAACACCGCAAAGGCTGTATTCAACGTTGATAATTACAAATCCTATCTTTCGATACAGGCTGACTCTACATTGCGCGACGTGGTTCGCTGCTATCCTTATGATTCTACCGACAGCGACGAGAAAACGCTTCGCGGCTCTTCTCAGGAGGTCTGCGAGCTGCTCCGTGAACAGCTTCAGAAGCGTGTTGAGAATGCAGGTCTTGAGATAATCGAGGCGCGCATAACTCACCTTGCATATTCGCCTGAGATAGCTGCTGCAATGCTTCAGCGTCAGCAGGCTACTGCGATCATCGAGGCTCGTCAGAAGATAGTTGACGGCGCAGTCGGAATGGTCGAGATGGCGCTGAATAAGCTTTCCGAGAGCAAGGTGTGCGAGCTTGACGAGGAGCGCAAGGCTCAGATGGTATCCAATCTGCTGGTAGTGCTTTGCGGCAATAAGGACGCTCAGCCTATCGTCAACAGCGGAAGTATTTATTGATGATGTTTTACTTTGAAAGGGGTGCGCGGCGTGGCAGAGGAAAAGAATACTAAAAAGCAGGTGCCGCTGCGCCTTTCCGAAAAGCTTTACAACGAGCTTATGCGATGGGCGGAGGACGATTTTCGCTCGGTGAACGGGCAGATAGAATATCTGCTGACCGAGTGTGTGAAATACCGTAAAAAACACGGCAAAAAGGACGAGGAGTAAGCTAATGGAAAATTTGTTGTATGCAATCTATTCTTTGATGATACCTGTTCTGCTTGTGATAACGGGCGCTGTTGTATGGAAACGCCCGTCGCAGTACGGAGGGCTTGGCTACAGAACGACAATGGCTGAGAAAAATCCGCTTACATGGCACGCTGCACAGGTGACGTGCGGAAAGAATATGGTGAAGTTCTATCTTCCTACGCTTGGGGCTACAGCTATAGCGGAGCTTCTGGTAATAGTGCTTCATGCCGATGAGTCGTTGGCTGTTGCGATACTGTTGGGGCTTCTCGTTGCTCAGGTGCTTATGCTCATACCTGTTATTGCGGCTACGGAGCGTATGCTGCATCGCTGCTTTGACAAGGACGGCAATCCTAAGCAGTAAACTATCTATGTAAAAAAAGCCGCTTGTAACATTACAAGCGGCTTTGTTATGCTTTTGTGTTTTACTTTTTAGCGGCTGCCTTAGCCTTTTTCTTTGCGGGTTTTACCGAGAGAAGCTTCTGGAACTCCAACGCCTTGTCGATGCTGCCCTCTACCTTGAGCTTGCCTGTCATAAAGGCTGCTACAGCGTCAAGCTTGCCTGCGATAAGCTTTGTGAGCGTAGACGCGGAAGCGATAAGCTTGCAGTCGTTGTCGTAGTACTCGTAGGGCTGAACGTCAACAGCGCCGTCTTTAAATTCGATGTAGAATGCGCCCTCGCCCTCGCCTGTAACGTCGATCTCAACGGCGAGATGACCGTCAAAGCCGCTTGCGTCTATCTTGGAAAGCTCCTCGCGCGCAGTCTGAACGATTTCTTCGTAAGTCATGATTGAAACACTCCTTTGTTTTTTGTTCGAAGCCTATTGTATCACATTTTCAGCATTAAGTCAATGCTTTGGGCTTGTATTTTGATCGAATATGTGATAAAATATTTTGGTAAGGGTGAGAAAGGAGGCTGTCATGGACGATAAGCAGAAAACTACTCCTGCCGAGGAAGTGAAGCCCGGCGAGCCTACATGGGTCGATGAGATGAAGCAGGAGCTTGAGGACTACATCGAGGAGCAGGGCATTTATATAAGGCAGTGAGGGAGCGATAATAGATGGAACAATCGTTTGAGCCTGTGGCGTACAATAAGAATTATCAACCGCTTTTATTGGAGTTTTTAGAACAATGCCTGCCCGAATCGGGCAGAGCTTTGGATTTAAACGGTCGGCACAGCTTTTATAAGGATATCGAAAAAAGCTTCAAGGCGTTTTGGTGTATGTTTGATAATGATAAGGTGATAGGCGCGGTTGCTGTGAAGGAGCTTGACGCTGCAAGCTGCGAGCTGAAATCATTATATTTGCTTGAACGTTATCATGGCAAGGGCTACGGCAAACGGCTGCTGGGTAAAGCTGTTGCGTATGCGAAAGAGCTGGGCTATAGGAAGATGTATCTTGATTCTCTGTCAACAAGCACCAAGGCTGTTGCGTTATACCGTAGGGCGGGCTTTGTCGATACGGAAAGATACAATCAGAACGAGCGTTCAGATGTGTTTATGGTACTGGAACTGAATCAATAAAATAACCTGAGAAGATGAACGCTTCTCAGGTTACATTTTTTTAACTTATTTATTTTGTTATCGTCTTGTATTTTTTGAGCGCGGGCAGCCACTTGTCGTGCTCTGCAGGCTCATAAGTGACTGTAAGCCCCGAGTCGATTATGATCTCGCGTGCCTTTGCGATGCTTTCGATCTCGCCGCAGGCAACCAGCGTGCAGATGCCGTTTCCGAGCGCGGTCGCTTCCACGGGACCTGCAACGGAGGGAACTCCCGCAGCCTCTGCGGTAAGTCGGCAGAGCAGCTTGTCCTTTGTGCCGCCGCCTATCATGTGGATACGCTTGTATTCGTAGCCTGTGAGCTTTGCAATCTTTTCAAAGGTCACAGCGAACTCGCACGCAAGGCTCTGATATATGCAGCGCATTATCTCGCCTGCTGTTTCGGGAACAGGCTGACCTGTTCTACGGCAGAACTCCTGAATTTTCAGCGGCATATCATCGGGCGCTGCGAAGCTTTGGTCGTTGGGGTCGATAAAGGACTTGAACGGCTCTGTTTCAAGCGCCATTTTTTCAAGGTCTGCAAAGCTGTAGCTTTCTCCTTTGCTTTCGTAGTAGCGCTTAGTTTCCTGAATAAGCCACAGACCCATTATGTTTTTAAGAAGAGTAGTCGTACCGCCGTAGCCGCCCTCGTTGGTAAGTCCCATTTTGAGCGCTTCTTCGGTGACTATAGGACGTTTAAGCTCGGTGCCGAACAGCGTCCATGTTCCGCAGCTTAAAAATGCGAAATGCTCGTCGGAGGAGGGAACAGCCAACACAGCCGAAGCGGTATCGTGCGAGCAGCACGCGTACACGGGCACAGGCTCGATGCGGAACTCCTCGCAAAGCTCCTGCTTCAGAGTTCCGTAGACCTCGCCGGGCTGAATTATCGGGCAGAATATGCGCTTTGGTATCTCCAGCCCCTCGATAAGCTTTATGTTCCAGCCCTTGGCTTTCTGGTCGATAAGCTGAGAGGTCGTAGCCTCGGTGAATTCCGACCTTGTTTTTCCTGTAAGAAAATAAGCAAACAGGTCGGGCATCATCAGCATTTTTTCCGCGCGGAAGATGGAGTTGCGCTCATGCTTCGCGAGGTAATAGAGCTGGAATATGGTGTTGATATTCATCGGCTGGATACCGCTTTTTGCGAAAAGCTCCTCGGGCGGATACATTTCGTAGACCTCCTCGGGCATACCGTTTGTACGCTCATCGCGGTAATGCACGGGCTTTTCAAGAAGCTCGCCGTCCTGTCCGATAAGACCGAAATCCACGCCCCATGTGTCGATGCTGATAGCGTCGAATCCGCCGTTGAATACGCCGAAGCTTATTGCTATCTTCATCTGCTCCCACAGCTCGTCGATATCCCAGCGCAGATGACCGCCCTCGGTTATCGGGCGGTTTTCAAAACGGTGTATTTCTTCCAGAGAAATCCTACCGTCCTCGTATTTGCAGAACATTGCTCTCGCGCTGGATGCGCCGAAGTCGAATACAAGTATCGTTTTTGGCATAGGAGTGTTCCTTTCGGTGGAATGTTTTGTCCTGATTAAGTGTAGTATGAGGCGACCGAGATTTCCTGCGGAAACCGAAAAAATCGCCGTTTGACCCTGTGCTTTTACAATAATTTAGTGATATTTTCTGTATCCGGGGTGTCTGATGGGGAAGCTCTTTCCTATCTCGCAGCACTCTTCGATCTTGTCCATGGGCAGATCCTTTGCGCCGCCGAGCTGACGTGCAACAAGGCTTACCTTTGCAAAGTGCTCAAGAGTTTCCATGCGGTAGTATGCTTGTGTGATGTCGATACCAACGGTAAGAGCGCCGTGGTTTTCGAGCAGGATAGTGTCGTGGTTTGCAAGGAACGGGATAATGCTGTCCGCAACGCCCTGAGAGCCTGGGGTGTCATAGGGAGCTATCGGAACGCATCCGAGGAAGATTATAGCCTCGGGCATGGTGTAGTCGTCAAGCGGAATGTGCGCGATAGCAAAGCCTGTCGCTGTCGGAGGGTGCGCGTGAACAACCGCGTTTACCTCGGGACGAGCCTCGTAGCAGCGCAGATGCACCTTGAACTCCGAAGTTGGCTTGTAGCCGGGAGCCTCCTCGACTACCTCGTTGTTTGCGTTCATCTTGATGATCATTTCGGGGGTGAGGCTTGCCTTGCTGGTGCCTGTGGGGGTAACAAGGAAGTTGCCGTCGGGCAGTCTTACGGAGATGTTGCCGTCGTTTGCCGCAACCATTCCAAGCTGCCAAAGCTTGTGTCCAACGTCGCATATTGCCTGTTTTAATTCGAGTTCTGTCATGTTTTATGTATCCTCTCATTATTAAATTCAGTGCGCTTGGTGCGCTTATAAGATATTGTATCATTTATTTCGCAAAAAGTAAAGCATTACACGACCCTTTTTATTTGTGCAATTTTAACAAAAATGCACCTGTTTATTTCTAACCGTAAACTTGCATCTTTGCCTTGTAAAATCTGCTGAATTGTTGTATAATGTTTGTATGGGTTGTAATGGGTGAAGTATACTCTTTTTTAGAAGCTGCCCGTTTCAACAAAAACCTTTATACGGAGGTGCGCTTAGTGAGTGGCAATAGTTTAAAATGGATCCCTCTGGGTGGCATGGAGCTTTCCGCTGCCAATACAGCCGCGGCTGAAAAGCTGCGCAGATTCGGCTTCGCGCTTATGGCGAATGAGTTCGGCTCTGAAAAGCTGACAAAGGCAGGGCTTTGTATATATGATGTTCTTGCCGAAAAGGAGAATCCGAATATTCTTCTTATTACATCAAACACCGAGCTTTACGGCTGGTACAGAATACTTATGACAGGTATCGGCGCCGATTTCAAGATAATCACGGGCGTTTCAAATGCGGTCGTGTTCTTTTCAAAGGGCTGCCCAAATCTGTTTTTGATGTCGGCAGACGCGCTTTCAAAAGCGAATGGTTTGAAAGCAAAAGCAGATAGCGGCTTTGTGTGGGATCTCATCGTTATTGATGAGGATCAGAACAGCGGCGTTCCGAATTATAAATTCTATAAGGAGCAGCTCCCGTGGAAAGCAGAAAAGCTGCTTATCACAGCTCCCGTTCCCGCAAAGAAAGCCGAGGATAAGGCTGAGCTTACAGCGCTTATAAAAAGCGTTCTTTCCGACTCTGCGCTTGCAGCGGCGGCTGACGATATCGAGCTTAACGACAATGTTTGCTGTCTTGACAGCGATGATCCCGTTATGAGATACTTCGACACTCGTGTTTATGACGGAAGCATGAAGAGAAACGTCATATTCCGCGATTATGAGTTCAGCGAGTCTGAGATAAACGGTATGCGCCGCAGAATGGATCTGCGCTCGGGGCTTCCCGTTTACAAATACGGCGGCAATATTTATGAGGACTACGACTGCGAGGCTTTAAAGGCTACATATCAGAAATCGACTTATACGCGTTCCGATGTTGAGGATCTGAGAGCTTTCGATAAGAAGCTGGACAGCTTTATCGGTTTGCTTGAGGAGATATTCGCAGACGAAAAGAACCGCGCGATCGTTTACTGCTGCGATAAGGAAACGGTTGATTACCTCAGAAAGGTCATCACCTGCCTTTACCCCGGAAACAAGACGCTAAAGACAGCAAAGGGCGAGCTTTTCAGCAACGAGGATATCATCAGAAAGCTTCGCGTGGACGACTCTACGGTATATCCGAGAGTGGTGCTCGGCGTTGATACGCTGGGTGCTGTCGGTGACGCGCTTGACCGCATCAATTATATCGTAAACTACGAGCTTCCGACCTCTGCCGTTCTGCTTGAAAGGCGCATGACGCGTCACGGCAGCAAGAACGAGGCTGACAGAAAGTTTGTTATATTCCGCGATAAGAACAAGCTGTTCGATTCCCGCGTGCTTGATAAGGTGCTGTACGGCAGTATCGTTTCTGCGTTCTGCGAGGGAATGCCGTCAAGGAATATCCTGCTTGATATTGAGGATAAGGGCGAGCACTTCGCAAATGTATTTGAGGATCTCAAATATGTTGTAAGCTACGCCGCAGAGGTAGATAGCTGCTTCGATCTGATAAAGAAATTCAAGGGCGATTATTCCACATTCGGTACAGAGAAGATATCCAACGCGAAGCAGCTTTCGGAGTTTGCCGACAAACTTTTGGAGCGCATCTGCACAGCCTTTGGTCTGAGCAAGGAGTCCTCGCGTGACGACGCGGCTGCGGCGATAAACGCGCTTGGCGGTCTTTGTGTGATGAACGGCGAAAGAATAGAAAAGGTATCTGCTGACAGGCTTTCCGCAATGAGCGCAAGCTTTGCTAAGGACGATTGGAAGAAGCTTCCCTTTGCTGACGAAGCTGTGAATGGCCTTGCTGAGGCAAAGAAGCATATCGACGAGCTTCACAGTGGCGATAATTTCCATCTCAGCATAAAGAACGAGCTTTCCGAGCTTGGCGACAGTATCCAGTATCCAGTGCTGTTCGGTATCTGGAGATACAGAGTGCGCGAGCAGGATTCCGACAGGTCTTTCAGGGATTATATAAAGATATACAACGACGGCATCTGATATTGCCTCGTGACATAGTCTGCGGCTGTACCGCACGGGGCGGCAGGCAAAATTAAAAATGTGCGGAGAAACGGGGCGTATTTATGAGCGAAAGCTATGAGGCTGTTGAAAGGCTCCTTGGCGACTTCTTTGAGCGTCACACATCAGGCGACAAGGCAGGAATGTCAGAGGTGCTCCAGAAGCTGCAGACGATGCTGTACTCAGGCGAAGTTGACAGCACTCCTTTCAAGGACTACTTCAACAGTATGTATACAGGCAGAAGTGCGATAAACGTTACGGGTATGATGAACGACTACCCGCGCGAGTCCATTATCCGTGAGCTTCTGCAGAACGTTTTCGGCTGTGATTACGAAGAAAATGACATCAAGGTAATGATAGAGTTCCTTGATGAGGGTCAGGTAAAGCTGACATACAACGAGACGGGCTTTAGCCTTGAACAGGTATTCTATTACCTTTCTGTCGGCAGAAACGACGGAAACAAGGAGCGCGAGGGTCGTTTCGGTCTTGGTGCAAAGAGCGTATTTGCGAATGTTGATTGGTTCAAGATGCGCTCCAACAACTATTCTCTGCGTGTAGTAAACGACGGCGGTACTTTAAAGGTGCGCGAGCTGGAGCTTAACGGTCCCAAGTTCAACCATACCGAGATCGTGTTTGCGCTTGACGAAGAGGATCAGAAGAAGCTGCACCACAACCTTGTTTCCATGTGCTCAGAAAAGGGCGACTACATGAACATCGTTGACCTGTGCTTTGCGTTTATCCGTAAAAAGCATCTCAAGGCTACCGATGAGCAGGAGACCCCCTCCCGCACATTCAATATTGCGATCATTTCTTTCGGTAAGCCTGAGGTCGTTTACAAGATTCAGGAATTCCGCAGGGACGAGAACGATCTGCCTAAGGTAAGATTTTTTGAAAACGGCAAGTCCGTTGCCGACTTCATTCACATGGAGAACGACGGCTTCGTTTATCTTATTCCGTTTGCTATCTCGGGCGCAAAGCGCGAGGCTGCAAAGGTGCTGATGAACAAGTATAACTACTTCTCCACATTTGAGCTTACCGGTCTTGTTAAGGCAAGCAGTCAGGAGTTTTTGCAGGAGCAGCTTTCCGCGTTCTTCGTAAGCGTTCCCAATAAATATATCACCAACAACCGTGCAGGTATCCGCCACGATTGCATCGAGGAAGTATCGGGCGAGATAAAGCAGGATATCGTTGAGATAGTTGATAAGTACAAGAAGCTGTTCGTGCTGGAGCTTGCACAGCGTCCCGATAACGCGGAGCGCTATATGCTTCGTCCGAGACAGTATGTTTTCGAGTTCTTCTACAACTACATAAACACAAGTACGCTTGTAAAGGGCCTTAAGGAGAAGTTCGGCGAGTCCATCTCTGTAAAGCTTCCGAATATCGACGAGCCTGTTGTGTTCACCGATATCAAGGAGAACGGTTATTTCACCGAGCACAGCGGCATTTCCAAGGAAGAGCATGATGACGGCACCGCTATGCAGATGCTGTACAATGATCTTGAGCAGATGCAGGGCTGGTTCAAGGGCGAGGAGAACCACGTTCTTTTTGCTAAGTACAATTGGCATGAGCAGGCTACTGACGAGAGCGGCAGCGAGTATGTGTATGCTTTCCACGAGAACGACGAGGTGTTCCTCATGTCGTCCGACAAGAATAAGCAGATACGCGACTACGACCTGTCTGACGGCTTCAGAAGCATTATCAGTCTGAAGCTCAACAACTGCGTTGTTGACGGCGCTGTGGCTAACGAGGACGCTCTTGCAGAGGCGTTTGCTGTTATTGATGAGATGTTCGGTGAGTCCTACCGCATCTCTATGAAGTATTTCCAGTTTGTTATTACATCGGGTACCACAACTATCCAGTTTGAGGTATCGAAGATAAATATCGGCAATCTCAAAAAGGCTATGGACGTTGTTCAGGCACATGAGATGCGCTTTGAAAACCATCAGGTATACAATTCCGTTGTAACGCTGCTGATGAACTCGTTCACCAACGGCAAGGACACTATGGAGTTCCTGCGTGAGATCAAATCTCAGGGCGGCGAGGTAACGCTTGCACTGGATATCAACAAGCGCTATCGCTTTGCGGCATACGGAAAGCAGTTCATGATACCGCCGAACGTTTCCAATACCGATTTGCTTGAGATTATCGGCGATGTTTATGTGCTTATTGACAGCGGTATGTTCAACAACCGCGTGTTCGATTTCCCCTATTCTGCGGCAAGATACAGCTTTGACGCTGATGAGATCGCTGCGGCTCTGCCTGAGTGCGGCGCAGCTTCCGCCATCGAGGAGAGCATATCCAAGATATATGTGTGCGACCTCGGTCTTGACAAGATCGCGCTTCTTGACTCTAACAAGAAGATACTGAAGATCATTGATATCGCAGAGCCTATTGCTGACGCTGACAAGGCAAAGACTGCTAAGTATATCGTTCTGCGCGAGGGCCTTGCAAAGCCGCTTTTCGCAAAGTTCGTTGAGTTTATCCTGACAGGCAAGAACAAGGGAGTGCTCACAGCGCTGTATTCCAGCACTGAGGAGCCTAATCAGGTGCTGGTTGATCAGATCCCTTACTACTACAAGCCTGTTCCAACTATCCGCAACGAGGAGTTCAAGTATCTGCGCTCCGAGATACGCCGTATTTCGGGCATTAAGAATCCTAGAATCTACAAGAACTATTTCGCTAAGGATATCAACGCAAAGCTTTACGGCTACGGCGGTATCTGTCAGTGCTGCGGTCAGGAGTCGCGTGTTATCAACAGCTATACGCTGAAGAATTTCTCTATCGGACTGCTTAACGGCGAAAAGGAGCAGAAGTTCAACTTCTCGCTGTATGTTTGCGCTAACGACTCGTTCAATGCAGCAGGCTGGATAATCGACGATATCAGCATCGGCGGTATGTCACCGTTCCTGTGGCTTGAGGAGGTCGGCATGATAGACTATATTCCGCCCGAGTTCCTGTATTGCCGCATAAAGTATCGTCCGCAGGTTACTTACGATATCTGCGAGGCTAATGAAAACGATGCAAATGCAGGCATGGCTGAGGCTGTTTATGACGGCGCTCAGGAGGTGTTGGACATCGTTCTGTCGCCTATGATGGCTGCTAAGTGGGTTGAGGATAACACCAAGTAAAACAACAAATGACCTGAGAGTTTTTTCTCAGGTCATTTTTATATGAAACGAGCGCCCGACTGCTGTGGGCGCTCGTTTATGTTATCCGTGCTTAGCTTCGTAATCCTTGACATAACGGTCTGCTGTGGGGAGAATCTTATCATATTTTGAATCCTCGCTTGCCAAAGCAGATTTGAAGAACTGATACAGCTTTTTAGAATTGAGCCTTGAAACGCGCTTTGCTATGTATTCGTGCGTAGCGTAAAGCTCGGCGTTATCCATTATGGAAATGCTGAACTCAATAAAGCGGCGCTCGTTGTGGAATCGCAGATAATTGCACGCGGTCACGATGCTGGAATAGAAGTTTGGCGAAATGATTATCTTTCCTTCGTATTCCGTTTCGCCTGCAAGAAGCGCCGAAAGCTGCTCCTCAGAAAGGGAGTTTATCGCAAACGCGGACTCTATCATCTCGCAGTCGGGCATGAGCTCGCATTTGTCGTGGATATCGCGCGGTATCGTATTGTTAGTCAGTGCCTTGTGACGTGCGCCTGCTGCGACCTTTTGCAGAATGTTCGAGTAGTGGGGCGGCTTTGCGTCAACTCTGGTTTCAAGCAGATTGCGAAGCATATCCGCGGGGATATACTCCAGCGGTATCTTTACAGAAGCACTGCGGAATCCTGTTATGCCCTCGTGCTCAGTTGTTTCGGGAACGGAAACGGGTACAGGTGCTGCTTCTGTAGCTTCTGCTGCGTTTTCCTGTTCCTCTGCTGCGGTAGCTTCGGGAGGAGCCGCCTCAACAGCCTTGCCCTTTGGTATAGGTGGAACTGTATAGGTGTCGGTTATGCGCTCAATAACAGCGCAGCGGTAGGGAAGCTCTGCGCCAACGCAGGAAACCGCGCCCATGTGACCTTTTAAGAGAACAGAGTGAAGCCCCGACAGGTGATATACGATGCCCTGATACTTGCGGGATTTTACTGCTTCGTCAGCAATTCCGCGGCGCTTGGGCGTGTAGTTGTCAAGCGTGTTTCCGGGGATAAGGAAGCAGGGACGATACGTTTTGTCCTTGCCTATGGTGCGGTTGTATTGGGCGGAGCCTTGCACCTCACGGGGGAGGTTGTACGCGCCCCAGAAGAATGTGCCGCTGCCATCGGTTTGATAATACTCCGATGCGTACACGGTGTACACTCCGTCGGGGAGCATCATAAACAACTCTCTCATACCGTTTTCAAGGGAATCTCCGCGGTTTATCTTGTTGAAAGAATCGGTAATTGCTGTGTTTATTTCATGCGACATACCCGCAAAGCCCGAGCACAGCGAAATTATGCTGTCGGTGCGCTTGTCGCCGTTGTTGGGACAAACTATGTTTACGGCAGGCTCTGTGCCGATATAGAACACTTTGTTCAGCGCGGAAAGGTCGCCGCGTTTAAGGTTGTGACCTGTGGAGCATACGCCGATCATGCTGCTGCTGCCTTTGACAGAAACAAGAAGTACACTGCTGCCGCCGAGGTCTATGTGTTCGCTTTTAACGTCAACGCTCATTGCGGTACCTCCTTATCTCTGCTCAAGGTGAAGCGCTATCATATCCGAAACGCTATCGTGATATTTTTTGTCAAATGCCTTTTTCGGTATATATACAACGGCATTGCCGTCCTTGTAGAATATGTAGATCTTATCGGTTTCAATGAAGTAGTCGAGGCTCTTCCAAGGAACGATTTCCTGTGCGTCGTAGACGCAGCTTTCGCAAGCCGCATAGCCCTGAGGGCAGATCGCAAACGACAGCAGTTCCTCGACGGCGGGGTCGCTTCCTGCAAGCCGCTGGAATTTGTTTCTTGCAACAGCATGGCATATGAGGTATACAATCAGTGTGATGATACCGCCAACTGCGATTGAAATAGGGATAAAGTAGAGGATATTATCGCGTGTAACGCCGATAAACAGATGAAGTCCGCCAAACACCAGCAGCATTATGAGTATCGCAACCAGCCACAGCACCTTAACAAGCTTTATATTCATCATCATGATGAAAGCGGCAGCGGTGTCGTTTTCGTCTATCATGCCCTCGCCGATATATGCGTCGCCTGAGATATCCGACTCGATATATTCGGATTTCAGCGGCAGCACTCGCGGCAGATGGTCGTATGCAAAATTATGCTTGCGCTGCATACTTTCAACGATCGCAATAGTACGGAAATAATCCGCTCTCATAGTGTAGCTGCTTTTGGGCAGCTTGTAATCGGTCTTGCCCATGCTGAAAACGAGTGTTTTTCTCTCGTCGGAAAATTTGTCCATCATATCCCAACTGTAGATCGTGGGGCGGTCGGTTCCGAAATCATATACCGCGAACATATCACCGATAACGTATGTACGACCTGACGCTTCGTCAAATACGCGGACAGGTTTCAAATCATAAAAAGCCATTACGCACCTTCCCATTTCGGTTTGTATTTTTCCGCTACGACACGGAAAAGTATTTATACATCTTTAATTATAGCACATTATGGCGAATAAATAAAGGGTTTTTGAGGATTTTTTTAAAAAAACTGTGTTTTTGCAAAGCTTATGGCTACGTTATGTTAATTATTGCTAAAAGGCGGCGTTCTTTTTTGTTTGGGCACAGTATTGACAATTAAGCTATACAGCAGTATAATATTATTACAGTAACCGTAATAGTGGAGGGTGATGCTTTGAGGGATAATATAAATGGAGGTGCGCTTACGGAGGTGACCTTTTACATATTACTTTCCTTGTATCAGCCCAGACACGGCTATTCCATCATGCAATATATAGAGGAACACACACAGGGCAGGTTATCGCTTGGGGCAGGCACACTGTATGGTGCGCTTAATACTCTTTCAGAAAAGGGCTGGATCTCAACATACGGGCAATCAGACGGAAGAAAAAAAGAGTTTCTTATAACTGCGCTCGGAAAAGAAATGGCTCAGAAGGAATTATGCCGTTTGAAAGAGCTTACACAGTTTGCATCGGAAATCATCGGAGGAGTTCAATGAAGAAATATCGCTTTTTCGGAAGCTTTTTAGAAGCGCAGCAAAAATGGCTCAATAAGCTTTCTGCACAAGGCTACAGGCTGGTGCGCACAGAGAAATTGCTCTATGAATTTGAAAGCTGCGCTCCCAATGAAGTGCAGTATTGCGTAGAGTTTATCGGTGAAAAGTCACGGGAAAACGCAGAGGATTACCGTCAATTTCTTGAAGAGCTTGGATATAAGGTCTTTTACAAAAACATAAACCTCAGTTATACGATAGGGAAGGTGCGTTACAGACCGTGGGCTGAGAAGGGCGGACGTATTGCTACCAACAGCACCACATATGATCGTGAGCTTCTGATCGTTGAAAAAGAAAACGACGGCAGACCGTTTAAGCTTCATACATCTAATGACGATCTTATACGGTATTACCGCAAATTAAGAAATCCTTGGCTCTGCTTTTTCATTTTATTCGGTGCATTTGGACTAATATGCAGATCAATAGTGTTCGGTGCTTTTGCGGCAGCTTCGCTTGTTCCTGCAATCCTATATCAGTCAAAGCTCATTAAGCTAAAAAACAAAAATCAATTAGAGGAGTGATAAATATGCGTATGTCAATAAAGCCTAAGGGCAAGCTTGGGGTCATATTTTTAGCTTTGGCTATCGTAATCGGAGCAGTCGTTGCATACACCTCGGGCATAGCGCACGAGCGAAGTGCAACAAGGATAGGTTATATCGGTAACAACGGGTGGGATAATTGGTCAGGAGCTTATGAGCTTTTAGACGGAAAAATGAGAAGAACACTGCATTTTGAAAGTAACAAATATATAATTTTAGAAACGATTACCGAAAGCGGTACTTTGTCCATTGAGATGCAGGATACATCGGGGAATATCCTTTTTTCCAAAAGCGATATCGGCAGTGCCGAGCATACAATATCCGTTGACGGAGATGTTGTTGTCACAATATCCGCAAATAAGCACAGCGGCAGCTTTTCCATAAGGCAGAGCTGACCTGCACCAATATACTCAAAGCTGCACGCAAATATCCTCAAACACAGCGCCGCAGGCTTTGGCGAGGTCATCTGGTGAAAGTATAAGCTGTGTGCCGAGCTTTCCGCCGCTGACTATCACCTCGTCGTAAAGCTGCGCGGTTTCGTGTATCACGGTCTTGTACTGCTTTTTCATTCCTATCGGGGTGCAGCCGCCTCTGATATAGCCCGTAACGGCGTTGATGTCCTTTACAGGCACCATTTCAAGCGATTTTTCGCCTATCAGCTTTGCGGCTTTTTTCATATCAAGCTCTCTGTCAACGGGAAGCGCAAAAACGTAATACTGCTTGCTCTTTCCTTGCGTTACAAGTGTTTTGAAGCTGCTGTCGCAGCTTTGACCCAGCTTTTCTGCGATATGAACTCCGTCAATAAATTCCTCGCATTCGTAAAAGTTCACCTTATAGCTGATCTTCAGCTTATCGAGAATGCGCATTGCATTGGTTTTGATATCCTTTTCCTTAGCCATAAAATCTCCTATACACAAATTCGCTCCGAAGCATAAACTTCGGAGCGATCTTTTCAAAACATAAGGATCAGAAGCAGTAGATGTCCTCGTCGTCGATAGCGTCGAAATCGTCTTCAAGACAATCTGCAATAGCCTTATTCTTTGTCAGCAGATAAGCAACAACACCTGCAGCAAGTGCAGCGATAGCAACGATACCTGCGATAATTACGAATTTCTTGGTCATAGCAAAAACCTCCTCAGATTTCTTTGCACATATTGTAACACATTTTCAGCTAAAAATCAATAGAAAAAGGCAAAATTGCACAAAAACAACGCCTAAAATTTGCCTTGTGTTTTTCGACAATTTGCACAAATCAGATCAGAATACCGTCAAGATGGTCACATTCATGCTGTATTATCTGCGCGGTAAAGCCGCTGTAGCGCTTTTTCTGCTTTTTCATCTTCATATCGAGATACTCTACCTCTATGCATTCAAAGCGTGTTGCAGTCTTTGTGCCGCTGTGGGAAAGGCAGCCCTCTTCGGCTTCATATTCCTTTCCCGAGCGCTTTGTGATAGTGGGATTTACCATTACAGTCAGCTTTGCACCGTCCTGAAAGACGACTATGCGCTTCAGCACGCCTATCATATTTGCCGCCATTCCCACACATTCGTGAGAGTGGGCGGCGAGAGTATCCAGCAGGTCTTGCGCTGTACCGAGGTCCTCGGCTGTGGCAGGCGCGGACTTCATTGAAAGCAAAAAATTATCCTTGCATATCGGTCTTACCATAAACGCTCCTTTCTATCGTTACGATACCCTCTGTTATACCGCGTGTAAGGCGGCGGACAGGCGTTGTGTAAAAGTAGTTTTCGGACATAAAGGTCTGCGGCGGCGCTTCGCCCGATATCTCTCCGTTGAAAAGAAGTCCGCAGACATCGGCGCACTGCGCGGCGAACTCTGTGTCGTGGGTCACAAGCAGCACTGCAACGCCGTTTTCGGAAAGACCTTTAAGTATGCCGCAAAGGCTTGCTTTTGAAAACGCGTCCATTCCCTTTGTAGGCTCGTCCATAAGCAGCACATCGGGCTTTTTCAGCATAAGCTTTGCTATGGCAAGGCGTTGACGTTCTCCTCCCGAAATATCATACGGGTGACTGTCAGCGAGGCGTGTAAGTTCGAAGCGCTCCATAATATCTTCACATTCACAGCTTACGGACATAAGCTCAGCGCGCACGGTGTCCTCTGTGAAGATCTCGCATGGATTTTGCGGGAGATATACGCAGCTTATGCCTTTTTTGCGCTTTATTTTACCGCTTATCGGTCTTATTATATCCGCAAGGCATTTCAGCAGGGTGGTCTTTCCGCTGCCGTTTCCGCCTAGTATCGCGTAGATACTGCCCGAGCAGATGGAGATATCAGCTCGCTTCAGAACATCGGGAGCATTTCGGTCAAAACCGACGCGCAGTGCCTTTGCCGTGATTATAGGCTCGTCTGCAGCTTTTTGGGGGCAGGGGAGGGGCTTCATAAGCTTTATCGCATCGCGGCAGATGCTGTTGCTCCTGCCCGCACGAACAGATAACGGTGCGTTCTCGCCGCCGCCTGCCATTGCGAAAATACGCACCGCTGCGGGCATTGCAGACATCATCATATGCTCTTTCGGAAGCGCCTTGCATATATCGTGCGGCGGGCAGTCGATGATGACCTTGCCCTTATCCATGACTACAACCTTATCTGAGATATGCAGAAGCTCTTCAAGGCGGTGCTCTGCGATCACTATCGTCATTCCGAGATCTCTGTTAAGCCGCGAAAGCGAGTCAATGAAGCTCTGGGCCGCGATGGGGTCAAGCTGCGAGGTAGGCTCGTCCAGCAGAAGCACACGCGGGTGAAGTGCTGCGGCTCCTGCAAGATTTAAAAGCTGCTTCTGTCCGCCTGACAACGATGCACAGTCGCGCTCGAACAGATCCTCCAGACCGAAATAGCTTGCCATTTCGGCAACGCGCCGCCGTATTTCGTCAACGGGAAGTCCTACGCTTTCTGCAGAAAACGAAAGCTCATGCCAAACCTTGTCGGTGAC
This sequence comes from Oscillospiraceae bacterium, assembly GCA_045591905.1. Taxonomy (GTDB): domain Bacteria; phylum Bacillota; class Clostridia; order Oscillospirales; family Ruminococcaceae; genus CAG-115. The sequence goes on along the minus strand of JAZNTS010000104.1, from coordinate 2 downwards.
GA
>JAZNTS010000103.1:0-5973 GCA_045591905.1 Oscillospiraceae bacterium | reverse complement strand
GCAGCAGCGGCGTGCGCTTTTGCGATATTACAGTAACCGAGCTTATTGGTACATAATAAATACGGCGAAATATCAGACCCTTGCGGAGGATCAACCTCTCGCTGTCGGTCTGTAACGATACAAAAAAACGGCGTAATATAAAGTAAAAAATAAATTCCATAATGAGAGGCTGGTAGTTATACAGATGAAAACAGGTTGTGTTATCCTTGCGGGCGGCGCCGGTACGCGCATGAAGTCAGAGCGCCCAAAGGTTTTGGCGGAGGTACTGTGTAAGCCCATGCTGGGCTGGGTACTGGACGCCTGCGGAAAGTTCGGCTTTGACAAGACTGTTGTTGTCACGGGCTTTAAAACAGAGCTTACCGAGGCATACATAAATTCCCGAAACGAGGGTATCCTCACCGCGCTTCAAAAGGAGCAGAAAGGCACAGGCGACGCAGTTAAGTGCGCTGCAGAGCTTATTGCGGATATGGACGCGGTTTGCGTGCTTAACGGCGACGCGCCCTTTATAGACAGCGAAACGCTGAAAAGCTCGCTCGCATACCACACCGAAAACGGCGCAGAGGTCACTGTGATAACCGCCGAGATAAACGAGCCGCAGGGCTACGGCAGGATAATCCGCAAAAACGGCGAGTTTTCCGCAATACGCGAACAAAAGGATTGTTCCCCCGAGGAGGCGGAAATATCCGAGGTAAACAGCGGCGCATACTGGTTCAGCGGCAAAAAGCTGCTTGAAACGCTGCCGAAGCTCTCCACAAACAATGCGGCGGGCGAGTATTATCTCACCGACTGCGTAGAGCTTATGGATAAGCGCGCGGCGTACAAGTCGGATAACTCAGATATCGTTCTTGGCGCAAATACCAGAAAGGCGCTGTTTGAGCTTAATACTATTGCAAGAAATGCCGTTATAGAAAAGCACATGGACAACGGCGTAAGCTTTATCTCTACCGATGGCATAATAATCGGCGCAGACGTTGAGATTGGCTGCGATACTACTGTAATGCCGAATACCGTTATCCTCGGCAGCACAAAGATAGGCAAGGGCTGCAATATCGGAGCAAACTGCCACATCGAAAACTGCGTTATCGGCGATAATGTTACTTTCGACAATGTTCACGCTTACGACTCTGTTGTGGAGGAGAACGTGAAGATAGGTCCGTTTGCACATCTGCGCCCCGGTACAACTATCCGCACAGGCGTAAAAATAGGCAATTTTGTTGAAATAAAGAACTCGGATATCGGAATGAACACCTGCGCCGCGCACCTCACCTATGTGGGCGACAGCGACGTTGGCAGAGGCGTAAACTTCGGCTGCGGCAGTATCACTGCAAATTATGACGGAATAAACAAGTTCCGCACGAAGATAGGCGACCATGCGTTTATAGGCTCAAACACAAACCTTATCGCTCCCGTTGAGATAGGCGCAAACGCTACCACAGCGGCAGGCTCCACAGTTACAAAGAACGTCCCCGAAAACGCGCTTTTTGTTGAGCGCGGAGCTACTCGCGTAAAGGAAAACTGGGAGAAGAATTTCAAGCGCAAAAAGAAATAATCACGCCCAAAACAGCAATAATATTAAAACCCGAATGGTTTTATCAGATGGTAAAGTGAAAAGGAAAAGGTAATGATAAACGAACAGAACTGCTCCATGCTGTGCGACTTCTATCAGCTTACGATGGGCAACGGCTATTTCAAAACAAAATATGCCGAGCGTATCGCGTATTTTGATATGTTCTTCCGCCGCGTTCCCGATGGTGGAGGCTTTGCTATCGCCGCAGGACTGGAGCAGGTGGTGGAGTACATCAACAGCCTGCATTTCAGCGAGGAGGATATAGCGTTTCTTCGCGGCAAGGGCATATTTGACGAGGGATTTCTCGGCTATCTGCGCGATTTTAAATTCACGGGCGATATATGGGCTGTTCCCGAGGGAACTCCCGTGTTCCCGAATGAGCCGCTTCTCACTGTGCGCGCTCCCGCTATACAGGCACAGCTTATCGAAACGATGGTGCTGCTTCTTATTAACCATCAGTCCCTTATCGCGACAAAAGCAAGCCGTATCGTAAGAGCGGCGGACGGACGCGCGGTGTCGGAGTTCGGCTCAAGACGAGCACAAGGCGCAAGCGGTGCGCTTCTCGGCGCGAGGGCTGCTTATATCGCGGGCTGTACGGGTACTGCCTGTGTTATGGCTGACGAGCTTTACGGTGTTCCCTCAACGGGCACGATGGCGCACTCTTGGGTGCAGATGTTCGACAGCGAGCTTGAGGCCTTTGAGGAATACTGCCGCGTTTATCCCGACAGCGTAACGCTGCTGGTGGATACCTACAATGTGCTTAAAAGCGGCGTTCCCAATGCGATAAAGGCGTTTGACAATATTCTGAAGCCGCTCGGTGCAAGACCCAAAGGAATACGTCTTGACTCGGGCGATATCGCATATCTTTCCATTGAAGCAAGAAAAATGCTGGACGAAGCAGGCTATCATGATTGCAAGATAGTTGCGTCAAACAGCCTTGACGAATATATAATCTCTGACCTGCTGAAGCAGGGTGCAAGGATAGACCTTTTCGGCGTTGGCGAGCGCCTTATAACCGCAAAGAGCGAGCCTGTTTTCGGCGGCGTGTACAAGCTTGTTGCAACGGAAGAAAACGGCGAGATAAACCCTAAGATAAAGATATCGGAGAACGTTGCGAAGATAACCAATCCGCATTATAAAAAGCTGTATCGCTTGTACGACAATAAAACAGGCAAGGCTGTCGCAGACCAGCTTTGCGTTTATGACGAGGCCATCGACGATACCAAGCCGCTTACGATATTCGACCCCGACTTCACATGGAAGAAAAAGACGGTGACGGATTTCACCGCAAGAGAGCTTCAAGTGCCTGTGTTTATCGGAGGAGAGCAGGTGTATGAGCTTCCGAAGCTTTGCGATATACGCGCCTACTGCGCTTCGCAGCTTGACACGCTCTGGGGCGAGATAAAGCGCTTTGAAAATCCGCATAAATATTACGTTGATCTTTCCGAAAGCCTTTGGACGATAAAGCACGGTTTGCTCGGCGGTAAGGGGGGACTTTAATGCTTGAAACTATAAACGACTTCGGCAGAAAGGTCACTGCCCTTTACGAAGAGGGACATTATTGCAGCTTCGCACCGCCCGAGGAAACGATCGGCGTTATCGACACCTCTCCCGAGCACGACGGCAGCCGCGGAATTGCTTTTCTGTGCGATGAGATACGCACCTGCTTTGCGGGAGTGATATCCCGCGTAGGCTATAAGCAGGTGTGCTCGGTAAGGATAGTGAAAAGCTATGAAACTACATTTGATGACGAGCTTGAGATAGAAGCTCCGAATTGCTGCATAAGGATAACCGATTGCTCGCTGAACAAGTTTTTTCTGCGTCAGCTTATAAACTCCATGTGCCGCATTTATTACACTATGCGCGATGAGCAGCGGCAGAAGCTTCACGAGAACTGCACTGCGGCTGCTGCGGAGCATTTTTCGGGCGAGATACCGCAGGTCGAAGTGGAGATACCCGAGGCAGATCCCTTAAAACCCGCACCGCCGCCTCCCCCTCCCGAGCCGTCGAAGATACCCGAGGGCGAGATACGCTGGCTTTCCACTGCACCCGAGGTACCTGAGCCTGAAAAGCCTGCTGAGGAAGAAAAGCCCGAAGCACAGGACAAGCCTGCAAAAAGCAAGGAGGACGAGCTTTTGTCAGGCAACGAGCTTCCCGAGGACATGACCCGCGATGAGGCGATGTCGTACCTTGTGGATTCTATAAACGAAATTAACTCCGATACTGCGGGGGGCGAAGCAGACGAAAAAGCTTCCGAAGCCGATGAGGAAGCCGCAAAAGAGGAGCAGCCCGAAGAACAGCTTCCCACTGTTCCGCAGCTTACCGAGGAGCCGCAGCTTGATGATGTTTACATAAAAGCAAGCCGCAGATTAAGGCTTTGCTGTGTGGAGCGGCTTCTTACTATGGAGCAGATAGAGCAGGCGGTAAAGGAGAATATGGTCGCTACCGCAGAGATATACTCAAATCTTGCCGCAGAAAAAGAGATACCGCAGAACATCGTGGAGCGCACAGAAGCGCTTAAGATAGCTACCGACCGCCTTGCGGAGTATTTTGCGCTGGGCGAGGATATCGCAGCGAGAGTGATGTTTTTCATGCTGTATCAGATGCTCAGCTACTCCGACAGGATCTCCGAGCAGCCCGAGACCAAGGAGCGTCTGAACGACTTTTTCCGTCGCTACGGCTCAGCGGCAATGGCGCTGTCGCTGCTTGACAGCGGAATATGAGGTGATGATGTGCAGCCAAGACTTATAATAGTAATTCCGTGCTATAATGAGCAGGAGGTGCTTCCTGTTACTGCGCCGATGTTTTTGAACAAGCTTGAGTCGCTTATCGCTGCGGAGAAGATATCTCCCGACAGCCGCATAATGTTCGTGAATGACGGCAGCAAGGACGATACATGGGAGATAATATCCCGCCTTGCCGAGCAGGACGAGCATTATATCGGCATCTGTCAAAGCCGCAACCGCGGCCATCAGAACGCAGTGCTTGCGGGTCTTATGGAGGCAAAGGACATCTGCGATATAACCATCAGTATCGACTGCGACGGTCAGGACGATATAAATGCCATGGACAAGATGGTAGACGAATATCTCGGCGGCTGTGAGATAGTATACGGAGTGCGCTCCAGCCGAAAGACCGACAGCTTTTTCAAGCGCACCACTGCACAGGGCTTTTACAAGCTGCTGAACGCCATGGGCGCGGAGGTAGTGTATAATCATGCGGATTACCGCCTTGTGAGCAGCAGAGTTTTGAAAGAGTTTGCGAACTACAAGGAAGTAAATCTGTTTTTGCGCGGAATGTTTCCGCTTGTGGGATTTAAAAGCACCAGTGTTTATTACGAGCGCAGCGAGCGCCTTGCAGGCAAGAGCCACTATCCTCTCAGCAAGATGCTGAGCCTTGCCTTTGATGGAATAACCAGTCTTTCGATAAAGCCGATAAAGCTGATATTCGGTCTTGGCATGGTGATAGCTACCATAAGCTTTGTGGGAGTTATATGGGCGATAGTCGAGGCGCTTCTCGGCAACACCGCAAGCGGATGGGCGTCCACTATCTGTATAATCTGCTTTTTGAGCGGAATACAGCTTATCTCCATCGGAGTTATAGGACAGTATATCGGAAAGATATACATGGAGGTAAAGCAAAGACCGCGGTATATTATAAGCGAGAGGACGTATGACAGGAGGGAGCGCGACAATGAGTGACTTTTCGATAAACGAAATGATCTCCATGCAGGAGCAGCTTCAGGAAAAATACAAGGATAAGTGGGAGACTATTTCTCCCGAGGCAGGCAAGCACAAGCTGCTGTGGCTGATAGGCGAGATCGGTGAGGTCGTTGATATCGTCAAGAAAAATGGAGACAGAAATGTCTGCGAAAACGAGGGTATCAGGAGAGCGCTTGTTGAAGAAATGGCTGACGTGCTTATGTATTACAATGATGTTCTGCTTTGCTACGGCATTAACGCCGATGAACTTAGGCAGGCTTATATTGGAAAATTTGAGAAAAACATGAAACGCTGGTAAATACAAAAAATCCGCACAGCCGAAAACTGTGCGGATATCTTATTTAAAAAAGTGACTCCATCGATAAGCCGAGTTCTGTCGTGTATGACCATCTATCTAGCCCTGCCGTCGCCGACAGGGTCAAGCCACCTTACAACGGGGCGCGCCGAGCAGACGCGTTGTCCCCCGCACCAATCGGTGTTGCATCGGATAGGGTTTACATGGCAGTGCAGTCACCTGCACTCCGGTGAGCTCTTACCTCGCCTTTCCACCCTTACAGGAGTGCGATGCTCCTGCGGTATATCTCTGTTGCACTAGCCCTAAGGTCGCCCTCGGCTGACGTTATCAGCTACCCTGCTCTGTGATGCTCGGACTTTCCTCATTACCCTTGCGGGTCCCGCGGTCAT
>JAZNTS010000102.1:0-6711 GCA_045591905.1 Oscillospiraceae bacterium | reverse complement strand
TGTGAACATAGCAGAGCCATGAGTTCTGTTAAAAAGACCAACTTCTGCAGCAAGAGGACGAATTTCATCAAGAGTTCTGCCGTCTACACGCTTTCCGTCGTCAAGAAGCCATCTTCTTACAACGAACTTCTGGAGCTTGTAGAGGCATTCGCCCATTTCAGCCTTTCTATCTTCATCGGGATACTGTTCGGCAACAAAGTTTTCCACATCAGCATATACAGCGTTGAGTCTGTCTTCTCTGATGTTTTTGTCGTCTGTGTCAAGTGCGTACTTAACGCGGTCGATAGCAAACTCGGAGATAGCGTCGAACATATCATGGTCAACTTCCTGAGATTCAAACGCAAACTTGGGCTTGCCGATCTGAGCCTGAATGTCCTTGATAAAGGGAATAAGGCTTGTTGTGATCTCCTTGTGACCTGCCATGATAGCTTCGATCATCTTCTCATCGGGCACTTCGTTTGCGCCTGCTTCGATCATAACTACCTTGTGCTCGGAGGAAGCTACAGTCAGAGTGAGGTCTGTCTTAGCTCTCTGCTCGAGTGTAGGCATCATAACGATCTCGCCGTCCACAAGGCCAACAGAAACGCCGCCGATAGGACCGTTCCACGGGATATCGGAGATAGATACAGCGATGGAAGCGCCAATCATGCCAAGGATCTCGGGAGAAGCGTCAGGGTCAACTGCGAGAACAGTCATTGTGATAGCTACGTCATTTCTCATATCCTTGGGGAACAGAGGACGCATGGGGCGGTCAACTACACGGGAAGTAAGTATTGCCTTCTCGGAGGGTCTGCCCTCTCTCTTTAAAAAGCCGCCGGGGATCTTACCAACGGAGTAGAGTCTTTCCTCATAGTCAACGGCTAAGGGGAAGAAATCCACGCCGTCACGGGGCTTAGCGGAAGCGGTAACGTTTACCATAACAACGGTCTCGCCGTACTTAATCCAACAGGAGCCGTTTGCAAGTCCGCAGGTCTTGCCTGTTTCAACAGTAAGCTCTCTGCCTGCGAACATGGTCTTGAATATCTTGTGATTTTCAAACATTTCTTTTTATTATCCTTTCATTATTTTTGAAAGGTGCGCAGCTTTAGCAATAAGCTCAGCGCCCGTAAAAACGAACGCTCAGTTTAATGCTAACCTCTGCGTACCTTTAAAGCACAGTACAAAGCAAGGGCTTGTTGGCGCTATCCGAACAGTTCAGATTTCAGTCGGGTTGTATGTATTTCAAGGCAATTTCCCGCAGGAATACTGTATGTATTTCAAGGGGAATTAACGCAGAAAGATATGCAAAACGGCTGAAAGATGGACTGTAAGCGATAGGGGTAACATGCCCTAAGTTAAGTTAAAAGGGCAGAACTGTTCATCAGCCAGCGCCGCCCTTTTATTACGTTTGTACGTTGTTACCGCAGATGATTACTTACGGATACCCAGCTTAGCGATGATAGCTCTGTAACGCTCGATGTCCTTCTTCTGCAGGTAGTTCAGCAGATTTCTTCTCTTACCAACCATCTTCAGCAGACCACGTCTGGAGTGGTGATCCTTCTGGTGAACCTTGATGTGCTCGGTCAGGTCGTTGATTCTCTTTGTGAGAATAGCGATCTGAACCTCAGGAGAACCTGTGTCGTTGTCAGCAAGACGATTTGCCTCGATAACCTGTGCTTTTTCTTCTTTTCTTAACATAATAACACCTCATAAAATTTTTATTCCGAGATCATAGCGGCGGGCTTGGTGTTTATCCACGCTCCATGAAATCGGTATGGTCGTGCCATACAGCACAACACAAGTATTATATCACATAAATCTTATTTTGTAAAGGGGTTTTTGATATTTTTTCACCACTAATTTTCAATATCATCTTACTTTTCCGCAAAAACTGCATTTCTCGGCGGAAGCGGAGTTTTCTGTACCACAGTGGCCGCATTTCCAACCTGAAGCCGTGACGCCTCTTACGGCATTTCCGCTGTCAAATCTGTAGCTTGCGTCCGATTTGAACTTATCCATCGAACTTTTGATGATTATTTCAACCACCGCGAGCATCACAAATGTACCAATTGCAATAATATATGTATATTCCTGATGAATATTGAAATTTTTATGCAGGAAAAAGCTGTATGCACCCGCAAGCACCGCTACCATGTCAAGCGCGCTCAATGAAAGATGGACAAACCGCATTCCATAACGAAGCTGAGTTCTGGTTCTCTGCGGCTTCATACGTACTCCCACCGCAAGACCCAAGAGCACAAGCGAAGCAAGCGCGCATACTGCCGCTGCAATCATCAGCACGGTGTTTATAGTGTCAAAAAAGCCGCCTGCGTTCCACGCAATTGATAAAGTAGATATCGCAGCAATACCACCCATAACTAATCCCACAGGTATTACCGTACACGCCATACCCATACACTTCGTAAATGCTTTCTCGTGCGCCTCCGACGGCATCTCATTTGCCGGAATAGCGTTTTGCATATACACCACACTTCCACTTTGAGCCTCTCCGCCTAAAGATGCACCGCAATTTGAGCAAAAACGCTCACTTTCCGAAAGCTGCTTTCCGCATTTGGAACAAAAATTCGCCATAATAACCTCCTGATATAATAAAATTCAGCAGATAACTGCCATAAATTATTATATCAAAAACAAGGCGGCGATTTCTATTGACATTATATATATATATATATGTATTTGGGCGTTTTGACGATACTAAATCTGTTTATTTACATATGTAGTTTATATTATACATTTCACTATATCCGCCGCCCATTGTAACCACGAGGGCACGATCGTTTCGATACTTCTGAACAGATGACTGCGAAATTCAGGCTCAAGCGGAAGCAAATACGCAGGCTCTCCTCGTGCTTCGGTAATACCAACGGCTATCTGCGCCGTTGCGCTGTCGCCGTAAGCAAGATACTGCGCTGCTGCCGCACCGCCCATAGAAACAAGACCTACCGCGCAGCCGCCAAGTGCAAAGACTCCGACCGCAAGTCCTCCAAGCGCGATGAATCCCAGAGCTATAGCGCCGAGAGCAAGCAAACCCAAGGCTATTGAACCAAACGCAAGCAAGCCAAGGCTCATCACGCCGCAGGAAAACACTCCCATTGAAAATAAACCGCAGGAGAAAACGCCCCTTGCAGCAAGCCCAAGCGCAAAGATACCCTTTGCGCTGCGTCCGTAGCCGATATTTACGTGCCACAGCGGCACTCCGCACACCATGCGTGTGCTTTTCTTTTCAAAGTGGATATCACTGAAATTCAGTCTTAATTCCCCTTGCTTTGGCCGCACCTCGGGCTGTTTATCCTTTAAAAGGTAGTCAAGCGAGCACTCATACAGCTCACTTAGTTTTATAAGCTTCTCTGTTTCGGGATATGCGAGGTCGCTCTCCCACTTGCTCACCGCCTGACGGGATACTCCCAGCAGCTCCGCAAGCTGCTCCTGTGTGTAATTATTCTGCTTTCTGTACATCGACAGCTTTTCGCCCAATGTCATTGTATGCTCCTCCTTTTATTTTGGTAAACTCAGCATAACATTTTTGGCAGAAAAACACCACCAATTTATGATTTCTTTATGTAAACTTCGGGTTGCATTGGCTTAATCATACGGACTGATGCGTACTCCCGCAGTAATAAAGCCCCATGCGGTTTCTATCCATGGCCAGAACACATCGAACAAGCTCAGACCTATGCCTGCTGTCACGACATACAAGCCCATTGTAAAAAATCCCACAGTAAGCAGTCCGAGTGAAAGCAGCCCCACCGATATAAATCCTTTTGAAAGCACACCGACCGAAACTATACCCTTTGCAAAGAATCCAATGGCAATTATTCCCTCGGCTTTTCTCAAAGGTCTGATATTTATGTCAACGAGCGGCATACCGCGAAAATGACGGCGGCTTGTCCATTCAAAGCCCCATTCGGGTTCAGGCTCCTCCTGCTCCTCAGGGTCGGGCAGAAGCTTTTCATAGCCGCAGCCGAATATTTCACCCAGCTTTTTTAACTGCTCTTCGTTGGGACTTTCAAGCCCAGACTCCCATTTGTCAATAATAAGGGCATCTACCCCAACAAGATCTCCAAGCTGTTCAAGCGTGTATCCACGTCTTTTTCTGTAATCCATAATTTTGTCACGAGTCTTCATGGTTGTCCCTCCTTAATTAGGTCAAAGCTATATATTATTATAGCACAAAACCGTCAGTACTGCAATATTTTGGCGCAAAAGGTGTTGAAATATCAATTGGAATGTGGTAGAATATTTCAGACAGATAAATACCATTATCATAAAGGAGAACAAAAACATGATCGCAAAAACTCCCCCTATGGGTTGGAACAGCTGGGACTGCTACGGCCCCGCAGTAAATGAGGCTACCGTCCGCGCCAACGCTGAATTTATGGCAAAGCACCTCAAGCAGTACGGCTGGGACTACATCGTTGTTGATATCCAGTGGAGTCAGCCTACTGCAACTAACCACGACTACCACCCGTTTACCGAGCTTTGCATGGACGAGTATTCCCGCCTTATACCTGCCGAGAACCGTTTTCCCTCCTCTGCGGGCGGAAAGGGCTTTGCGCCCCTCGCGGAATATGTACACTCGCTGGGACTTAAATTCGGCATACACATCATGCGCGGAATCCCTCGTCAGGCTGTACATCAGAACACGCCCATCAAGGGCAGCGACAAGACCGCGCGACAGATAGCAAAGACCTCCTCAATCTGCGCATGGAACACCGATATGTACGGCGTTGACCCCGAAAAGGAAGGCGCGAGAGCCTACTACGACAGCCTTTTCGAGCTGTACGCAGAGTGGGGCGTTGATTTTATCAAGATAGACGACATCTGCCGCGAGCTTCCTCACGAGGAGAGCGAGCTGATTATGGTGAGTGAGTCGATTCGCTCCTGCGGCAGAGATATGGTGCTTAGTCTCTCCCCCGGCCCCGCACTGCTTGAAAAGGCAGAGCTCTACAAGGAATGTGCGAATATGTGGCGCATCACTGATGATTTCTGGGACAAGTGGGAGCTTCTCTACAATATGTTCGACCGTGCGGAAAAGTGGTGCATACACGCAGGTGCAGGACATTGGCCCGACTGCGATATGCTGCCTATCGGCGCGATACTTCAGGACTACTCCCCTGATATCCGCACAAAGTTCACAGAGGACGAGCAGATAACCATGATGACCCTGTGGAGCATCATGCGCTCTCCGCTCATCATCGGCGGCGAAATGACGAAGTTTGATGACTTCACCATGAGCCTGCTTACAAATGCCGAGCTTATTGAGGTGCTTAACAACTCACACTCGGCGCACCCGCTGTTCAGAAAGACAGTTGACGGAAACGAGCAGATTGCATGGTTCAGCTCCCACAACGATGGTAAGAGCTACTACATCGCGTTGTTCAATGCAGGTGAAGCAGAGTGCGACATCACAGCGAGGCTGCCGTTTGCTGCTGATTTTAAAGCGACCGACGTTTGGAGCGGCGATGATCTAGGTTCTGTTACAGACAGTGTTTCAGCTAGCGTGAAGCCTCACGGCGCAAGACTTATAAAGGCGGTAAGAGCATAATGGGATTTTTTGACAAGATATTCCGCAGGAAGGATAAGCCTGTTACGATAGCTGTCGAGGGCAGAAAGACCGACGTTAACAACAAATTCGGCATAATGGCGGAAAATCAGGATCGCCGTGTTCCTGCGGAGCTTAACGCAGCAATGATCATGCTGGACGAAGCTTTTCAAAACGACGAGCAGTTCCTCACCCTGTCGCTTGAAAAGCCGCTTTATGACGGTGTTTATTTCGTTCAGGCGGCACGGATACCGAGCGGCGCGATAAGCGTTCAGGTCGGAATCGAGAGCGAAGGCGGCACGAAGCTTGTTGAGCGGCTTACGGACGAGGTTACCTGTGCGAAAATCATGATGTATTTTCTTGAAACGGCAAAAGTCGACAGCATTGACGACTATGAGGTCGTAAAAATCTGCAAGGTCTGACGGGAGGCGAGCGCAATAACTTTCAAAGGAATAGACCTCGGTGAAGCGCTTCGCAGCCTTAAAACCGCCGAGGGCAGAAAAGCTTTTTTTACAAAGCACCGCGAGATAATAATGTACATCATCTTCGGTGTTTGCACTACGATAATCTCATTCGTGACGTATTATCTATTTCGCTGGATATTCCCCGATGAAAACAGCGTTCCCGATTGGCTGAAGTGGGTATTCAACCTCACCTCGGCGATGGGTACGGAGAGCGCGACTGCGCTGCCTGTTCTGCTGTCGTGGATATGCTCGGTAACGTTTGCGTTCGTTACTAACAGACTTTTTGTATTTCAGAGCAAATCAAAAAAGGCAGGAATACTGCGCGAGGGCGTTACGTTCTTCCTGTCGCGCGTGTTTACGCTTGTGGTTGACCTAGTGATAATGTTCCTGTTGGTCGACCTTACGGGTATTCAGAACGGATTGTATGAGTTCGCGGCAAAAGTTCTGTCAAATATCGTTGTTTTGGTGCTGAATTATGTGCTGAGCAAGGTGTTTGTGTTCAGAAAGAAAAAAGAATGATAAAAAACTATATGCGCCCCAAGGTTTAAAGCTTTTGGAGGCGCATATTTTTATGAACTATCTTCCGCTCTCAAAACATACTCCTTAAATGCAAATACCGTGACTGAATTATTTCAATCACGGTACCGGTATTGAAAGAATTTGATACACCGCTTAAGTCCAGTCCTCTTTACCGTCCCTGTGCTG
>JAZNTS010000101.1:0-5274 GCA_045591905.1 Oscillospiraceae bacterium | reverse complement strand
ACTGAGGTGAAAATATGAATATAGAATTTGAAAAGGCAATAAAGTATATAGACCTTGGAAACTACACAAAGGCTGTTGACTGCCTGAACAGCGCTATTGAAGCTGAAACAGCAGCAGACAATGATGATACCGCAACCGAATACAGATGCGTTCTCGGTGAGCTTTATGCGCAGCTTGATATGGAAGAACAGGCTATTAAAGAGTTCATTGCCGTTAAGGAATACTGCGAAGATGAACATAAGCTGAAAAAACAGAACGAAATCGCAACAAAATTCCTTACCGCATACCAAACAGGCACGATAGAACAGCTCCTCAACGGCGAGCCGAACACTAAAAAGTCCGCAAAGGTTCAGCGTCCCGGATATATTCCGCTGATACCAAAGCCCGTTCAGGATAGATCCTTTATTTCAAAGCAGATGAGCAAAAAGCGCCGCTGATATCTGACGCGGTGCTGTGACGAAAGGCGGTAGACATCATGGAAAGACGCGATAAGACAAACTATTATCTCGATATCTCCCAGACCGTTGCCGAGCGCGGCACCTGCCTAAGAAGAAATTTCGGCGCGATCATCGTTCAAAGCGACGAGATAATCGCAACAGGCTATAACGGCGCACCGAGAGGCAGAGCGAACTGCTCCGATGTCGGAAGCTGCACCCGTGAGAATCTTAACATTCCCAAGGGTCAGCGGTATGAGCTTTGCCGCTCCGTTCATGCAGAGCAAAACTGCATAATAAGTGCCCCCCGCACAAGAATGATAGGCGCTACACTGTATCTTGCCTGTCTTGACGCAAAAACAGGCGAGCTTTTCGGCGATGTTGAGCCTTGCTCTATGTGCAAACGCGTGATAATCAACGCAGGCATAGAAAGCGTTGTTATCCGCACAGCAAAGGACGAGTTCAAAACACTTGTCGTAAACGACTGGGTAGAGAATGACGACAGTCTTGTCGGCAGCGAGGGGTATTGATACTATAATGCAGCTTACTAATATCGGCGTGATAAAAGACCTTTTTGAACGCCACGGCTTCTCATTCACAAAATCGCTTGGTCAGAATTTTCTGATAAACCCCGCGGTCTGCCCGAAAATAGCAGAGCTTGGCGGCTGCAAAAGCGGCGTCTGCGCCTTGGAAATAGGAACAGGCGTGGGCGTACTTACACAGGAGCTTGCAAAGCGCTGCGATAAGGTAGTCGCAGTTGAGATAGACACGGGGCTGAAGCCAATACTGCAAGAAACGCTTGCAGATTTCGACAATGTCGAGGTAGTTTTTGCAGATGTTATGGAAACAGACCTTAAAGCGCTTATTGCCGAGAAATTCGGCGAGAGCGAGGTCGTTGTGTGTGCAAATCTTCCTTATTATATAACCTCTCCTGTCATAATGCGCGTGCTGGAGGAGCGGCTTCCCGTAAAGGCGCTTACCGTAATGGTGCAGAAAGAGGCGGCTGACAGGATATGCGCAAAGCCCGGTACAAGAGACTGCGGCGCACTCTCCTGCGGAGTTTCCTACTACAGCGAGCCTAAAATGCTGTTCAAGGTAAACAGAGGCAGCTTTATGCCCGCCCCGAATGTTGACAGCGCAGTAATTCGGCTTGACATAAAACAGGAAAACAGTCTTGATGTTAAAGACGAAAAGCTGTTTTTCCGTATTATACGCGCGGCATTTTCACAGCGCAGAAAACAGATAATCAATCCGCTGTCGGGAGAGCTTTCGATATCCAAAGCTATCCTTGCAGAGGTGTTCGACAAAAGCGGAATAAAGCAGACTGCAAGAGCAGAGGAGCTTACTCTTGCACAATATTCCGCACTTTGCACAAATATACTTTCGCTCCGCTAAGTCACGGTACTTGACCATGTGCTAAGGCGCATGAGTTTTGTATAAAACGGCAATAAGCCAAAATTTTTTTATGAGGTGTTAATTATGAAAAGAACAATCAAATCAATTGCAGCAATCGCAGTAATGCTCACACTCTGTCTTGCTATGCTCGCAGGCTGTGCAGCAACAAGCATCGTCGGCAACTGGAAGCTTAACGCAGCAAAGATAGGCGACCAGGAAGTAAGTCTTTCCGATCTTGCATCTATGGGTATGGACCTTGATATGTCTATAACATTCAACGAGGACGGCACCGCAGAGCTGTTTATGGACGGCACTTCCAATGGCTCCACAAAGTACACCGACAAGGGCAACGGCGTTTATGACCTTAACGGCGTTGAAATGAAGCTTGAAGGCGGCAGACTTGTTATGGAATATGAAGCAATGGGCATGGACGCTGCTCTTATCTTCACAAAGTAATAACTTCAAATTATACATACTCACCATTCACAGATGGGTTTTGTACAAATGCGGCATTAAGCCGAAAAATTTAACGAGGTGTTTATTATGAAAAGAACAATCAAGTCTATCGCAGCAATTATGGTAGTCCTTACCCTCTGCCTCGGTCTGCTCGCAGGCTGCGCAGGCGGAAGCCCTGTAGGCGCATGGAAGATCAGCACCGTTGAAATGATGGGTGCAACAGTTGATCCCGCAGAAGCAGGCTACGGCGGCGAAGCCGGAACAATGACATTTAACGAAGATGGCACCATCACATCTGCCGGTCAGGCCGCAGGTAACTGGACACTTAACGGCAGCGAGCTTACCATAACCGAATCCGGTGTTTCCATCACTTGCGAGTTCACAGGCTCCAATATCATTCTCGATATGGGCTTCGTAAAGGCTACATATGTTCGCGCTTGATAAGCCGTTCATCAGTTTAACTTAACACAAAAGCCGTGAATATCTCGGAAACGAGATTTTTCACGGCTTTTTCTATAACCTTATTCAATGTCAAAAGATAAATAAACAACAATTACCACGCACCGTTACCTTTTTGTCACAGAATACGTCTATAAGGGTGAAAGATCTTTCGTACAGAAGGAGGGTTGATATGGACGACAATCATATTATAGAGCTGTACTTTCAGCGCAGCGAAGCTGCAATTGCAGAGACCGAGCGCAAATACAGTGGCTACTGCGGCACTATAGCACGTAATATCCTACACTCTGCCGAAGATGCGGAAGAGTGCGTCAACGACACATGGAGCAAGGCATGGAACAGTATTCCGCCGAATCGCCCCAACAAGCTTTCGGTGTATTTGGGTAGGATAACACGCGGGCTTGCTATCGACAAATACAGGAGACGCAACACCCAAAAGCGCGGAAGCGGAGAAGTCGGACTTTGCCTTGACGAGCTTGCCGAATGTGTAAGCGACAGTCAAAGCATAGCAGATGACTACATACTCAAAGATGCGATAGAACGTTTTTTGCGCGAACTGAAGTGTGATGCGGCAGAGCTTTTTATGCTGCGTTACTGGTATATGCAGCCGATAAAAGCTATAGCCAAAAGCCGTCATATCAGCGAGGGCGCTGTCAAAATGCAGTTACAACGTACCCGCGTAGCCCTTAAGCATTTTCTCGAAACGGAGGGTATCGAAATATGAAAAACAACGAAAAGCTTCTCAATATTATAGGTGATATGGACGAACAGCTTATACCTGAACTGACGCATAAGAAAAAATCAAAAAGACCTGCCATCTTTGCGGTAGGCGGAGGCGTATGCGCGGCAGCGCTTATTGGCGCAATAGTGCTGCATGGTATCAACAAGCCTGATATTCCCACATCAACAGGTGATGGCACTTCAGAAATAACATCTTCGATACAGGATAATACAGAGCCGCCAAAGTCGACCGCAACGAGCAGCAGCCCGACAACACCGCCCGACAAGCCTGATGTTTCGGAGGAAAGCAGCTTGCCAATAATTTCTGACGAGGAGTATGCAAAGATACTTGAAGAGCATCGCATCTATCCCGAGTATAAGTTTCCAACCAAAACGGACGATGATCTACCGCGCATCACGACCGAATTACAGCAAGGAGGAATGGGCTACGGAGCGATATGGGTGTATGATATCTCGGAGTATGACACGCCTAATCCATGGTCAGAGACTTCACAGCTTTCGGCTCTTCCCGTATTCAAAAATCTTTCGTATACAGGCTTAGGCGGCATTTCCATATACCTGACCGAAGAACAAATGCTGACAATGGCAGAGAATGTCGCATCATCTCTTGGTATGACAGTGGAAAGCACTGAAACCGAAAAGCTATCAGATATAATGCGCGTACCGCCCCCTGAATATGCGGATATGGTTCACCTTGTGTACCGCGTTGTTGCAGAATGCAGCGAAGTGACTATCAACATCTACGGCGACGGCGAGATAACAGTGGAGTTTAAAGAGCCTGTCAGACTTCCTGACAACTACAGCTTCACTCATCATGACACTAGCGATGAACAGGGCGAATTAACGATAGCATATATTGCTGAAAGGCTTAGAGGTCTGCTGCAATACGACGAACCTATATCCTACACCAACAACGACCGCGATATCTATCAGCGACAGTGCAGACGTTATTATGTGTACGACAGTTCTGATGATATCATTCAGGATATACTGAATTACAATCTGAAATTTGCATGGATATCTCCAAATGATGATGGAGAGTTTTGGCACATCAGAATGTGCGATGTGCTAACTTGCTCGGAGTATCTCGGAGATTACCCTATCATCACAGAGGAGGAAGCGCGCGAGTTGCTGCTGAATGGCAACTGCATTCCTGCCGTTTCAAGCGAGAATATTGAGGAAAAGGACATTGTAAAGGTAGAGCTTATCTATCGCACCGACGAATATATCCAGCCCTATTACCGTTATTATGTTGATACCACAGACAGCAGCCTGCTTGACGCTGAACGTCGCGGCGATATGAAAGAATACTGTTTATACCATGTTCCTGCTGTAAGTTCTGAGTTTCTTGAAGAACTTACCGTCTGGGACGGTATCTTTAATAAGTAATCAAAAACCTCCCCATTCCAATCGGAACGGGGAGGTCATTTTGTTTAGATCACAACTCTGTTACCAAGCCGATTTTGCTTATCTGAGTGCAGCCTGTGTAGCTTGCGAAATATTCGGGATTTTTTATGTAAAGAGGGCTTTTCGCCCTCTTCTGAAAACTCGTCAACCTTGACGATTGCTTTATTTTTTCTTCCGCTTACCTCAGCGTTGAAAGGTGTAACCTTGTCAGCTCCCGTGCGGATGTTCCAGACGAATTTATTGTTACTTTCTGGAATGACACTTTCCACAAGACCGCCGATATAATCCTGGGTAAGCTCTTTGTCCGTGCCGTCGCAGAGACCCTGTAATGCCTTTTCGATACGCTGTAAGTTTTCGGAGAAATCTGTTGTCAGCTCCTGCT
>JAZNTS010000100.1:0-22861 GCA_045591905.1 Oscillospiraceae bacterium | reverse complement strand
AGGTATCGTTGACCCTGCTAAGGTTACACGCTCCGCACTTCAGAACGCAGCTTCCGTTGCAGCTATGGTGCTGACAACAGAATCCCTTGTTGCTGACAAGCCCGAGGAGAACGCTGCTCCTGCAATGCCCGCAGGCGGCATGGGCGGTATGTATTAATTCCGTTTATAACAATAAAAACGCCTCGCTGTGTGCTAAGCAGCGAGGCGTTTTTGCGTATTGAGCCGAGAATCGGATACCGAAAAGCTGTGCTTTACATACTCTCGTACATTTCAGCACGCGCCTTGAGATCGTCTGTTAAATCTCCCTCGGTCGTGTTGTAGTCGGTTTTCAGCAGTTCTACAGTATCTCTGTAATACTGCGCTGCCTTATCGTATTGCTTTCTTATCACGCAGACTTCAGCAAGACATAAAAGATTGTCTGTCATCTTTGGTGATGGTTGAAGCTCATGTGAGTGAAGCCAACATTCCGACGCCTTATCATACTCGGCAAGACGCGCGTAAAAGTCGCCCTTGTACGCCCATGCGAGCCAATCGTCAGAAAACTGCTCCGTCATGCGATGAAGCTCCGTCTGCGCACCAACCTTATCGCCGCGGATATGGCATATCTGCGCCTTGTACCAGAGTGCGCGGCAGGTATTATCGCACCTATTCAGCTTTGCTAGGATAGGCTTTGCCTCGTCAGCTCGGTTGTCTGCAATTAGATTGTCTAGCAATAGCTGCAAAGCGGGGACATTGTCGGGATACTTCTCAACAAAAGCCATGTAGTAGTCTATGAGCTCATGGTTGTTGGACGTATACCAGTCACGGTCAGCGCCGTTCATTGCCATACACAGCACGCTGTGGTTGGATTTCTCTTCGGGCTGAAACTCGATGGCTTCCTTTGCGTATTTAGCAGCGCTCATGCGATATGCGGCCCCCTGTTGGTCATACAGCCATGCTAGCGCCGTGAGCACTCTGCCGCGAAGCTCGGGCACTTCCTTGTGCTCAATAAGAAAAGCACGGTAGCTCTCAAAATCACACTGCGGAATAACAGTGTTTTCGCTGCTGTTTGAAAGCAGATTTTCGATTCGCGACAGCCTGACCTCATCGGTCATGGAGAAAAGCTCGTCGATGGTAACGCCAAGCTCCGCTGATATCTGCGGCAGCAGACCGATGTCGGGCGCAGTAACATCGTTTTCCCATTTTGATACCGATTGTGCGGTAACGCAGAGCTTTTCTGCAAGCTGCTCCTGTGTAAGACCTCTTCCAAGACGTAAAAGACGTATCTTTTTTCCTATTTCTATGTTCATATTGATCCCTCCTGTGATGTTATAGAAGCTTCTGTAATTATGATAACACCAATCGGAACGATTTTCAATAACGCGTTTGGCAACCCTGCTTAACTGTGCGGCTAATGACTTAAAAAGCCGAAATTTTCCGATAAACCTTATTGACAACACCCGTCAATAATAGTATAATAAAGATGTATTCATTTTATTTCGGAGGTCATACATCATGGCTATTTTAGTTACAGGCGGCGCAGGCTTTATCGGCTCACATACCTGTGTGGAGCTGCTCAATGCAGGCGAGGACATCGTTGTAATGGACAACTTCTACAACTCAAACGCCAAGGCGCTTGACGGTATCAGAGAGATAACAGGCAAGGACTTCAAGTTCTATGAGGCTGATATGCTGGATATGGCTGCCGTTGACCGCATTTTTGCGGATAATGATATCGAAGCGGTAATTCATTTCGCAGGCTACAAGTGCGTTCCCGAGAGTGTTAAAAAGCCGCTGATGTATTATTCCAACAATCTGCGCGGTACTTTTAATATACTTGAATGTATGAAGAAGTACGGCTGCACAAAGTTCGTATTCAGCTCCTCCGCCACTGTTTACGGCATACCTGCTACTGTTCCTGTAAAGGAGGATTTCCCGCTGTCTGCGATAAATCCTTACGGCAGCACCAAGCTGATCATCGAGAATCTCTGCCGCGAGATGGCTGCAGCAAGCGACAAGTGGAGCATGATACTGCTGCGCTACTTCAATCCCGTAGGCGCGCACGAAAGCGGAAAGATAGGCGAAGACCCCAACGGTATCCCCAACAATCTTATGCCTATAGTATTGGATAAGGCTACAGGAAAGCGCGACGCGCTCAGCGTTGCGGGTAATGATTACCCCACGCCTGATGGTACTTGTGTGCGCGATTATATCCACGTTGTTGACCTCGCAAAGGGTCATGTTGCGGCTATCAAAAAGGCAAGAAACTCAAGCGGTGCGCTTGCATACAACCTCGGCACAGGCAACGGTTATTCTGTACTGGAGATACTTGATACGTTCCAGCGTGTAAATGGCATCGACCTCGGTTACACCATTGGCGAGCGCCGTCCCGGTGACGCGGCTGTTACATATGCAGATCCCACGCTCGCTGAAAAAGAGCTTGGCTGGAAAGCTGAAAAGACGCTTGAAGAAATGTGCCGCGACGCATGGAATTTCAGAAAGCAGCGCGAGGCTGAAAACAAGTAATATCAAGGCGGTATCGGTTTATCTGATACCGCTTTTTAAGTAAGGAGAGGCTATGCCTGAGATAATTGAGATACCCGATTTTTCGGCAGTTGAGCTTGATGTTTATGCGCGTCTTTCAGAGCCGCAGCTTGTTCACTATTACGAGCCTGAAACGGGCATTTTCATTGCCGAAAGCCCTACCGTGATAAAGCTTGCGCTAGACGCGGGGTATCAGCCGCTATCGCTGCTTACAGAGCGCTCACATATAAACGGACAGTTGAACGATATTATTGACCGCTGCGAAGATATCCCTGTTTACACCGCGGAATTTGATGTGCTTACGCAGCTTACGGGCTTTAAGCTGACAAGAGGAGCGCTGTGCGCGATGCTCCGAAAGCCGCTTCCCTCCGTTGAAGAAGTCTGCAAAAATGCGCGCCGTATCGCTGTGCTGGAAGATGTGGTTAATCCCACGAACATAGGCGCGATAATACGTTCCGCGGCGGCATTAAATATTGACGCGGTGCTGCTTACCTCCGCGTGCAGCGACCCTCTGTATCGCCGCGCCGCAAGGGTAAGTATGGGCACGGTTTTTCAGATACCGTGGACGTATTTTAACTGTGATGACTATATGGCTCAGCTTAGCTTGCTGGGCTTTAAGACCGCCGCGATGGCGCTGTCAGATAACTCTGTATGCATTGACGATAAGCGGCTTGCGGCGCAAGAGAAGCTCGCTGTTATTCTCGGCACAGAGGGAAGCGGGCTGTCAGACGAAACTATCGCAAAAGCTGATTTCACCGTGAAAATACCAATGTCGCACGGAGTTGATTCGCTGAATGTCGCAGCCGCAAGTGCAGTTGCGTTTTGGCAGCTTACGTGATGAGAATGTGATCTTATTTTATATGCTTTATGATTATTTAAATTGAACAGATCTTGTCTTTGTATGTGCTATACGGTGTCGTAGTAGCTCTAAAGCATAATCTAGTAATTTTTTTAAAAAAGACTTGACAAAACATTTTCGTTATGGTATAATATATGAGTGCTAAAGAGCACGACACGCGCCAGTAGCTCAGCTGGATAGAGTACTTGGCTACGAACCAAGGGGTCAGGGGTTCGAATCCCTTCTGGCGTGCCACTGAAAACCGCTTAACCATCAGGGTTGAGCGGTTTTTCGTTTTTAGCGTGACCGTTGGTCACCCTTAAAATGGTCACAGCGTGGTCACAGTTGATGGATTTTTGCTGTTTTTCAGTAGAGTCAAAAGGAAAAAAATAGAAATAATAGAACGATCACCGAGGATTATCAGTCCTCGGTGATATTACTATTCAACAGAATCATTCAGCTTCGCTTCAAACTTATCTGCCGCGAAATCCAATTCTGCACGTGACAAAAGTTGTAGATGTGTTTTCTTTTGAACTATAAACATTGCTTTATTGCTCATCACTTACTCGTAAACTCTGTACATATTTCTCAAAGCTATCTGGGTTATATGTTACGCCTTTATATTTGATTTCCAAAGCTTCACTACAGCCATCGAAAGTCCAATCACCGATATAAGTAACGCTGTCAGGAATCGTTATGCTTGTAAGACTTGCGCAACCGCCGAAAGCACTCTGACCGATAGAATCAACGCCGTTGGGGAGTGTTATGCTTGTAAGACTTGCACAATCGGCAAAAGCACAAATGCCGATAGATGTAACGCTGTCGGGGATGGTTATGTCTTTAAGACTGTCACATCCGCAGAAAATGTTCATGCTGATGGAAGTAATGCTATTGGGGATAGTTATGCTTGTAAGGCTATTGCAGAAATCAAAAGCACCATTGCCGATATATGTTACGCTGTTGGGGATTGTTACGCTCGTAAGACTGCTGCATTTAGAAAAAGCGCCACTGCTAATAGTGGTAACGTTTTCGGGTATGATTACATTTGCATCATTGCCATTGTACCGGAGCAATATATTGTTTATTATTACCATATCGCTGTTATAGTTGCTAAGCCATGGTGTACCAAAGAAAGCGTAACCATCAATATAAGTTTCTTTGCCGAGAATGTTTACGCTTGTAAGACTTCTGCAATTTTGAAAAGCTTGATAACCAATCGAAGTAACACTGCTAGGTATGGTTATGCTTGTAAGACTGTCACAGCTACGGAAAGCGCCAGTACCGATAGTAGTAACGCTGTCGGGGATTGTTATGCTTGTAAGGTTTACGCATAATTCGAAAGCAATACCGCCTATAGATATTACGCCGTCGGGGATGGTTACGCTTGTAAGACTGGCACAGCAGTTGAAAGCGCCATCGCCGATAGATATTACGCCGTCGGGGATGGTTATGCTTGTAAGACTGGCACAGCCACGGAAAGCACCATCGCCGATAGATATTACGCTGTCGGGGATGGTTACGCTTGTAAGACTGGTACAGTAGTTGAAAGCACCATCGCCGATAGATATTACGCCGTCGGGGATGGTTATGCTTGTAAGATCGTTACATTGTATGAAAGCCTTATCACCGATAGATGTTACGCCGTCGGGGATAACCACGTTTTTATCATTGCCTTTATACTCACAAAGGATACCATTTCCCACTATAACCATATCACCGCTATAATTTTCGAGCCATGGGGTATTATTGAAAGCACCACCGCCGACAGATGTTACGCTGTCGGGGATGGTTATGCTTGTGAGACTTTCACAGCCAAGGAAAGCCTCATCGCCGATAGATATTACGCTGTCGGGGATGGTTACGCTTGTAAGACTGGTACAGCAGTTGAAAGCCTCATCGCCTATAGATATTACGCCGTCGGGGATAACCACGTTTTTATCATTGCCTTTATACTCACAAAGGATACCATTTCCCACTATAACCATATCACCGCTATAATTTTCGAGCCATGGGGTATTATCGAAAGCGTAAGCACCGATATATGTTATGCTGTCAGGAATCGTTATGCTTGTGAGACTTTCACAGCCACTGAAAGCACTATCGCCGATAGATGTTACGCTGTCGGGGATAGTTATGCTTGTAAGACTGTCACAGCTACCAAAAGCACTACCACCGATAGATATTACGCCGTCGGGGATGGTTATACTTGTGAGACTGGTACAGTTCCAGAAAGCACCATCGCCGATAGAAGTTACACCATCGGGAACAACGACATCACCGCCATTGCCTTTGTATTCTATTAGCACACCGTTCTCAACCTTGAAAACCCCATCGTTAAGGTTTAACGTCTCCTGTGGTTTGATCTCCTCAACAGGCTCAGTAGTGCTTGTTGCTTCGGTAGTTGTTACAGATGAAGTCACAGCTTCTGTTGCGGAAGTCGTTGTTCCGCTGTCAGATTCTGTTCCGCTATTGTTAAGCTGCTCCTGCAAGCTGTTGTTCTGCTGCTGAAGCGCATCAATCTGTTCCTGAAGCTTTTCGTAATCGGAATTTCCCGAACAGCCCGTAAGCATCAGCGCCGCAAGGATAACTGATAATAATTTAGTTCGTTTCATAATAAGCTTCTCCTTTGATCATTCGACATAATTTCCTATGCCCTACACATTATATCACTTGCGCACGCAAAAGTCAAGTGTCAATTGACCTTAGTACATTTATAATAACACTATTATTTGGTATAATTATTCGAGGTGATATTATGATATACGGACTTTACGAGAAGATAAAAAATCTGCGTGTCCATTCGGGTATGAGTCAGGTACAGCTTGCCGAAAGGCTCGGCATTACCAAAAGCGCTGTTAATGCGTGGGAAATGGGTACAAACTCGCCCTCGCTGTCGTATATCATCAAGCTTGCACAGGTGTTCGGCGTAAGCACGGATTATTTACTCGGTGTCAACGAGAAATTGACCGTAGATATAAGTAACCTTGACGAGCTGCAAAAACAGGCGGTCACGCTTATGATAAAGCTGTTTGAAAGAGATAATGAAGCAATTACTGATAAAAACAAAGCACCTTGATCATCGTCAAGGTGCTGTTTATTTGTCGGTACAGGTAAAATAACTAAATCTGAAATTTTTGGTCTTTGTTTTGCTTTGCCTTGTATTAAATATCGCGCAGATCTTTCTTGCCGCAGCTGCGGTACATAAGCAGTGTAGCTATGCCAAGAGCAACGCACGCACAAGCGTTGAATATCAGAGAAAACTCAGATGGCACAACAGCCGCCGCAAGAGCAAGAACTATGACCGCAAGTGCGCCGACAAGACCTCCTGTCATGGAAGCAGCGCTCTGCTTTACCACTTCAGCCTCGGTTTCCCACTGAAGCTTCGGAAGCTTCAGATTTACAAAAATTCCGAATACACAAGAGAATATTGCGGTTATAGCAGGCACAAGGATAAACCATATACGCTCCATGATGTCAAAGCTTTGGGTCGCCATCACAACGATCTCTGATACAACATAAAACGGAGCAAGCAGACACAGGCTGAAAAGCAGTTTCCCGTTTATGATGTTCTTAGCTGACAGCGGTAGGCTCATGGCTATCCACCACTGCTTGCCCTCCATCGAAACAGAGCAAGCGCTTGGGTTCATCATGCAAAGAACTGCGGCAAAAACAAACGGGAGCGCGGCGTTTATATTTATCTCAATGGGAAGCTCAGGGAGCAGCGTGTTGATATCCATGAATATCAGTGCTACGCACAGAGCAACTGCAAGTATCGGGCCGATTATCGTGTTTGTTACATACACGCCCGAGGAGAAATAACGCTTTGCCTCGCGCTGTACAAGCGCTTTAGTAAGCGAGGTCTGCTGCTGTGCCTGCATTTTGTAGCTGTGCTTTGCAGAAGTGCCGTGAAGTCTTTGGCAGATTCCGCGGAAGTTCAACGATACTATCAGAGCTACTGCGGCGAATGCAGCAGCGGATATTCCGACAAAAAGCATAAGGCTTATGATATCGCCGTTTACAGCGGAGTTTCCGAACATTACAGCGGGTGGGTAGATCTTTCCGAGTATATCAGAAATGCTTCCCACAAGCTGCATCAACATTTCTTCGGTCATCTCGCCCTCTGTGCTTGAAACCGAGGAGGAAAGCGCTAACACTCCCAGAACAACGAGGATAGACAGCACAGCTTCGGCGATAGACTTGTGCTTCATGCGGGAAGCTATTCCCGTAATCAGCGCGCCGACTGCCGTAGCTATTGCTACAGGTATCAGGGGAGAGGCAATTATTCCGAATAATGCGCTTATGTAAAACATAACATCGGGAGCGCACATAACTGCATATACGCCAAAGCCGGGGAGCATTATCAGTGAAGATACGATAAGGCTTTCGGTGTACAGCCTTAAAAATCTGCTGAACACTACCGCACCATCGGACAACGGCAGCGAAGAAATGATATCAAAGCTGTTTTTTCTAAACAACACGCCGCCTGTTTTGAACACCGCAAGCATCAGCGACAGAATGCCTGACATCACAATAAGATAAGAGGGAACTGCGCTTCCTGCGCCAAGTGATATCAGCGCATAGCTCTGTGCGCCTGAATAAGCTATAACGAATAACAGAAGCAGCGCTATAATACCATATA
This sequence comes from Oscillospiraceae bacterium, assembly GCA_045591905.1. Lineage (GTDB taxonomy): Bacteria > Bacillota > Clostridia > Oscillospirales > Ruminococcaceae > CAG-115. Next base: position 14,861 of record JAZNTS010000100.1, on the reverse strand, counting down.
CCACAAGCTTTTTTCTGCGCTCGATGGGGTCTTTAGTGTACTTTAAAACGTTAAGTCCGTAGAGATTACACAGCTCTACTCTTGCAAGAGCTTTAGTTTGTTTCACCCTCAAGCACCTCCATAAAGATATCCTCAAGCGAGTCGCCGTCTTTGGTAAGCTCGCTCATACTGCCGCCTGCGATTATCTTTCCGCCTTTAATTATCGTAACCTTATTGCACAGCTTTTCTGCAACGTCGAGCACATGAGTTGAGAAGAATATTGCGCCGCCGTTGTCGCAGACATCGTGCATAACGCCTTTCAGCACTACTGCTGCCTTGGGGTCGAGTCCCACAAACGGCTCGTCCAAGATAAGCAGCTTCGGCTCATGTACCAGTGCGGAGATTATCGCAAGCTTCTGCTTCATTCCGTGAGAGTAGCTTGAGATAAGGTCGCCGAGGGACGCTGTTATCTCGAAAGCGTCAGCGTATTTTTCTATTATCTCGCTGCGCTTTGCAGCGGGTACTTCAAAAACATCTGCGATGAAATTGAGGTACTGTATTCCTGTAAGATACTCGTAAAGGTCGGGATTGTCTGGTATATAGGCGAAGCTTTTCTTGCAGACGATAGGGTCTTTGCAGATGTCCTTGCCGTCAACAAGTATTTCGCCGCTGTCGAAGCCGTGGATACCTGTCACGCATTTCAGCGTTGTGGTCTTTCCTGCGCCGTTATGGCCGATAAACGCATAGATGTCACCCTTTTCAACATGGATATTTACATCGTGTACGCCTTTTTCGCTGCCTTTGTATTTTTTGCAGAGGTTGTTGATCTTTAACATTTTTGTTCTCCTTTTTTATTGATTTCGCACTCAGGTGATGCTCTTTTTATATGCGTGGTAAGAGTAAATTACAGCAGCAAGTATTACTGCGGCAAGTATACCGACCGTTATGTACAGCACTATCATACCTCGGAATATAAGCGACTCTGCGATTATCAGAACTCCCGCGGTGAAAAGCGCCGCACCGCCGAAGCGGTTGCTGTACTGCCAAGCCTTTTCATTCTTCATGCTCCACGGAGTTCTCACAGCCAATATCGCACCAAGCCGTGCTTTAGGAATTATGTTGCCTATCACCACATACAGCGCGCCAAGCATACAGCACAGTACCGAAGAAAGCTCGGCAGGCATAGCGCCGCCGTTTTCCTCGCCCATAGAGATCAGATGTATCGTCATTACTACCTGTCCCAAAAGCACGAACACCTCATAGGTAAGCAGTATTACAAACAGCACCTTGCCGTTGGCGTTCATGCGCGCCGCAGTCTTTTCGTCTGCGACGGACAGTCTTTTTTGCCTTGCTTTGCTGTAGATTCCCCAGATGACTGCAGCTATAACGGCTATCAGCGGAAACAAAAACAACCAGAACTTGCTTCCTCTGCCGCCGACTTCGCCCATCAGATCATAGTTTATCGGAACGTCGTCAGGAAGAAAATTCATTGTTGCAGCCGCGCCAATAAGCGACACTGCTGCAATTATCAGCATTATCTTACTTTTCATTTTTTCCGCCTCCAAACTGTCCGAACCACATCATCATCTCGTCAAAAATGCTGGTGTTAAGCTCGTAATATACGAAATTCTTCTCCTTATACTCCATCACCATATCGGCTTTTTTCAGCAGCTTCAAATGATATGAAAGCGCCGCAGGAGTTATATTCAGCTTTTCTGCGATGTCACCTGCACTCATTCGCCCGACACGGAGCATAACAAGTATCTCGCGGCGTTGTGGGTCGGAGAGTATTTTGAATGTATCAGATATGCCCGTTTTACTCACCCTTTCGATCTATTTAAAAATTTCTTTAAATAGATTATAGCGCATGGTTTATAAAATGTCAATAGGTATTTAAAAATTTTTTTAAATACTTTATCAAAAGAAAAACGGCTTTTGAGTGCTGGTCAAAAGCCGTTTGTTATATTCGCTTATTCAGCCATAAGCTTCTTTATCTCATCGACAAGCTCGGAAGCTGCAATATCATGTGTAGCCTCGGTAGGGTGCCAATCTGCGGCATAGCCTGTGCTTCCGTTCTGAGGAGTAAGGTGCAGAGCGGATACCTTTGTATCGCCTGTTTCCTCGGAATAAAGCTTTACAGCCTCCTCAACGCCTCTGTACAGGCTGTCGCCCATAACTCCCAGTGCGCAGATGATGTGAGCGTCGGCGTTGTTGGCACGGACCTTTTTAAGAAATTCCACATAGTTCTGCGTATAATCTTCGATGCGATCCTTTTTGCTGCCGCAGTAGGAAGCGTCATTCGTGCCGAGATTTATCACAACAAAATCGGGCTGGAACTTGCTGAAATCCCATTCGATCTGAGAAACATTGAACACTCCGTTATAGTAGCCATAACTTTTTGCGAACTGCTCATAAACGGGAGGAACAAGCTGTGCTGTGACCTTTTTGCCGTTATCGGTGTAGCCCGAGATGATGCCGTGACCGCTGTAGGAAACAAGGCTGTAGTCAGCGTCAAGAAGCTGAGCGGTTTTGTAAGCGTATGCCTTTGTAGCGTCCTCGGTGGAGGTGGAGAAGTGATGTTCCTTGACCTCGTCGTCAACGCCGTAGCCACAGGTGATGGAGTCGCCGATAAATTCGATCTTCAGCTCTTTTTCGGCGGTAGGCTTGATGTCTGTGCCCTCAACGGTTATGCTTTTTATGCCCATAGTCGATTCGGCAGCTTCGGATAGCTTCAGAATTTTAACTGTGGTGCTTTTTGCCTCGTCAGAGGAGAAGATATCGTAGGTTTTTTCGGCGGTAGTTACCTGCTCGTCCATCGTCTTTTCACCGTCTATGTATACGGCGAAGCGAGCCTGCTTGTCCTTGCCGTTTGCGGTCATGTTGTCGCCAACGATAGTAACGCTTGCTGAAGTTCCTGTGAATGTAAATTCAATGCCGCTTGCGGAAAGCGCGAGCCAAAGTATACCGTCGCTTTCGGCGGTGCGTCCGATAAGCTTAACGGTATCGGCGCCGGGTGTAAATGTCATATCAGTCTGCATGGTTGCCTCACTCTCTGTAATGCTTGAAGTTTGTTCGTCGGTGCTTTGCTCTCCCGAGCCTGACGATGTGCCTGCGCAGCCGCTTATCATCATCACAAGCGCCATAGCTGCAGCAGAAAATGCTTTTTTGACAGAAGTCATAGTGTCCTCCCATAAAATAACAGGCGCATATCCGCCCAAAAATCACAAAAAAATTATACCACATATATCCGTTAAAGTCAACCTGCGAGGTTGTATTTTTCGCGGTTATGTGGTAGAATAATCATATAGCGAGAAAAGAAAGGAACTTAAAATGTACGATCTGAACAAGGTAGGCGAGCAGACTTATTACATTGACTGCCCTACCAATTTAGGAATATATGTATACGACGATAACAAGGTCTGCATGATAGACGCGGGCGGTGACAACGAAGCTGCACAAAAAGCACTGGATCACATAAACGCCAACGGCTGGAAGCTTGAAATGGTGCTGAACACGCACTGCCATGCTGACCATACCTATGCGAACGCTTATCTGAAAGAGCGCACAGGCTGCAGAATATATGCGCCGGGCGCGGATTCTGCGATATGCACATATTCGTATCTCAATGCGACTTATCTTTACGGAGGCTTTCCGCCAAAGGAGCTTGATAATAAGTTCACCTTTGCGCCGCCGTGCGAATGTCTGCCGTTTACTCCCGATGTGCTGCCAAATGGAATGAAGCACCTTTATGTAAACGGACACAGCTTTGAGCAGCTTGCATTCGGAACTCCCGACGGGGTGTGGTTCGTGGCTGACGCGGTGATAGCCGCGGAGACTTTTCCGAAATACAAGATATCGTTTCTGTACAGCGTAAAGGAGCATCTGAGCACGCTTGAAAAGCTCAAAACGCTCGAAGGCAGGCTGTTTATACCCTCGCACAGACCGCCGCTTGAAAATATCGCAGAGCTTGCCGAGCTCAACCGTATCAACGCCCTTGAGGTGGCCGAGGATATCAAGCGCTTTTGCGCCGATGGCGTTACCATAGACGAGCTGCTTGAAAAGATATTTGCGGAATATAAGATACGCCTGTATGTTATGCAGTACGCGCTGGTCGGCTTTACGACGCGCTCTTATCTTGCGTGGCTGCAAAGAAGGGGAGAGATAGCTCCTGTTTTTGAGGGCACGCGGCTGCTTTGGAAGACCGTTACTCCAGAATGATCGTGAACGGACCGTCGTTCAATAATTCCACTTTCATATCTGCGCCGAATATCCCCGTCTGAACGACGGGGATATCTTTTTTGCAAAGCTCGGTGAAATATTCATACAGGCGGTTTGCCTCATCGGGAACGCCCGCCATCAGGAAATTCGGGCGGTTGCCCTTGCGGCAGTCAGCGTACAGTGTGAACTGCGATATTATAAGAAGCGAGCCGCCCACATCTTTCAGTGAAAGATTCGTTTTGCCGTTTTCGTCTGCAAAAATACGCAGACCTATCATTTTGGCGGCGAGGCGCTCGCAGTCCTTTTCGGTGTCGTCCTTGCCGACACCGAGCAGCACCAGAAAGCCCTTTCCTATGCTGCCGCAGACCTTGTCGTCAACGGTGACGCTTGCGTGCTCTACACGCTGGATAACTATTTTCATATTACCTCCCGATCATGAATATTATCGGTGCTATGGAATTTTTTGGAGTGGAAATATGTTTTATTTGCCTATTGCTCTTTCGGTCGGCTTTTTGGTTTTTGCGCTGTTAAGCTGCTTATGCTGTTCGAAGCATTCGTCAAAATTATATTCAAACATACCGCCGTTCATCTTGATAAGGTTGTCGGGTAGGGAGACTGCGCCTGTGGCAAGGTCGGTGGCGTATTTCAGCTTAGCAGGATTGTGACATATACTGTCAGTCATCATTTCTCCCGCAATCATCATTTCAGCGCCTACAAGATCTTTTGATTTGCCTTCGCTTATTTCAGGGTGCGCCAGTAATATCTTATTGTTGAGGACATTGACTATTCCTGACGCGAATTTATCCTGGGAGGATACCAAAGCGTTTGTGACAAGACCGCTTACCATGCTTTCTTTGAGATTGATTATACTGGTGTATTTGTCCAGTGCTTCAGAGTTGCCTACGATGCTTTTGATTTCGGTGAAAGCAGGGAGCGTTATCGCGTTTGTGTCCTGTTTGAGATCAAGGCGCATCACGCCTGCGTCAAGCACCTTGAAGAAATCCTTGGTGGATATTCCTTCGATCTTGGTTACGTCGAAATGTATATCTTTAGCCGATTCTTCAAGCTTTACAAGACCATTTGCAGCGTTCTGGAAAAAGCCTGCGGAGCTTTCGATCTGAGCCTGTTTGCTTTGTGCATAAGCTGCCTGAAATTCTTCGGATTTGAGGTAAGCTTTCTGCTCCTCGGCGGATTTGCTTTCAAAATCTGCATCGAGAGAAGCGGCAAGAACCTTTTCTTTCGTTGCGACCATCGTGTCTAAAAAACGCTTTCCGACTTCTTTGAGGTGATTGATGGTATTTTCGTTCGGCTCAAGAAGATCTTCATAGGTAAAGCCATCATTCAGCATATTGCCCATGATGAGTGAAACACGCGAGGGCGTTCTGTCCATAGAGCTGACAATGCCGGAATTCTTTTTGAAGAACTCGTTAGGCTCGTTATTCGTGTAAGGACCCAACGCATACATATCTATCTTTTTTATGAATTCACTGTGTTCATTGTCCCTGTCAAGAAAAGGTCTTGCCTTGTCGGTGTAATCCTTGATCTCGGTGTCGATATCGAAGATATCGGAAGCCTGTTCTTCGCTGACAAGAGCGTCGAAGCCGACCTTTTGGTTTGCTTCTTTCTTTTTGCCAAAGAGCAGATTGAACAGCTTCTTCCACCAAGGGATATGCTTTTCCTTTGGCTCTATAGCGCAGGAGAGCTCAGCGGGCTGATATTCTCCGTTGCTTCCCTTTACCATGGGGTTTATCTGAAAAGAGTGCTCTTTGCCGAGCATATCCTTTACAAATTTGCAGCAGAAATCAGAATAATCCTGCGTGTTGTATGCAGCCTTTGCAGAGGTGTTGCCAAGCTTTATTCCCTCGGTCATATCAACGCCCTCTCTGAGCAGATGATTGAAGCGTTCTTCGCCGTAAAAGCTGCGGAACATATCGTTCACAGCTGCCACAGCCCATTCTTTTTGCTCGGGTGTAGGATCGTCCAAGCACTGACTGAAGTTCTTTTCCGTTATACCTGCCGAGGTGTTGAAGTTGAGAGTAACAGGCGCTTTGTTGTAAGAACGCGCGAAAACATCATCTATAACAGGTGAGAGTGCATCGACCTTTTCCTTGGCTGACTTTGTTGCCGATTCCATATCGCTCAAAGCATTTGACACGAGCGTTTTCATCTGAGAACTTATCGCGTTTGGCAGATCAAAATGAACTCCGTCAAGGCCATTTGTGGTAGAAAGCCAGTCAGACAGCTGCAGCATAACATATCGCATGGATTTTTCCTGCATTGCTTCAACAGCTTTGTTTGCTTCGGAAAGCTGCGAAGCAACAGCGTTGGGGTCAACAAGGTTTTCTGCGCTGTTTTGCAGCGTGTTGAGCTTTCTGGTATAGTCGTTGCAGTCGCTGTTAAGAGTATTTATCTGCGCGTCAAAGCTGGTCGTTGTGGAATTGATGATGAACTGTGACGCGATACCGAGCATATGGTCGATAGATTCGATATTGATTTTTTTCATAGCTTTACATACCTTTCTGAGTATATTTTCATTCTGTGTTTTTATACTCGAAAGGTTTAGTTTCGTAACAAAAAATGTTTAGCTTTTTATCAGCGGCTTCTGCCTCCACCGCCGCTGCGACCTCCGCCTCCGCGTCCGCCGCCACCGCTTCTGCCGCCGCCACCGCCGCTAGAGCTGCTTATGCGTACATGAGTTGTGGTTTCTCGCAGATAGATATCCTTGCGCTCAGTGAATTTGGTGCGTGAGGAATCCATGTATCTGCGTGCGCTGACAGGAGCTTTTTTGCTATAGCCCTTTATAGTGGAAAATGTCGCTATAAGCGATACGATAAGTCCGATTATCAGAGGCGCAACGATAGTTATTACTTTATCATCGTCGTCATAATAATATTCATCGTCGTCGTAGTAGCTGTAGCCGCCGTCTTTGTTGTTGCGTAGGTAAGAGCAGAAATTCTGAATGCCCCTATAATAGTTATCTCCGCCGTCGGCATCAAAGCCTTTGTATACGTAGTCGAATATCGGGTCGATCTGATGACCGTACATCTCCGTGCCAAGACCCATAGCGGATATCCAGTCCTCATGGCTAGCGTCGCTTTTGTCATTATCAAAAAGCAAAACTACGTTGCTGCTGCCGAAACCGAAGCAGGTGTCTGCGAAATCTTCTGCGTATTGCTTCGGGGTCTTTCCCTCGCGGTCATCGGTGATAACTGCGCCTACATTACATTCTATTTCATTTGCGGTCAGTTGCATATACTCCAGAAGCTCTGCTTCCTCGCTTGAGCTAAGCACGTCGTCGAAGTCTGCCAAAACGGCTTTGAATGTAACTACTGCGTCGGACGAGCCGTCTTCAAGAGGTTCGTAGTCGGCACCGAAATATCCGCAGAATGACATAACTCCCTCGGCAAAGCCGCCTGTGTCCTTTCCGCTGTAGAAAGCGTCAAAGATATCATCGCGCTTGTTGCGGTATTTGCTGTCAGCCTTACCTGTCATGTCGATATAATCGTAGCCGTCCTCGAAGTCGAGGTTGATATACAGCATCAGCGAATCGCTGTTTGCACCGAATGTGGCGTTGAGCATTCCTCCGGTGTAGCTGCTTGGGGAGCTGGTGCCAAGCTCGTCATCTGTTACCACGCCGATGTTGATGCCTGCTTTTTTTGCAGCCTCATTCAGCATCGGGCGCAGCCGCGCTTCTTCCTCGTCGGTAAAGCAGTCGGCGTAGTCAAGCAGACTGCCGATATATCCGCTTGCGGAGGCGCTGATACTGAGTCCTGCGCACATCATCAGCATTATTGCTAAGGACAGTAGGAGGGATAGTGTTTTTTTCATCTCGCGTCCTCCTTATGATAAAAACAGCACACTTGCGCCGATGAATAGACCTGCCACTGCCGCGAAGATTCCAAGACCGAACAAAAAGCTCTTTATCTTGCTCACAGGCAGGATACCGAAGCGCGTGCCTGTCTGACCGTTCATTACAAACGGGTAGTCCTTGCCCTTGAAGCGGTAGTTCAAAAACCATACGGGCAGCAGGGCATACACAGCCGTGCTGTTTTTGTAGTGCATGGTTGAATTCGTCACCGTCACCGAGGTGTAGGACTGACTTGCCATGTCGGCTTTCAGTGTGTCAACGGCGGCGTCGTTTATTCTGTTGTCGATGCGTTTTTCCGCAGCGTCAAGCGTAACATCATATTTTTCTGCGGCACAGCCCGAAAGATAGGACATGGAAAATGGCTTGATACCATTGTAATTGTACGGCTCGATGCTTTCCATGAGTGCGTCGTCAATGCGCTTTGAGCCATCGCAAGGCACGCGTATGAACGTCATTTCGCCCGCGCGTATCGAGGTGTAGTATTTGGTGTTGGTGTAGCGAGTATCGCCTACGCGCCAAGTGCGCACCTTTTTGCAGCTTGCTTCGACTCTCGCATTTACGATTCCGCTTTTCAGCCAATACGGTACATACAGCGCGGAGATATCTACTATCTCTGCGTTCTTTTTAAATCCGTTGGGAAGCAGAAACTTTCCCTTTATGTACTCATAAAACGACTTTTTGGCAAGGTCTTTTGTTGTTACAAAGGGTATGATGAGGTCAGGCTTATACTCGCCCGAAAGACGTCCCGTAAGGATAACGGGGGTATGGCAGAAATGGCAGCGCACGGAAGCCTCAAGCTCGCCGCAGATAACTCCCGCGCCGCAGTTCGGGCAGGTGTAGAGTGCGGAAGCCCCTGTGAACTTCTCGATTTCACGCTGCTCCTCTGTGAGCTCGCCGTCAGCCTTGTCAAGCTTCATTTGTTCGTTTTCGGCAAAATGCTGCTTTATTTGCTCCTCATCGAACATACTGTCGCAGAACAAGCAGCGGTGCTTTCCGTGCTCGTTGCTGTATTCAAGCGCTGCGCCGCAATTCGGGCACTGATATGTTACTGATTGCATTTGCATATAATTACTCCATTTTAAATGATTCGGGAGCGGCACTCCCTTGGTTTAAGTACGTTATTATTATTATACAGCCTATATATTCACTTTGTCAAGCAAAGAACGAAGCTTGCAGCCGTGTTATCTGTTCCAGTATTTTCTGTCAAGGCTGCGGTAGCTTATAGCCTGTGCTATATGCTCCTTTTGGATATCCTCGCTGCCCGAAAGGTCGGCGCAGGTGCGCGATACCTTTAATATCCTGTCGTAAGCTCTTGCGGACATTCCAAGCTTATCGAATGCGCGGCGCATGGTGTCCTCGGCGTCGCCGGTAAGTCTGCACACATCTGATATGATATCCGAGGTGATACCGCTGTTGCTTTTTATGCTTGTACCCGCAAAGCGCTTTGCTTGTATGTCGCGCGCCTTTTGTATGCGCTCAGCGATAGCTGCGGAGCTTTCCTGTGGTGTTCTGTGGCTGAGGTCGCCGTATTCCACGGGCTTTACCTCTATCTGAATATCTATTCTGTCGAGTACGGGCTGGGATATCTTGTTGAGGTAATTTGTCACCTGTGCATCTGTACAGCGGCATTTCTTAGCGGGATTTCCGAAGTTTCCGCAAGGGCATGGATTCATAGCCGCAACAAGCATTACATCACACGGATAGCAGGCAGAGCCGCTTGCTCTTGATATGTTTATTTCGCCGTTTTCAAGCGGCTGTCGCAGTGTTTCGAGGACCTTGCGGTCGAACTCGGGCAGCTCGTCCAGAAACAGCACGCCGTTGTGCGCAAGCGATATCTCGCCGGGATGTGGGATAGTACCGCCGCCGATAAGTCCCACTGCGGAGGCGGTGTGGCTCACTGAGCGGAATGGGCGCTGCGTCACGAGAGGCTCGGCTGGGTCTATCATTCCCGCGATGGAGTGTATCTGTGTGGTTTCTATGCTTTCGGTAAAGGTTATTTTCGGAAGTATAGACGGAATACGCTTTGCAAGCATGGATTTTCCAGAGCCTGGAGGTCCCAGCATAAGGATATTGTGAGAGCCTGCCGCTGCAACTTCAATTGCGGATTTTGCGCTTTGCTGACCCATTACCTCAGCAAAATCCGCGGCGTGCATAAGCGCTTTTTCCGAGGGTATGTATTTTTCTTCGGGGTAAAATCCTGTGCCTTTGTTCAGAAAGTCTATGAGCTGCGACAGATGCTCCACGCCGTAGACCTTTATGCCCTCCGCAACGGAAGCCTCCTTTGCGTTCTGCTTTGGCAGGAATATGCGCTTCGCGCCGTTTTGCGCGGCGGTGATGACCATGCTGAGCGCTCCGTTTACGGGAGAAAGACCGCCGCTTAGCGACAGCTCTCCGATGAATACCGCGTCGGAAAGGTCTTTGTCGATAATTCCGCCGAGCTTCATCAGCGCCACGATTATCGGCAGGTCGAACATAGAGCCTACCTTTTTAACGCTTGCGGGTGCGAGATTTACAGTAACCTTGCCGTTCAGCAGATGATTAAGCTCCATCTGTGAAAGAGCCGAGCGTATGCGGGATTTGCTTTCCTGCACTGCTACATCGGGCATTCCCACGATATCAAAAAACGGCTGACCAGCCGACAGGCTTGCTTCCGCGGTAACGGGAAATGCGTTTAGTCCGAACAGACCTATGCTGTTTATCTGACTGAACATAGCTGACCTCCTACAATTGTTTTATTGTTTTAAGTATAGCATATTTTGCAGTTAAATACAATATCCAAACTAAAAATGCAATAGGGGAATATACCAAAATATGTATGGTATTTTTCAGCGTTTTTTCACAAACTGCCTATTGACTGTTTGGCGAAAATGCCTTATAATGTTGAATATGCTACAAAAATAAAAGTAAGCTGTAACGGAGGGAGATATGGACGGACGATTTATAGGGATAGAGCTGCGCTCGCTCAATAATGCGGTGCGGCGATATCTTGAAAACAGCGAATCGCCGCTCGCGGAGGATAAGCTGACCTGCAGCAACGCATGGATAATCGGTTATCTTTCGCGTGCGCAGGGCGATGTTTATCAGCGCGATCTTGAGGAGGAGTTCGGCGTAACGCGCTCAACCATATCAAAGGTGATAATGCTGCTTGAGAAAAAGGGGATAATACAGAGGGTAGGCGTACTGCATGACGCAAGGCTGAAAAAGCTTGAGCTTACCGAAAAGGGCAAGGAAGCGGCGCTGAAGATGGCGGAAAACGGTGCGAGAATGGAAGCCCGCCTCACTAAGGGCTTTACAGACGAGGAGCTGATTCGGCTTGCCGAATATATGCAGCGAATGAGGGAAAATCTCGGCGAAAAAGCCGAAGTTATACAGAATACAGATAAAGGAGAAGAGATATGATAAAAAAGCTTGCGGGCTGTGTAAGGCAGTATAAGCTTTACGCACTGCTTACGCCCGTTCTGGTAATACTGGAAACGGTTGCTGAGATAATTATTCCGCTGGTGATGGCGGAGCTTATTGACAAGGGTATATATGCGGGAGATATGCAGGTCGTGGTCGTTGCGGGTATAAAGCTGCTGGGACTTACCTGTCTTGCGCTTGCTTTCGGCGTTGCAGCGGGATTTACTGCTTCCTACGGAAGCGCGGGCTTTGCCGCAAACCTTAGACATGATATGTTCCACAATGTGCAGAGCTTCTCGTTTTTCAATATCGACAAGTTTTCTACAGCTAGTATCGTAACGCGCCTTACAACTGACGTTTCCTATGTTCAGATGGCGTTTCAGATGATAACGAGAATCACGGTGAGAGCGCCGTTCATGCTGCTGTTTGCGTTTATTTCATCGTACAATATTTCCGCTGAGCTTTCAACGGTATTTCTGTACACGATACCGCTGCTTGCTGTGGGACTTTTCATAATCGTCAAGTTCGCGTTTCCGCGCTTTCAGAGAGTGTTCAAGACCTATGACAAGCTGAATGCGGTCGTAGAGGAAGACCTGCGTGGTATCAGAGTTGTAAAGTCCTTTGTTCAGGAGAAGCACGAGATAAGCAAATTCGGCAAGATATCCGACAGTATCTATACAGATTTCACTAAAGCGGAAAAGACCGTTGCTTTCAATGCGCCGCTCATGCAGATTGCGATATATGTGAGCATGGTGCTTATCTCATGGCTTGGCGCACAGGCTATAGTTGCAAGCGGCAACAACGAGGCGCTTGGACTGTCTACGGGCGAGCTGATGAGCCTTTTCACCTACACCATGCAGATACTCATGAGCCTTATGATGATATCCATGATATTCGTTATGCTCACCATGTCCAAGGCGAGTGCAAACCGTATCGTTGAGATACTTGACGAAAAGACGGATATCACAGACGGCGAAAAGGGCATAACAGAAGTGAAGGACGGCTCTGTTGAGTTCAGAAACGTAAGCTTCAAGTATTTTGCGAGCGCAGAAAAGAATGCGCTTGATAATATCAACATCAGAATAAATTCGGGTGAAACTATAGGCATTCTAGGCGGCACAGGCTCGTCTAAATCTACATTTGTTCAGATGATACCGCGCCTTTATGACACTACCGAGGGCGAGGTGTATGTCGGCGGCGAGAATGTCCGCGATTACGACCTTGCGGCGCTCAGAAACAACGTTGCGATGGTGCTTCAGAAGAATGTTCTGTTTTCGGGCACTATCAAGGAAAACCTGCGCTGGGGCGACGAAAACGCCACTGACGAGCAGATAAAGCACGCGTGCGAGCTTGCTTGCGCGGACGAGTTTATTCAGGGCTTCCCCGATAAATATGACACCTTTATCGAGCAGGGCGGTGCGAACGTTTCGGGCGGTCAGAAGCAGAGATTGTGTATCGCGAGAGCGCTGCTGAAAAAGCCTAAGGTACTTATTCTCGATGACTCAACGAGCGCTGTCGATACCAAGACCGACGCGATGATAAGAAAGGCTTTCCGAGAGGAGATACCCGATACAACGAAAATAATAATCGCACAGCGCGTATCCAGCGTTCAGGACGCGGACAGGATAATCGTGCTGAATAACGGCGCTATCGAAGCCGTTGGAACTCATGACGAGCTGCTTCAGAAGAGCGCTATCTACCGCGAGGTGTACGAATCACAGATGAAAGGGGCTGAGGAAGAATGAGCGAAAACACGAAAAACAAGGCTCCTGCGATGCCTCCTAAGGGCGGCAGACCGCCGATGAAATTTGACGCGAGCGTGCTTAAGCGCTTGATGAAATATATGAAGCCCTACCGCTTGCAGGTGATATTGGTAGCAATAAGCATCGTTATCAGCTCCGTTGCGGGTGTTGCGTCGTCGCTGTTTATAAAAACGCTTATAGACGACCATATAATCCCGCTGGTAGGCGTGACAGACCCCGACTTTTCGGGACTCCTTTCAGCTATCATCGGAATGTGCGTAGTGTTTGCGCTGGGCATAGTCTGCACACTGTTTTATAACCGAATGATGGCGAATATTTCGCAGGGCGTGCTTAAAACGATTCGTGATGATATGTTTTCACATATGCAGAAGCTCCCCGTGAAGTATTTCGACACCAATACTCACGGTGATGTAATGAGTTTTTACACCAATGATACAGACGCGCTCAGACAGATGATATCACAAGCGTTGCCGCAGTTTCTTTCCTCGCTTATCACCATCGTTTCCGTGTTTGTTTCAATGCTCACGATGAGCGTTTGGCTCACGCTGATAGTTGTTGCGTTCCTGTTCGTTATCTTCAAGGTGACGGGCACTGTTGCAAAAAAGAGCGGAAAATACTTTATGCGTCAGCAGACCTCTATCGCAGACCTCAACGGCTATATCGAGGAAATGATAAACGGTCAGCGTGTTATCAAGGTGTTCTGCCATGAGGATAAAGCTAAGGCTGAGTTCGGTGAAAAGAACGAGGTGCTGAGAAACGATATAGCAAAGGCTAACGCTTACGCAAATATCCTTATGCCTGTAAATAACTGCATGGGTTATTTTCTGTATGTTATCGTTGCGATAATCGGCGGTATAATGGCGATAAACGGCGTTATGAACGTTGCGGTTTTCGCCGTGAATACGCTTACCCTCGGCGCGATAGCGTCGTTCCTGCAGCTTACAAGAAGCTTTATCGGCCCTATCGGACAGGTGTCGCAGCAGCTTAATTCCGTTGTTATGGCGATGGCGGGCGCGCAGCGTATATTCTCTCTGCTTGACGAAAATCCCGAGGTCGATGACGGCTATGTTACTTTGGTAAACGCAAAGTACGACCATAATGACAAGCTTGTTGAAGCAGACGAGCGCACAGGCGCATGGGCATGGAAACACCCTCACAGTGACGGAACAGTAACCTACACCGAGCTTCGCGGAAATGTTGTGCTTGACGATGTGGATTTCGGCTATACCGATGATAAGCTGGTGCTGCATAATATAGATATCCACGCCGAGCCCGGTCAGAAGATAGCTTTTGTAGGCGCTACGGGTGCAGGAAAGACCACGATAACTAACCTAATCAACCGTTTTTATGATATTGCAGACGGAAAGATACGCTATGACGGCATAAATATCAACAAGATCAAAAAGGACGATCTGCGCCGCTCGCTCGGCGTGGTGCTTCAGGACGTAAATCTGTTCACGGGCACGGTCATGGATAACCTACGCTACGGTAAGCCTGACGCTACCGATGAGGAGTGCATCGCGGCTGCAAAGCTTGTGAATGCAGACGGATTTATCCGTATGCTGTCCGATGGCTACAATACAGTGCTTACGCACGGCGGCAGCGGGCTTTCACAGGGACAGCGCCAGCTTCTT
>JAZNTS010000099.1:0-11933 GCA_045591905.1 Oscillospiraceae bacterium | reverse complement strand
AACGCTTTTAACGGCGTTGCCAATAATCAGCAATATATGTATAAATAATTTTTTTAATATGCTGTCGGATTGCGGAGGCAAAGATTATGGAACGTGAAGAATTTATGGAACGCTTTATGAAGATGGCGAAGGAGTGCGCTGACGGCGGCGAAGCTATCGTGACCGTCACAAACTCGGGCGGACAGTCCTGCTCTCAGCGCTTTTTTGTGGTTGAGGGAAACACTGTGACCTACAAAGGCAGGCTTGCACAGCACCCTGATTATGATAATTTGGTATGGGCTGCCTTCGACCATTTTGAACACGGTATACATCTCATGCGCTTTTCGGGCGGTGAGTGCATAGACAAGCGGCATATCCGTTATTTCAATCCCGAAAGGCTGTTTACGGGTGAAACGGCACTTGCAATTTATCAGGAGTACGGACTTGAGCCTACGGAGGAGCGCGAAAAGAACTATCTTGCGGAGTCTATTAAAGCCGAGAAGATAAAGAATACATTGGTGTGGGCGTGCTATATCGGGGATAAGGAGCTGATAAAGGAGCGCCTTGCCGACCCTAAGCTGAAGCCTGCGCAGCTTAATAAGACACTTAAGCTTGCGGGAAATCCGCTGATACTCTGCGCGAAGCACGATGATGTGGAGTCCTTTAAGGCTATCGCGGAAAAGGGCGCGGATATAAGCAAAAAAACAGCAGCGGAGATGTCGCCACTTATGACAGCATTCAGATGCTCCTACGATATCGTGATGTACATATACGAGAATCACCGTGAGCAGTTCGACAAGGAAGTCAAGGATTTTCTGTGCGTGTACAGCAACTCGGACAAGCGGCTATATCCGCTTCTGAGGGACGCTGGCGTGGATATGGTGTGCGAGGGCGAACGTTTCCCTCCGTTGCACGTGTATGCTCGCAACAATAATCTGTATGGTCTGAAATTCCTGTTGGATAACGGAGTACCTGTGGATATCCTTAACAAGGATAAGTGTACAGCTCTGGAGGTTGCAGAGCAGACGGGACAGCAGGAGGCTGCGGAGCTGCTCAGAAGCTATGCAAAATAAAAAATGGAGATCATTGGCAGAATGAAAGATCTAAAGGTTACAGATGTAAGAGTGCAGGCGGGTGACAGTGCGTTTTTGATAGACGACGGTGAAACATCGATATTGTATGACACGGGCTTTGGATTTACGGGCTTTGCTGTTGCGGATAAGATTAAAGAGTGTCTTGGAGCACGCAAGCTTGATTACATTTTCCTTACACATTCGCATTACGACCACGCGCTCGGAAGCGCTTATATTATACAGCGCTATCCCGAGGCAAAGGTAGTTGCGGGCGAGTACGCCGCTGAGATATTCAAGCGTGACGGTGCAAAGGCTGTTATGCGTGATATGGACAGAAAGTTTGCCGATAGGTGCGGTGTAGGTGAGTATCCTTTTCTCGGAGATAAGCTTCGTGTTGATATGCCTGCGAGTGACGGCGACGTTATTAGGGCAGGAGATATGCAATTTGAGGTGCTTGCGCTGCCTGGGCACACAAAATGCTCTGTCGGATTTTACTGCGAGGAGCGTGAGCTGCTTCTATCATCGGAAACGCTGGGTGTTTACGATGGCGGTGAGTTGATCGTGCCATCATATCTTGTTGGTTATGAGATGTCGCTTCGTGCAATAGAGCGAGTTGCTAAGCTTAAAATAAAAACGCTCCTTGCGCCGCATTTAGGGCTTTTGGACGAGGAACATACGGGGTATTTTCTTAAAAACGCAAAGAGCGTTTCGATAGAGGCGGCGGAGCTGCTTGCGCAAAGCATACGCGAGGGACTTTCCGATGAGGAGATAGTTGAAAAGTACAAGCGCCGATATTGGAAAGGCTACATAAGGGATATCTATCCGGAGGACGCCGTTGACCTCAATACTTCGATAATGCTTAAGCTTGTACGCCGTGAGGTGCTGGGAACCGAACAATAAAAATGTATTATTTTATGCATATATTTAACATTTTGACCTTGACAGCGCGGCATTTTAGTGTTAAAATTATAACGGTAGTGTTTAGTAGTTAAAAAAGTAAATTTGTATTGTTTGGATAGTGTTTAATAAGGAGAGCATATGCTGATACGTTCATTAAAACAGCAGCCTGCACTTCTTGAAAGTGCCGTTGCATATTGCAAAGAACACTGGGGCTCCGTCAGTGCGGTGTTTTCGCGCTACGCCGAGTTAAGCGTCAGTTCTGATCGGCTTCCGCAGACTTGGCTGGTGCTCAGCGGTGAAAAGATACTTGGCTTTTACCAGCTGGTTCAGAATGACCATTTGACTAATAGAACAGAGCTTACGCCGTTCATAGGTTCGCTTTATGTAGACGAGAGCGTCCGTGGCACGGGGGTTGCTGTGATGCTGCTTACCCATGCAAAATATGAGGCAGCGCACATCGGTTATGACAGGGTATATATTGCGACTGATCATATCGGATATTACGAGCAATTCGGATTTTGTGAGATCGGCAGTGATATAACGGATTGGGGCGGTGCTGCAAAGATATATGCAGCCGATACTCCGATGCAGCTAAGATTTGAGGTGTTCAGTAAGGACAAGCCCTTGTCAGATGATCTTTATCTTTCACTTGCGCGTGCAAGCGGGCTTGAGATACCTGAAAATCCTGCGTCGATGCTGTGGCGTTTGAAGCACAGCAGTCAGATCAATTCGCGCGGAAAAAAGCACTTCACAGTTGTGGCTTTCCTTGATGGCGAAACAGTAGGTGCAGCGAGCTTTATGCGTGACAGTGATAACGCAATGTGCTGGTATATGTACAATCTTTTTGTTTCCTCGGGATATCGCAGACGCGGTATCGCAAAGCTGCTTACAGAGCGCGGCATTGAGCGCTTACGCTTGTATTCAAGCGGTGGGGAATATGTATGCTCCTGCTTCGGTGCGCATGACGAGGGTGCAAAAGCTTTCCATACATCTATGGGCTTTAAGCCGCACAGCACGGGCGGATATATCGGCGAGAATTCCCGCGGTGAGATAGAAACTATATGGAAAAAAGATCTTTAATAAAGCGAGCCGCATTGTAGGTGCGGCTCGTATTTATTATGAAGTTTTGGAGGATAATATGGAGCTGAAAGCAACCGTTCTTATAGACAATATCGCAGAGCCGCCACTGCTTTGCGAGTGGGGACTTTCGATATGTATAGAGTATAACGGACGGAAAATACTTCTTGACACAGGAAAGTCGGGCGGCTTTGCCGAAAATGCTGCACAGCTTGGTGTTGAGCTTGCAGATATAGATTACGGTGTGCTGTCACACGCGCATTATGACCATGCCGACGGCATGGAGGATTTTTTTCAGAGAAATACACAGGCGGAGTTCTGTCTGCGCGCTGACAGCGGCGAGAATTGCTACAGCGGCGAGGGGGCAGACCGTCACTATATCGGAATAAAGAGCGGCACGCTTGAACTGTTTAAGAGCAGAATACGCCGCTGTGCGGGCGATGTCCGGCTGTTTGACGGTGCTTGGCTGATAGGACACAGACATGATATGCTTTCTGCGGGAAAACGCGCGCATATGTACATTTTGGAGGACGGCGAGTGGCAGACCGACCTGTTTTCGCATGAGCAAAGCCTTGTGTTTTGTACCGATAAGGGTCTAGTTGTGTTCAATAGCTGCTGTCACGGAGGCGCTGACGTTGTTATTGAGGAGGCAAAGGAGGCTCTGGGAGGCGAGGTGTACGCCCTTGTGGGAGGACTGCATTTGTTCAGAAACAATGACGATGAGGTGCTGGAAATGGCTCAAAGACTGAAAGCCACGGGAGTTAAGCGAATCGTAACGGGTCATTGTACTGGTGACAGAGGTTTTGAACTGCTTAGAACTGAACTTGGTGATATGGTCACACAGATGTACAGTGGCATGAGCGTCGTGTTTTGATACTGATATCATATTTCAGCGGCTTTGCTGTAGCGTGAAATGAGAGCAGTATAACAAGATTTTTTAGAAAAAGTACACAAATTTTACAGAACATATTGATTTTTGTGAGGATATGTTGTATAATGTAACTAGAATTATATAAGCAAAGGAGAGATTGCTATGGAAACTAATATACTCCTTGAGAGCGGCACTAACGAACTTGAGGTGCTTGAGTTCATGGTAGGTCAGCAGAGCTTTGGTATCAACATCGCCAAGGTTACTGAGATCATGAATTATACTCCCGTTATCCCTGTGCCCGATGCACCGCCTGAGTTTGAGGGTGTGTTCACTCCTCGTGATACAGTTATTTCTGTTATCGACTTACATAAGGTGCTGCAGAAGGAAAGCAACGACGTTGAGCATGATCTGCTCGTTGTCTGCCATTTCAATCAGATGGACGTTGGCTTCCATGTTACCTCTGTAAAGGGTATCCAGCGTATTTCGTGGGAGGATATCGAAAAGCCGCCTGCAATTTCGGGCGATGGTGCAACCAACATCGCGACAGGTATCGCAAAGCTTCAGGATCGCATAATTCTCATTCTTGACTTTGAGAAGATCGTGTCCGATCTTAATCGTACTGCTGTGCTTGATACGACAGGTCTTGTTTCCGCAAGTGAGGACAAGGCTGAAAAGCATATTGTTATCGCAGAGGATTCTCCGTTCCTCAACAAGCTTATCATGAGCACGCTCGAAGAAGCGGGCTATAAGAATGTTGCACACTTCACAAACGGTAAGGACGCTTGGGATTATGTCAGCGGTCATAGACAGCTTGGCGGAAATATCCGCGACCAGATCGCGTGTGTTATCAGTGATATAGAGATGCCCCAGATGGACGGTCACCGTCTTACAAAGCTCATCAAGGACGATGCTTTCTTGAAGGATATTCCTGTGTTCCTCTTCTCGTCGCTGATAAACGATCAGATGCGTAAGAAAGGTGAGAGCGTTGGTGCGGACGCACAGTTCTCTAAGCCTCAGATCGGCAGTCTTATCGCATATATCAACGATCACATCTGATATATCAGAATAATAAAATTCGCCGATGGCTATTATAGTCATCGGCGTTTTTGTATAAGATATCCCCGAAGTTTTTTCGGGGATATCGCTTTTTTATTGTGCTGGAGAGAAAGGAGAGGTGCAGGTCATAAGGCTTTCGATCTCAAAATTAAGTATTGCCTGTTTTATCTCATCGATCTTTTTGGCTTCAGCGTCATCAAAGCTGTATTCGTCAAGCTTCTTAGCCATCTCGTCAAGGATATCAATATCCATTTCCTCGGCGCCGTTTCGTATCTGTGCGAAAATCTCCTCTATCTCAGCTACATGGTCGGCGGCAATTAGTTTAGGCTCGTCGCTTTCAAAAAGGCTTTGCTGAAGTGCGCCGCTTAAGTTCAGCCATCTGCGAGCGAATATCGGGTGCATAGCCTTTATGGCGTCTGTATCGGCAGATTTTGCGCAGCTTTCAAGTTCAGCAGCCATACCTGCAAGTGGTACGATTCCAATAATAGCGGCGGAGCTTTTCATTCCGTGAACCTTAATGCGGTAGCTGTCAAGGCTGCTCTCGGATTCAATGCTGTCAACATACAAGTCAAGCTCATTCAGATGTGATTTTGCTGCTGCGCAGAAAAGCTTTACCGTTTCGAGGATAAGCTCGTCATCTGCAATATGCATTCTCGCATAGCTCCAATCTACGCCGGTAATCTCAGGAAATTCGATAGTTTCAACAGGCTCGTTCTTGCTATGTCTGGTCTTGGGCGGAGCGCTTTTGATAAGTTTGGCATCAAGCTGAGAATAAAGCATCTCCTCAAGCTTTTTATAGTCAATAGGCTTTGTCAGGAAACCATTGAAGCCCATGTTTGAGTATTCGGTCTTTGCGCCGATAACAGCGTTTGCTGTAAGCATTATAACAGGTGTATTGCGGCATTTTCCGTTCTCCTGCTTGCGCAGTCTCTTGAATGCCTCGGTGCCGTCCATAACAGGCATCATGTGATCCATAAAGATAACATCGAAATGAGTATTCTGTGTTTTCAACAGACAGTCCTCGCCGTTTTCGGCTTCGGTTATCTTTATCTTAGTGTGCTTAAGCAGCTTTGTGAACACGCTTCGGTTGATGTCGTTATCGTCAACAACAAGAACGTGCGCGTCGGGAGCCTCGAAGCTTGCAGAGTATTCCTCGCTTCTGATAACTCTGTCGTTAAGCTTAAGCTCACCCATCGGCGTGGGGTCAATTATTTCAAGCTTCAGCACGAAGAAGAATTCCGAGCCCTCGCCGTAAACACTGTTGACCTCAAGCTTACTGCCCATCATGTTAAGCAGCTCGGTCGTGATGTTAAGACCGAGACCCGTGCCCTCTACGCTGCGGTTTCTGGTTTCTTCAAGGCGATCGAATGCGTTGAACACACGATGAAGATCTTCCTCCTTGATACCGATACCTGTATCCTTTACCGAAATGCGTATCTCGTCCTCGCTCTGCATTTTCAGGTCGAGAGTTATACTGCCCTTATTGGTGTATTTTACGGCATTTGTCAGCAGGTTGGTGATTATCTGCTTCAGGCGTATATCGTCGCCCATAACGACAGTGGGTATCTTTCTGTCGGCGGTTATTATAAAGTCCAGATCCTTAGTCTGTGCACGGAATTTTATGAGGTTATAGACATCGCCGATTATCTTGGGAAGATTAAACTTAACACGGCAAAATCTAACCTTGCCCGCTTCGATTCTGGAAATATCCAGAATGTCGTTGATTATACCGAGCAGTGACTCGGCGGCAACCTTTGTTTCAATAGCGTATTCGCGTATCTCTTCCTCTGAGGTCTCGCGCATGATAAGCTCGTTCATACCCATGATGGAGTTGATAGGCGTTCTTATTTCGTGCGAAACGTGAGCAAGGAAGCGCGTTTTGCTTCGTGTAGCTGTCTGCGCGTCATCACACTTTGCTTCAACTACCTTTAGCAGGTCGTCAAGGCTTCGCTCCTGCTCGAAGCTTTTGCGGTTCTGGAACGTTATTGCTTTTGCCATTATCATTATGATCCAGTTCATTACAATTATGACGATGGTTCCGAATGCGAATACCATCATCGTGTGGCTTGAATGTGTATAGAAGCCAACAATTATCGACATAGCCAACGTTGAAACAAGCGACAGGTACATTTGGTATTTAGCCAAATTTCCATCGAGGAAAATAAAGCAAAGCACCGAGCTGAAGCAGGTAGCAAAAAGGAATGTCTGCGCAGAATCAAACGTCCAAGACAGCATTATGTTTACAAAAACAAAAGCGATCGCCTGTACTTTTTTGTGAACCTCTTCGCCGAGCTTTACCTTGTTGTTTTTTCCACGTTTAAGAAGCGCGATCATACCAATGGTTACTACAACGAAGACGAGTATTCCCCAAAGCTCTAATCTTTGCATGACAAGGCTCATTATCAACACAACGAAGCTTTCAATGATATAGAAAGCAAGACAACAGATCTGACCAAGTTTAAAACTGCTGCTCATTAAATGCTCACCCCCTTGGGTACGACAAGCTTTAATCCTTTGCGGACTATTTCTGCATTGCAATCAGTGACATTGTTGATAAGATCGCCGTCCAGATTAATTGTGAACGGTTCGCCGTTGGTGCGGCGTATGTGTATTCTTGAGCATTCGCCGCAGGTCATTGCTTGCGGTATCTTATCGTATTTTTTACCCGTAATGACCGAAAGGGAAGGGAGTAATGAAAATCCGCGCTTGTTTGGCACTAAGCGATATATGGCTTGTCCGTCGTTGATGCAGGTGTGATCTGAGAAGAACATAGATCCGCCGAAAACGCAGCCGTTTCCTATGAATACTTCTGCAAATTTATCAATGAACACCTTGTCGTCAAGTGTAAGTTCATATTCAAGAGTATTTGAAACAAAAATGGAATACAAGGTCGCCAATGAGTACGGAACATCATCTCCGATGTGTCTTAGTATGCGGAAGTCGTTCATTTTGTTTACGCAGTTACTGTCAAGACCTGTCGATAGTGAATTGAGCGAGATGCCGTGGTTGCTTTTGATGTAGTCTACCTCAATAATATCACCGTTTATAAGTTCTTCTATCTGATGGAAACGCGTCTCGTCCTTTCCGAACATTTTAAGAAAATCATTTGTAAGACCGCAAGGGAAGAATGCTATCTCGGCTTTAGAGAGATCCTCGAAGCCGTTGAGCATATTTTTCATGGTTCCCGAACCGCCGCAGCAGTAAAAACGCATAGGGACGCCTGCGAATATATGCTGTATCTTTTTAACAAGCTCAGTTTCGTAGCCTGCATAACGTGTGTTAAATACGAAGAAGTCGAGATTTTTAATTGAATTCAGCTTGGTTCTGAGGTCATCGGCGAAGGTCTGACGTCCTGCAAATGGATTGATTATAAAAATATGTACCATATCGTTCTCCTACAAAAAAAGCTGCTTGTTCATGTGAAAAAGCAGCCGATTTGGATCAATGCATATCGTTATATTTCAGGTGGGAGTGTTTTTTCAATTATCTTTATCATTTTTTCTCTATTCGGTGGCTTGAGCAGATATCCGTCAGGCTTCAGCTCTACGAGCTTTGCAACGATCTCCCTTTCTGCACTGCTGGTGAAGAAAATAACGGGAATATGCATAGTGTCGGGGTGGTTGCGCAGCTTTCTGAGAACCTCTGTTCCGTCTGTATATGGCATTTCGTAGTCCAGAAGGATTATATCAGGCTTGCATTTTGATACAGCCATGAAAGCCTGTGCGCTGGAAGCGGCAATAGAAACGCTGTAATCCTTATCGAGCATTTCTTTTACTGTTCTGAGAAGGATAGTGTTATCATCTACAACCAATACTCTTTTAAAGCCGGCTTTGTCAGATAACTCCATTCCTTTCATGCCGTCGTCAGGCTTCTTGCTTGTTACTGCCATTTTTCTACCTCCGAGTCTAGTTTTATGTAAATTATGTTATTGTGTTATACATCATGAACATAATACATCAGCATACATATCTACTTTATATTATAGCATAGCTTTTAGAAAAGTTCAACAACAAATTTAAATCAATAGCGCCAAATTTTATATACAAATATTGGACAAAATGTTAAAAATGGTTGGTGACATAGGTTTTATGCTTAAAAACAGCTCATGAGGCAAGCGTTGAGGTTATTTAAGGCTTGACTTTTGCCTTAGGCAATCTATCATTTGCAATATCGTTTCCTGTTCTTGTTCAGACAGATCGGAAATATCAACAACAGTCTTTGTCGGTGTGCTCAGCAGCCCGTCAACTGTAGTGTGAAATATTTCTGCCATTACTATAACGTGCTTTAGCTGCGGCGTTGATAATCCCATTTCCCAAGCATTTACTGCGCTTCTGGTCACGCCAAGCTTCTTTGCAAGCTGCGTTTGCGTTATATTTAAGGCTTTGCGCATATCGGCAATTTTTTGATAAAGATTCCCCACATACATAATCGGTACCCCCATTCTATGATACTAATTATATCTCTTGTGATGTTAAAATACTTATCACAAATGATACTAATACTTGACAAAGGCAGCGTTTTGTGCTATAATCTATCGTGACAGGCGGAATTCTGTCGAAATAGTAATAAAACGGAGGATAAAAAATGAAATTCAGAAGGATTGCAGCTGCTATGTTGGCAACTGCGCTTGTGACAAGCACCGTAGCTTATGCTGACGAGGTGCTGACCGAACAGCCTGAGCTTGTTGATTTTACTGTTAACAATGATAAGGGAGTCTATACCCTCAACGACGCTCAGCTGGGAGCTTTTGTAGATTATATGGTAAAGTTCCATGATATTCCAGAGGGTACAACCGTTACCAACGAACCTGCGTATATCTTCGGTAATGACAGCACTTTCACCGTTGCGGATTGTGAACGTTTTGATGTAGACCAGATATGGCAGGTATCGGTTGAGTACATAGATGTACAGTCTGATGCTGACGGCAACATAAGTATGCAGCAGTTGTTGCACAATGTTTATTACAGCGTATCAGCCAATATGATCTGGGTGCCTAGTTACATATCAGACGAGGCTGACAGAGGCATGGGTGATACTATTACGGCATCAAGAATAATTAATGCATATTTAAATGCTCCCGGTGCAGCAACCAATGATTTTGCCGATGTAGATATAGTGCAGATCTACTTTAATTATGGAAAAGATGAAGTTGAGTACAATGATGGCGGTATGCCGATACAGCCTGAGGAAACTGCATGGTCAAGCGAATGGCTGTTTACCGAGAATGGCGCAGCTATGTTGAGCGAGCTTGCAGCCAACGAATCCGAAAATGTTCCTGATACTTCTTCCGAAGCTTATGAGGTTGACGTAACAGAAGCACTCGACAGAATGACTTTTTCGGGTATCGTTACAGCAAACTGCGAAGCTGATGTAGTTATAAAGAGCAATAACGGCGTTTCTTTTAAGTTTAAGCAGAACACAATGTCAATGTTAGCTGTTGAAGGTATCGATACTTTCGATTTTACGAGTGTTATCTCCGCAGAGCTGATAGACAATGCAAGCGACAAGCTGACAGAGGACAACTTTGTTCTGTCCATCGACTACGCTTACAGCGGCAAGCTCCCCGCAAAGGCTGAGATAACGATTCCTGTAGGTACGGAATACGCAGGCAAGACGCTGTACTACAGCAGAGTTCTCGAAAACGGCGTTAAGCTTATTGACAGCGCAGAGGTTGACGAGAATGGCTTTATCACCGTAACACAGGATAGCTGTTCCGACTATCTCCTCACTACAGAGGATATCTCCGCTGACGCGGCAGGCAGCACCGAGGGCGCAGACAGCGAGGACAAAAATTCCGCTGACACAGGCGCACAGGGCGTTGCAGCGGCAGCAGGTATCGCAATTCTTGCAGGCACAGCAATAACCCTCTCCCGTAAGAAAAAGTAAATCTTCCTAATAAATACGCTAAAGCCCTCAATCAGTTTATGAATGAGGGCTTTGGTGTGTTATAATTAGCTGTATTGTTTTTTGGCAGCGGCAAGGTCTAACTCGTTAGCGTTGAGGTCTGTAAAAGTATCGGTTTTCTACCTTTGAACAGTTCCAATAAACCGCTTAGCAAAGCTATTTCTCCCGAATGTCGAAAAAATCTTGCAGGAAATTTTCAAAAAGGGGTTGACAAATGTAAATGCTTGTGGTATAATTATTAAGCACTCGGGAAATAATGAGTGTAGAAAATATCGCGGGATGGAGCAGCTCGGTAGCTCGTCGGGCTCATAACCCGAAGGTCGTCGGTTCAAATCCGGCTCCCGCAACCAACATAAAACCGCTTAACCATTAGGGTTGAGCGGTTTTTCTTTATGTCCGAATTGCTTGTTTTTGTGGATTTTTTACGTCCTGTGTACGTCAACGAACAAAATTTCGTAAATAGGCTGTATAAAAGTGATTACACATTTTCTATATTATCTATGATAACTGTTGTATTTTACAATACTTTTATTTTAGCTTTTCTATATATTGTATAAGGAAAATGAGAAGATTCTAAGAATGTGGAGCGAGAAATGTTCATAGATTGAACAATTCTCGTTTTTATTGAAATGATGGTAAAATGTAGTATAATAAAAATTAATATATTATAGAAGTATTTGCATCTATAATATATACTGGATAACAATGAAAATCAAGACCTTGGGGTTGGATTTGCAAAACCTTGGAGGAGTGCTCAGGCGATGCGGATAATAATCATGCAAAAAAATCAGGGACGATAAGTTCTGAATACTGCAAAAGCAGCAGATGAAAAATTCTGCTGCTTTTTTCATATTTTTTTGTAAAAATTAAAACCTCGGACAAATCAGACTTGTCCTGTTTAATGTAACGATAATTCTTATTCATCATTCCTGCCGTGCATACGCTTCATAATGGCAATCAGTGCGATCAGATCATCGTCAGAGAGCTTTTTGGCTTCTTCAACAAAGGTAGCCAGCAATTTTGGGTCATCAAACGAGTTATCGAAGAACTCTTTCGGGGTCAATTCAAAATAA
>JAZNTS010000098.1:0-7119 GCA_045591905.1 Oscillospiraceae bacterium | reverse complement strand
GTCAGTAACCTGTGCCGCCTTTTTATCAGCAGGGGGGGTCTCAATACTATGCGAAGAACAGCCTGTCGCAGAAAATAGCATAATAAATGCCAAACACAAAGCTAAATTGCCTTTGTTCTTACGAAATAATCCGATAAAAATCCTCCTTGTCAAAATTTTTTGTTTCAAATTGCTTTTTCCGCACTGTAAAGCGTACTAAAACTGATCCCGTCAGAACTGATAATCAAAACTTTTCATGTTATCGCCGCCTTCCGCTCTTATTGAGGTTACCCTCTATAACGTATACATCGGTAGGCATAAAAACATTACATAAATTTTTTAAAAATTTTATTTTCTATTTTTTTCACAATTTCCGCAATAGATATTAGTTAATTTTATCCAAATCCATTAGTCGTGATTTCAAATACATAATCAGTGAGAACGCCCTTGCAAACATTTCACTGTTACCCATTCGTGTACTCCTTACTTTTGCCCTTGAGATTTTTTCTTGCCCTCTCACTCAAGCCGTTTGTGCAAAAAAACTGCTCATTGCAGCATGAGCAGTTTTAAAACTGTTTTATTCCGTTAGCCGCCGCCTTGACCTCCATAATGCCCGTTTCGGGATAGAAGTATACAGTACGTCCATAATTCAGTCCGACGTCCTTTGCGATTATCGGGATATTCTCCTTGCGAAGCGCCTCTAAAACTGCCGCAATGTTGCGCTCACCGATGTTAAAACGGTCGCTTGAGGTAGCAAACATTACCGCGCCGCCTGCTATTTTCGCCTTTAGCCTGAAACGGCTTGCGCCCATACCCACAAGCTTATCTATCAGCATCGGTATCGCCGTATCCGCAAAACGCATCGGCATATCGCAGCCGTTTGCGGAAGCCTTGCTGTCAGGCAGCATGATATGCGAAAGCCCGCCGATGTGCGCCGTTTCATCTATCATGCAGATTCCAACGCATGAGCCGAGCGCATATGTAACCAGTGTGTCAGGCGCTCTGCACACTTTAAGGTCAGATATTCCAACTGTCAAACTTGCCATTACATAACTCCAAGCTTCGTCATTAATGTAGCCAGAGAAGCCATCTCCGGAATAAGGATAATATTAGACTTGATATCAACGCCGTCGATAACGAAACCGTCATCGATAAACAGCACCTTATCGCCGACCTCGGCGAATTCGATTATCGGAACGCTCATGATCGCGCCGAGCATATCCACCGTCATAGACGGAACGGACATATCAATGGTAAGTCCCGTGAGCTGAGAAAGCGCAGAAAGATAGCTGCCCGCCATGATGTTGCCCATCTCGCGGATAACCGAAAGCTGAGTTTCATCAAGCGTCATCACCGAAACATTCTCGCTCTGTAAAAACGTTGAAAGAACGACCTTTGCAAAGCTGTCCTCAAGCAGGAACATGATCATGCCGTTTACGTCGCCGTCAAGGTGAACAAGAATACCTGTAATGACCTTTTCAGGACCGCCCATGCGGTCGATAACTTCCTGATAATCCATAACGCTCACATCGGGAACTCGCATGACCACATTCTTGCCGAGCATTGAGGACAGTGCATTGGCAGCACTTCCCGAGCCGATGTTACCTATCTCGCGCAGACAGTCTATAGCTATCGGCGACAGCTCATCATAATTTTTCAGCATATGATCACGCTCCTTTTAAAGCATTGTTTTATCTAAGATTATTTGCAATTCTTGTGAACTCGTCAGAGGTCGTAACAACTCTGGAGCTTATCTGATAGCCGCGCTGTGTTTCGATAAGCTTTACCATCTGATCGGAAAGCTCTACATTCGATGTCACAAGCACGCCCTGCATCTTTTTCAGGTTCTGATTTGCGGTAACAGCGCCGCTTCTTTCGGTAGCGAGATAGCGATTATCTCCCGCAGCCTCGATTCCATAGGGATTTTCAAACTCGAAAACGCCTACCATCTCGCCAAGCGCGCCGTAATCTGCAACAGTTCCCTCGTCATTAAAGGGCACAACTATCCTATTTCCGTCATAATCAAGCACATACTCGCCAGAGCCGTTTACAAGATACCACTCGCCTGTTTCAGCCTGTGTCATGGAGAATGCGCCGTCGCGTGTGTAATTCACATCGCCGAATCTGTTCTGCACAGCAAAGAATCCCTCGTTGGGAAGCGCGAAATCCAGCATTCTGTCAGTGTAATACAGTGAGCTTTCAGCAAACATGATATCGGTCTTTTGAATGTAAGTACCGTGACCTGTCTGCCAATCCTCCTCGGGCGCTCTCTGAACGGAATACAGACAATCCGCAAAGCTGGGGCGCACTGTCTGATAGCCGAATGTGTTGATATTTGCAATATTGTTGCCGTAAACGTTAAGCGCCTGAGCCTGAGCGATCATGGCGGTCTTACCGGTATGGAAAGCTATATTCATATCTTACTCCTTTTCGTCAGCGTCGTTAGTTCAGCTTGCATATCTGCGATGCCGCTTTCTGGTTCATGCCGTCGATAAGCTGCAGTATAGAGCTTGACGCCTCATACAGACGGTTTGCGTTCATCATCATCGTCATCTCATAGTTGAGATCTATGTTGGAGCGCTCGTACGCGCCCTGTATTATATCAAATCTTTCGCCCTCAGGAACTGCCATCGCTTCTACCGAAGTGAACAGATTTGCACCGAACTTGTCGATATTGCCTTCGGGGTCGATATAGGAAAGTCTGAGTCTGTCCACGACCTCGCCGTCCTGATATATCGTTCCGTCAACGTCTATTCTGAAATCCTTGTTGCCAACGAATATCTCGCCGTTCTCGCCGAGGATACGTCCCGAATTTGAAAGGCACAGATAGCCCTCGCCGTCAAGCTCCCACTGACCGTTTCTTGTCAGCATTGTTTCGCCGTTATATGCCGCAACGTTGAAGTAGACATTGCCGTTTATGCCAACATCGAACGGGCTGTCAGTAAACTCGAACGTGCCCTGCTCAAGGTTTGTATACGATGTATCCACATAGGTAGCCGCGAAGCTTCCCGAAAGCTCCTCGCGGTGCTTTACAAGTATCATAGCCTCGTCAAATCTCTGTGTAAGAATAGTATCCGCCTTGTAGCCCGAGGTGGACATATTTGTCAAATTGTTGCCTATCGCGTCCAGCTTGCGCTGATTCATGATCATGCCGTTAGCGGCGATGTAATAACCTCTGTTCAAGACTGATCTCCTCCTTTGATATACGGCTCAAGCAGTGTTTTCAGCGTAAGGGTCGCCTTGGTGTTAATCTGACACACCCTCGACTCTGAAATGCCCAGCGCCTTTGCTATATCGGAATATTTCATGTTTTTGAAGTAGTATAAAGTGATGACCTGCTTTTCCTTTTCCTTTAGGGAATCTATAGCCTCTGCGATAACACGGCGACACTCCTCGCGGAGAACGGCGGAGTCTGTCGCTTCGCCTGCTGAAGCAGGGTGATTTTCAAAATTGTCCTCGTACAGCAGTTCTTCAAACGACAGCGTAACCGTAGTCGAAGCTTCTGCCATGCATTTAAGCAGCTTGTCCTCGGACATCTCCATATATTCGGACAGCTCTGCTGTAGTAGGCATTCTATTATATTGATTATACAACGAACTGTTCGCGTTGTCAAGGTCGCGCGCGAATTTCCTCACGCTTCGAGGAATCCAGTCCTGTCCGCGCACGAAATCTATTATCGCTCCTCTTATCTTCAGCGTTGCATAGGTCTCAAACTTTGCGCCCTTATCGGGGTCATAGCTCTCGATAGCCTCCATCAGTGCGATAACGCCCTCGTTCACTACGTCGTCAACATCGCCGAATTTGATATACATATTTCTCAGCGATAAGGCGCAGCTGCGGACAAGTCCGAGATTTTTCAGCACGATCTCATTACGCACAGCTTCATCACGGCTGCACAGGTAATCCTGAAGCAGAGCCGCAGTACTGTTATCCATTGTCCGCACCTCCTTAATTAAGCCGCTGTCAGCCTGCCACCGAAAGCGCCCCTTTTATGTTGTGTGAACTCAGTGCACCGCCGCTGCATTGAGTGAGATGTTGCCTATTGCCTGTATCTGAGCGGCAGCGTCTATCTCGCTGTAGGAAAGCACTGTTATGTTCGGAATGAACTGATCTGTCAGCTTTTTGAAGTAAATGCGCACCACAGGCGACGTAAGAATGATGACTGTGGGTATAACGTCCTTTATCTTGTCGATCTCGGTGTTTGTAACATTCACTATCTGCTGAATGATATCGGGAGCCATCGCAAGATAGCTGCCCTGATCGGATTTCTTTACAGAGCTTACTATCATATCCTCTATCTGCGTATCCAATGTGATAACTCTGAGCGAGTTTGCCTCCGCAAAGCGGCGCGTTATGGTACGCTTCAACGACTGGCGCACATACTCTGTCACGATATCCATATCTTTCAGCACATTGGCGTGATCGCCGAGCGTTTCAAGAATGGTTTCAAGGTCGCGTATCGGTATGCCCTCTTTAAGCAGATTCGACAATACTTTCTGTAAATATCCGACAGAAATAACCTTGGGTATAAGATCGTCGACAACGATCGGGTTGGTTTTCTTGACATTTTCGACCATTGTGTTGACATCTTGTCTGGACAGAAGCTCATGCGCATACTGCTTCATTATCTCCGACCAGTGGGTTATCATTACCGAAACAGGGTCGATAAGCGTGTAGCCCGCAACGTCTGCCATGATCTTCTTATCCTCGGATATCCACTTTGCGGGAAGACCGAATGCAGGCTCAACCGTGTCGATACCCTCGACCTGCGCGGTAACATCGCCGCTGTCAAGCGCAAGATAGTGGTCTACGAGGATCTCGCCGCGAGCGACCTCCTCGCCCTTTATCTTGATTATGTACTGGTTGGGGTTTATCTCTGGGTTATCCGTCATTCTTACGGACGGAATTACCATACCCATATCCATCGCAAACTGCTTACGGAAGATAACGACGCGCTCGATAAAGTTGCCGCCGCTCTTTTCGTCAACAAGACGAAGCAGCGAATAACCAAACTCCATCTCTATCGGCTCAACATTAAGCAGCTTGAAGACATTGTCGATATCGCGGAAATACTCGTTGTCGGCGTTGCTCGCCTTTTCCATCTCGCGGGCTTCCTCTTTGGCTCGCTGAGCAAGCTCAAGCTCTGCCATTTTCTTCTTATTCCTGTCGAGCATTACTGCCGCAACAATAAGCAAAGCGCCCAGAATAAGCAGTACAAATGTGGGGAATCCCGGAATGACCATCATAACGATCATAACAAGTCCCGCGATAAGCAGAACGAAAGGCTGCGCAGTAAACTGCGCCTTTACATCGTTCATAAGGCTGTCCTGACTTGCCGCACGGGTAACTATCATACCTGTTGCAACGGAAATGAGCAGTGCGGGGATCTGAGAACACAGGCCGTCGCCCACTGTTGCAAGGGAGTAGGAATTGAGGATAGTACCGAAATCGCCGCCGTCACGCATCATACCGATGATAACACCGCCGATAAGGTTTACGAGGGTGGTGATGATAGACATTATCGCGTCACCCTTAACGAACTTCGTAGCACCGTCCATGGAGCCGTAGAAGTCAGCCTCGCGCTGTATATTTGAACGGCGGAGCTTTGCCTGCTCCTCGTTGATCAGTCCGGAGTTCAGGTCGGCGTCAATAGCCATCTGCTTACCTGGCATTGCGTCCAGCGTAAAGCGGGCTGCAACCTCTGATACACGCTCAGAACCCTTGGTAATAACTATAAAGTTTACCAAAACGATGATAATGAATATCAGGAAGCCGACAATGGCGTCACCGCCCATTACGAAGTTACCGAACGCCGCGATTACCTCGCCCGCGTATCCCGATGATAGGATACCTCTTGTTGTAGAGATATTCAGCGATAGTCGCAGCACCGTCGTGATAAGCAGCACTGTCGGGAATACGGAGAACTCCAGCGCCTCCTTGATGAACATAGTCATAACGAGAATAATAAGGCTGAGGGCTATGTTCAGAAGTATCATGAAATCCAGCAGCCATGACGGGAGCGGGATAATAATAGCCAATACAACGAATATAACGAACAATACAAGCGAATTGCTTAACAGCTTGCGTACTATATCTGCCACTCCCCTTTCTGTAATATTTTGTCGAAAATTAACGTTTTGTATATATCAAATCATGCGTGTAATGTCTTGTTTTTTGCCTTGTAAACAACGGTCAGCACCTCGGCGACCGCGTTGTAAAGCTCCACAGGGATCTCGCGCCCAATATCAACGGTGCTGTAGAGCATTCGTGCAAGCGGCGGATCTTCTGTGATGTACACATCGTTTTCCTCCGCTATCTTAACTATCCTCAAAGCGAGATAATCCTTGCCCTTTGCAACCACCTGCGGCGCACGGTTCTTATCCTGATCGTATTTCAAAGCAACTGCAAAGTGAGTAGGGTTACGGATAACCACGTCAGCCTGCGGCACCTCCTGCATCATACGGGACATCGCCATCTGCTGCTGCTTTTGCTTTATCTTACTCTTTACCTGAGGGTCACCCTCAGTCTGCTTGTACTCTTCCTTGACCTCCTGCTTGGACATTTTGAGCTTTTTCTCAAACTGCCACCACTGGAAAAGGAAATCTCCCGCAGCAACAAAAACCAACAGGATACATATAAGCATAACAAGGTCGAATACGCTTGAAAAAGCATAAGTAACACCCTGCATTACGCCTGTATCCATAAGTGCGAGAAATCTCGGCATACGCGCAAGCACCTCGCTCACGATAACGTAGCCGATGATAATTACCTCTATAAGACCCTTTACAATGCCGACAACGGATTGCAGGGAAAACAGCTTTTTTATGCCTGAAAGCGGATTGAGCCTTGAAAACTTGGGGCGCAGCGCTTTCATCGTGAACAGACCCTTTGTCTGCGCTATTGTCGGTATAATTCCAAGCAGCATAGCTACCGCACATATAGGCCCTACCGCCATGATAAAAGCCGTAGCACCGTTCACAAAAAATGTGCTTATAGTGTCAGCGTTCACCCTTGCTGT
This sequence comes from Oscillospiraceae bacterium, assembly GCA_045591905.1. Classification (GTDB taxonomy): domain Bacteria; phylum Bacillota; class Clostridia; order Oscillospirales; family Ruminococcaceae; genus CAG-115. Next base: position 122 of record JAZNTS010000098.1, on the reverse strand, counting down.
GCCGATGTTCTCAAACACAGAGCCTGTGTAGGCAAGCATAACCTCGCTCATAAAGCCGATAAACAGCCTCATTGCGAAAAAAATGCCAAGTACGGAGGCAGCGGTGACTATCTCCTTACTTT
>JAZNTS010000097.1:0-7973 GCA_045591905.1 Oscillospiraceae bacterium | reverse complement strand
TGGGGAGACCGAACAGGTTGATAAAACCTGCGGAATCCTTCTGGTCATAAACATCGTCCTCACCGAAGGAAGCGAAGTCCTCGCTGTACAGTGTGTAGGGAGATGTAACGCCTGCGTTGATGATGTTGCCCTTGTAGAGCTTCAGCTTAACCTCGCCTGTGCAGGTCTCCTGTGTCTTGTCAACGAATGCGTCCATAGCTTCACGCAGAGGAGTGTACCACTGACCGTTGTATACGATATCTGCATACTTCTGAGCAAGACCGTACTTGTAGTGCTGAGTTTCCTTGTCAAGGCAGATAGTCTCGAGAACCTCGTGTGCGTGGTACAGGATAGTACCGCCGGGGGTCTCGTAAACGCCTCTGGATTTCATACCAACCAGACGGTTCTCAACAACGTCGAACAGACCGATACCGTTTTCGCCGCCGATCTTGTTCAGTGTCTTGATGAGCTTAACGCCGTCCATCTTCTCGCCGTTGAGAGCAACGGGGATACCCTTTTCAAATGTGAGGGTGATGTATGTAGGCTTGTCGGGAGCCTGCTCAGGGGAAACACCAAGCTCAAGGAAACCGGGCTTGTTATACTGGGGCTCGTTAGCGGGATCCTCGAGATCCAGTCCCTCATGAGAGAGGTGCCACAGGTTCATATCCTTGGAGTAGTTTGTTTCTCTTGTGATCTTTATCGGAACATTGTGAGCCTCTGCGTATTCGATCTCCTGATCTCTGGACTTGATATCCCAGATTCTCCAAGGAGCGATGATTGCGAGGTCGGGAGCAAGAGCCTTGATAGTCAGCTCAAAACGCACCTGATCGTTGCCCTTACCTGTGCAGCCGTGGCAGATAGCATCAGCGCCCTCCGCTCTAGCGATCTCAACAAGACGCTTAGCGATAGGGGGACGTGCAAAGGAAGTACCGAGGAGGTAGCCCTCGTACTTAGCGCCTGCCTTGAGGGTAGGCCATACAAAGTCGTTTACGAACTCGTCCTGAAGATCTTCAATGTAGAGCTTGGTTGCGCCTGTCTTCTTAGCGCGCTCTTCAAGACCCTCGATCTCAGCGTCCTGACCTACGTTACCTGCTACGCATATAACCTCGCAGCCCTCGTAGTTCTCGTGCAGCCAGGGGATAATGATAGAGGTATCAAGTCCGCCTGAATATGCAAGTATTATCTTTTTGATTTCCTTTGCCATGATTTTGTAACTCCTTATGCAAAAATTATTTACAATTGATATTATACACTCTTTTGCGGAAAAGTCAAGTCTTTTTATACACTAAAATGCATATTATACGGTGAATTTCATTGTTTTACAATGTTTTATACATTTTTGCTTAGTCTGTATTGCGTGAACTGGAATTTCAGTGTTTGCGCAAATGCTTTTGTATCAATAAGTTTTGCCTAATGGAGTTCAATGTGATGTTTATGCATTGTACTGTATAAAATTTTTTGCTTAATATGCATTGACAAGTTTGTTGTTCATTAGTATAATATAATTATGAACGATTTTGAGCGTTTGTTTATGGAGGTATATCTATGAAGCTGAATGAAAAGATCGAAATAATGCTCAGCCGACGCAGGCTGCATAAGAGCGATTTCGCAAAAAGCTGCGGAATAACATACCGTGCGTTTGCGAATTATATGAACGGCTCGCGCACTCCGAGGGGCGAGATACTCGGCAAGATAGCTGAAAAGCTTGATGTTACTCCCGAGTTTCTTCTGAACGACGAGGAAGAGCTTGAGCTTACCCTTGAAGAGCGCTTTATCAAGCGCGCGTGCAAAAACGACAAGGACAGGGCAGCTACTATGCAGTTCCTTGCGGAAACAAGAGGGCTTTTTGCAGGAAATTCGCTTTCGGACGACGACAAGGAGGCACTTTTCAACTGCCTGCTTGAAATATATGAGGACAGCAGAAAAGACAGCTTATGATCTTAGACGGTATTATTGAAAAGGCAGAGGAAGTCAGAGCCGATTTTGCGGGCAGAAACATTTATCAGACGGCCGAAAATTCGGGCGCAAAGGTGTGGTTCAGACCGCTTGGGGGCTTAAAAGGTTTTTATGTGTTCGAGAACGGAAAGCGGTACATCGTTGTTAATAACCAGCTTGACGAGATGACGCGCCGCGTTGTCTGCGCACATGAATTCGGGCATGATATGCTGCACAGAGAGCTTGCTGTCGGCGGTATCCGCGAGAGCACTATGTTCCTCGAGCATAATAAGACCGAACGCGAGGCAAACCTGTTTGCTGCTGAGCTGCTGCTGACGGATAAAGCGGTTCTGTCCGAGCTTCAGTATGTAAGCGACCCCGACACCGCCGCTTTTGAGCTTAATGTCCCTGTTGAGCTGCTGGAATATAAGCTGGAGCTTCTAAATCACAAGGGCTACAACTTTAATTTCACAGCAGTGCAGAGCGATTTTCTGAAGTGAGAAAGGCTATGACTGATTTTAGTAACATCACACCATGCGGCGGTGATTGTACAAGCTGCGCTCACTATAAAAATGACGAATGTGCAGGGTGTATCAAAAACGGCGGTAAGTGCGTCAGTATGTGGGAGAACAGCTGCACCATATATGAGTGCTGTGTAAAGCACGGCGCTTTGTTCTGCGGCGTTTGCAGTGAATTTCCCTGTGAATGGCTTGTAAGCAAGATATCCGAATGGGATAAGCGTGGCATTGAAAGGCTCAGAAAGCTCGGAAGTGAATACATAAAGGAGCAGAACGATGGAAAAGCTTGATTATAAAAAGGAATACAAGGCTCTTTATCAGCCAACGTCAAAGCCTACGGTGATAGAAGTTCCCGAAATGGTGTTTATTGCTGTTGACGGCAAGGGCGACCCGAACACCTGTGCCGAGTACAAGGAGGCACTGGAGCTTCTTTACGGTCTGTCGTTTACTATCAAAATGAGCAAGATGAACGGCACTCAGCCCGAGGGCTATTTTGAATATGTCGTGCCGCCGCTTGAGGGACTTTGGAGCGTTGAGGGCATTGACTTTGACGGAACTAACATCACGGATAAAAGCTGCTTTTGCTGGAAGTCCATGATACGTCAGCCCGAATTTGTGACGGAAGCTGTGTTTGAAGCGGCGAAAGCGGCTTTGAAAAAGAAAAAGCCCGAGCTAGATGTTGATAAAGCAAAGCTGTTTCGCTATAACGAGGGGCTTTGCGTTCAGATAATGCACAAGGGCAGTTATGACAGCGAGCCTGCAAGCATTGAAAAAATGCGGAAATTCGCAGCCGAAAACGGATATCGTGAGGATTTCAACGGAAGATTTCATCATGAGATCTATCTGTCAGACCCGCGCAGATGCGCTCCCGAGAAGCTGCGCACCGTAATAAGACACCCGATATGTTTAAATATGAAAGGATAAGTGAAATTCCAACAAAAGCGCTTGACAAATCGGTGCCGTTGTGGTAGATTATTGATTATCCTTGCTGCGGCAAAACAAGTGCCTGTATCATAAAATCAGCGCACGATGTCAGATAAACCGCTCTCGGCAAGGTTTCCTATCATATATTCAGGAGGATAAAATAAATGGAGCTTGAAAAACTGAAAGCCGAAATAGAGGCGTTTCTCAAGAAGTACAGCTTTGATGCCTATAAAACTCCCGAGGGCAAAAACGCCGCGATAGCCGAAGCGGAGGATATTCTGCAAAGATATCCCGATGCTGAGGGCGATATCCGCAAGGAGCTTGCGAAATTACTCTCTCGTCTTGGCTGTCGGACTGTGGTGTTCGGTCAAGACCTTAAGGGTATTGATTTTTACCGAAAATCTCTGGAGCTTGACCCTGAAAATTACGATTTGTATTGGGAATACTACACTACGCTTGAAGAACTTGTAGATGATGACGATTACCGTACGCCCGATTTGGTTCAGGACGCGATAACCTGCCTTACATTCTGCATAAATTATTGCAATACGCCCGAGCGTATGCGCGAGCACCATGTCCAGTTCCGATACGTTGATCTCGGACGGGTATATATGGCAACGGGTGACTATCAAAAGGCAAAGGAATGCTTTGAAAAGTCGATGGAAATCCTCCCTAACGACTCGGCGGAAGAACGGCTTAAAGAAGTTAATCAAAAGCTCGGCAACAATCAAAAGCTCGGAAACCCAATAACGAGCTTTTTTAGAAGGCTGTTTTCGGTGTTCGGAAAAAAGAAGTGACATACATGCCGCTTACTTAAGTTGCTCGACCGCGGCAATACTATATGCGTTTTATGAAAGGATAAAATATGGATATAAAACAAACGCTCCGTAGTCTTACGGAGCAAATCGGCGTTTCGGGCGATGAATTTTCTGCCTCCCGCGCGGCGCTTGAGCTGCTGAGAGAGTATGCTCCCGATGCAGAGATCGACCCATTCGGAAATGTCACCGCGCTGATAAGGTGCGGCAGACCCTCTGCAAAAACGCTCATTCTCGACGCGCATATCGATAGGATAGGTATGATCGTGACCTATATAGACGACGGCGGATTTTTAAAGGCGGGTGCTTGCGGCGGACTTGATATGCGAACCATGCTTGCACAGACCGTTGTAGTTCACGGAAAGAAAGATATTTGCGGAGTTATTTCAACTCTTCCGCCTCATGTGTCCTCTGACCACAGCAAGGTGCCCGAGGTAGGCGAGCTTTGCATTGATATAGGCATGAACAGGGAAGAAGCCGAGAAGCTTGTATCTCTCGGCGACAGGATAACTGTAAAGTCGCAGTTCCGTGAGCTTTGCAGTAGCCTTGTTTCCGCACCCGCGGTCGATGACAGAAGCGGCGTTTGCGCGATACTCGCGGCGCTTGATATGCTGAAAGAAAAGCCGCTTGCTTACGACCTCGCTGTTTGCTTTACCGCACAGGAGGAAACGGGTGAGCGCGGTGCGAAGCAGGTTGCCGCGCGCATTGAAGCTGATGAAGCGATAATCGTTGACGTGTCCTTTGGAACTACCCCTGACAGCGCTGCTCACGAAACAGCAGAGCTTGGAAGCGGTGCGATGATAGGAGTTTCCGCCGTTCTCGACAGAGAAATGACGGAGCGCCTGAAAGCTCTCGCTGACAGTGCCGATATTCCTTTCACCGTGGAGGTCATGCCGTCCTCAACGGGAACCAATGCAGATGCTATCTCTGTAAGCCGCGGCGGCGTGAAATGCTGCACATTGTCTATTCCTATACGCTATATGCACACGCCGATAGAAACGGTCGATATTCGTGATATCGAAGCTGTAGCTAAGCTTATTTGCAGCTATGCGGGAGGTGAAGCCGATGCTTGACAGACTGAAAGAGATATGCACGCTTGACGGAACATCGGGCGACGAGAGCGCAGTGCGCGAATATATAATGAAAAACATCACCGCCGACGAGGTAAGTGTTGACCCGTTGGGAAATCTGATCGTTTTCAAAAAGGGAAAAAAAGCGCCAAAAAACAAAATAATGCTTGCCGCACATATGGACGAGGTCGGTTTTATGGTGACCGATGTTACCGCTGACGGTTTTCTCCGCTTCGGCGCTGTGGGAGGAGTAGACCCTCGCGTTGTGCTTGGCAGAGCGGTGCGTTTTAAAAACGGAACGCTCGGCGTTATCGGCACTAAAGCTACACATCAGCAGTCTGCCGATGAACGCAAAAAGGCTCCCGATTTTGATAGTATGTATATCGACATTGGCGCTTCATCTGCGGAAATGGCTGAAAAGCTTGTTTCGCGCGGTGCTACAGCGTGCTTTGACACGGAATTTTTCAGTTTCGGCGACGGGTTTGTAAAAGGTAAGGCTATCGACGACCGCGCGGGCTGCCTTATAATGATGGACATGATAAACAGCGAGCTTCCTTATGATATGTGGTTCGTTTTCACTGTTCAGGAGGAGGTCGGCACACGCGGAGCAAAGGCGGCGGCTTACACAGTTGCGCCTGATATCGCGCTTGTGCTTGAAACCACAACTGCCTGTGATTTTTCGGGAGTGAGCGGCGACAAGCGTGTTTGTCAGCTTGGCAAGGGCGCGGTCGTTTCCTATATGGATCGCAGCACTATCTATGACAGGGAGCTTTACAAGCTTGCGTTTGACACTGCGGAAAAGCTTGGTGTTTCCGCACAGACCAAAACTCTTGTTGCAGGCGGTAACGACAGCGGCGCTATCCATGTCAGCAGCGGCGGAATCCGCACCTGTGCGCTGTCAGTTCCTTGCAGATATCTCCATTCGCCGTCATGTGTGATAAAAATGAGCGACTTTGAAGCTACAAAGGCTCTTGCTGCCGCGATGGCAGAGGCTTGCGCCGAGTTATGATAAAACAAATCTTCGAACGCGAGGATTTCTCTGCGCTTCCCGAAAAAGGACTTGAAGCGCAGAAGATACGCGCGCTTCACAGCGCCTACGGTGCAAAATATGATTTCTGCCGCTTTTATCGGCAAGGGAACAGCTATATCTCGGTGCTTGACGGCTCGTTTGTGATTTGTGCGGATAGTATTGCTGATTTTGATGAGCTTGCGGATTTCCTGCAAATGCAAGGGTTTTCTGACATCTTTTGCAATGAAGCGGTGGGAAAAGCGCTCTCCGATAGGCTTGGACGAGGCTTCGATGTCGTTAATCTTATGAAATTCAGCGGCGGCTCGGTCTGTGCCGAATTTAAAGTCGAGCCATCGCTGTCTGATGTGTACAAAATCATCTCCGATGGCTTTGATATAGCGTTTGAGCCGTGGTATCTTGATATGTCGCACCGTGTCCGCCACGGAATATCGAAATGCTGTGTGCTTGACAGCAAAGCCGCGCTTGTGATACAGCACGATATCAACGGCGAAGCGCTGTTATCGCAGGTTGCCACTTTAAAAGCGCACAGGGGAGAGGGTCTTGCAAAAAAGCTGGTGACTTCGGTCGCCGCAAGCCTTGCACCGAGTGAGGTATATATCGTATGCGAGGACGCGCTGGTTGGATTTTATGAGAAGTGCGGGTTTGAAGCGTTTGAGAAAAAGTGCGTGATAGGGTGAAATACTATGGAAGAATTTATTTTAATAAGACCCTCGAGCGAATATTCTGCACAAATTGCAGAATATAGGCAAGAATTTTTAGATGTCGGCGGTTCAATGGACGGAACGGGACCTCTCTGCAGAATTGATGATCCCGAAGAATACATAAACGTATGTAGGAAGTACGAAGAGCCGACAACTGTTCCCTCTCATTTGGTTCCTGCTACTCAATTCTTTTTCATTCGCAAGAGCGATAATAAGCTGGTCGGAATGATTCAGATAAGGCATTATTTGAATGATTTTCTTGAAAAATTCGGCGGTCATATCGGTTATTCCGTAAGGCCAAGCGAAAGGCGTAAGGGTTACGCAAAGGAAATGCTTAAAATGGCTTTGCCTTGTTGCAAGGAAATCGGGCTTGAAAAGGTGCTTATCACTTGTATAGACGGGAACATCGGCAGTGAAAGGACTATCCTAGCAAACGGCGGCGTCTATGAGTCTACGTTACATGAGCCGAATGAAAATGTGAATTTGAAAAGATTTTGGATAGCTTTATAATCGGCACTAAACAAAAATCCGCCGAGCCTCATTCAGATAAGGCTCGGCGGAACGATGGTCGGAGTGACAGGATTCGAACCTGCGGCATCGAAGTCCCAAACTTCGCGCGCTACCAACTGCGCCACACCCCGATTAACTATAACATTATACTACAAACGACTTGATTTGTCAAGATAGGTAAATGTAAAATTTTTGTCTGCTGATTTTAACAAAAAAAGTATGTTCAATATATTGACAATTTGGTGTTTTTGCTGTAAAATAATATTATCATGTAATTTCGAAAGGAGAAAATATTATGGGATTAATTAAAGCATCAATAAATGCAATTTCCGGCGCTCTTGAGGATCAGTATAAAGAATACATATATTGCGACGCTATGTCGACCGACGTTCTTGCAGCGAGAGGCTACAAGCGCGTTGGCAGCAAGGGCACTAATAAGGGCTCCGATAACATAATCACCGATGGCTCCGCTATTGCAGTAAACGAGGGTC
>JAZNTS010000096.1:0-10134 GCA_045591905.1 Oscillospiraceae bacterium | reverse complement strand
CGCCGTAGCGAGTGAGGAAAGTGCCTCACTTGCACCAAACATCTCCGAATACAAAATCGGTCACACAACATATATTGTCAAAACTCACTTCAATTTTGATTGTAAGGAAACCCTTGATGATATTATCAAGCGGCTGATTTCGAGAGATGTTGAGCGTCTGCAATTTGCAACATAGTTTAAAAAAACTTAACAGCGTATTATTTTCGCTTTTGCGCTTTACCATCTTGAATTATTCTTGTAGATGTGATATAATAAAGGTAACATAATCCGCTGTAGTTTTTATAGGTAAGGGGGACTATATGGTAAATAAAATTACAGCGTTATATTGTCGATTAAGCAACGACGATGATTTACAAGGTGAGAGCAACAGTATCACCAACCAGAAAGCTATTCTTCTGAAATATGCAGAGGACAACCGTTTCCCCAATCCGCAGTTTTACATAGATGATGGTTACAGCGGTACAAATTTTCAACGTCCCGATTTTATGAGAATGATTACGGATATGGAAAATGGCAAGATAGGAACTATCATCACCAAAGATTTGTCACGACTTGGTAGAGATTATCTAAAAACAGGCGAATATATTGAGCTTATTTTCCCCGATTATGATATTCGATACATTGCTATCAATGATAATGTTGACACTGCAAAAAGCGAGAACGAAATGATGGTGTTCCGCAATGTGTTTAATGATTTTTATGCCAAAGACACAAGCAAGAAGGTAAGAGCAGTTTTCAAAGCAAAAGGATTATCGGGAAAGCCACTTGCTACCTTACCGCCTTACGGGTATGTCAAATCTGAACAGGATAAAAACATTTGGCTGGTTGACGAAGAAGCGGCGGCTGTTGTCAAGAGAATTTTCAAACTTTGCATTGATGGAAACGGACCGTTGAGAATTGCTAAAATGCTCACGGAAGAAAACATCCTTAAACCGACAGCATACTGGCAATTCAAAAGCAATGGTACAATTCCAGATGATAAACCATATCGCTGGTCTGCGAGAACTGTTGCGGACATTCTTGAGAAAATTGAATATGTAGGGCACACAGCAAATTTTAAAACCCGACGTAAATCCTACAAAAACAAGAAAAAAGTCAAGAACGATAAAACCGATTGGGTGATTTTTGAAAATACGCACGAACCCATTATCAAACAGAAAGATTTTGATTTGGTGCAGGAACTTCGACAGAACAAACGGAGAATTCAGAAAAATGGTGAGATAAGTCCTTTTTCAGGAGTTGTGTTCTGTGCCGATTGCGGTTCAAAAATGTATCTGTGCCGTTCGCAAAGTCTTACTTCGGAGCAGGAGCATTTGAAATGTTCTCATTATGCAAAATTTCAGGATGAATGTTCGGCTCATTATATCAGAACAGCGGTATTGAAAGAAATCGTGCTTACTGAAATCAACAAGCTGCTTGATAACGTGCATAACAATGAGGATGATTTTCTTAAAACAGCGGTAGAGGCCTCTGCTGCGGTAAGGTTTGCCGAACTCAAAAAGGCAAGAAAGACGCTTGGCCAGTCGGAAAAGAGAATTGCCGAACTGGACAAGCTGTTTACAAGGCTTTATGAGGATAATGTTGCGGGAAAGATTTCTGATGAAAGGTTTCAGTTGATGTCTAAAGGATACGAAGATGAACAACGCAAGCTGAAACAGGCGGTTGCTGAAATATCCGATTTCATTGATAATAACGAGCAGAAAAGAGCCGATGTAGAGAAATTTCTGGATATTATCCGAAGCCGTACACGGGTAACGGAGCTTACGCCTGAAGTTATGCACGAATTTATTGAGAAAATTGTTGTTTACGCTCCCGACAAATCAAGCGGACACAGGCAACAGAAGATTGACATTGTTTACAGATTTAAGGCGGCAACAGCTACTATTGTCGCTGACAGGCAGGAATACAGTAAAAAGAGAAAGGCTGCGTAATTTTACGCAACCTTTACTGTGAATGTTGAATACTTCTTTATGGGAGGCCAGTCTTGCCGTGTCCCTAAAATATAACGGAGGATACAATATGACCCTACAGCAAGAAGCCGCAAAGGCTGCGATGATACGATGGCTCGCAAACCCCGCGGAGCTTGGCAAAGCTCCCAAGCGCATAGAGGCGGCGGGCGAATTTCAGCTTCATGGATTGATATACTATATCTTTAAGTTCAAGAAAAGCGCCTTTGGCAAGTGGCTGGTAGGCGTAAGCGGCGGCTATGAGGCAGGCGAGATAGAGCACTGCGGTCATGTTTTCAGCGAAATGCAGGAATACTCCGAGCATACAGCTCAGCAGAACGCCATCGACATGGTAGAATCGCTCAGAAGCTACTGGCAGAAGCAGGCGATGGCACTAAATACTCAAGGGCAGTTCTATTTGTAACTCCGAGAACAAAATGACAAATCAGCAAAACGCCAAACGGCACCGCTAAAAATAGCGGTGCCGTAGCTTTTACCACTTATATATCTTTGCATAAGGAAGATCCGCCAAGCCATACGCTCGTGATCGGGGTTCAGTCGTGGACTCCTCGGTGCGTTCAATCTTGCCCTTACTATCGTAATAGTAGGTGACGACCTCGCCTGTTTTGTAATTTGTCACCGTTTCTTCTACGAGTTTGTTCTTAACATATTTTTTCATGGTTTCTTTATCGCTTACGCCCTCGTTATTGAATCCGACAAACGCGAAATAATAATCCGTACCGCCGAAGCCGAAGTATGAAGATGTTGCGCGGACGTTGCTGACCTCTCCGCCCCCGTAAACATAAACGATACCTTTATCTACACTAGCGCAATAATAATTTTCTTCTCCTGAGTAATCCTCCGTAAAAACTGACGGCATACTGTCCATAGACGCAAGATTCAAACAATTGCTTCCGACAGGAAAGACCTTATTTTCAACCAAATTGATATTCACATGCTCGCCTTTTTCGTTATACACCTTCTCGTGCTGATAGAACACCAGTTCATATTTGAAATCATCGTCAACAGGATATTTGCGAAGTACCACCGCACCATCGAAAGCATCGCTTCTTTCCCATTTATAGCCGAGTATCTCCGTATCCTTCGGGCAGGTTATTTGTGCGCTGTATCCCGTTTTGCCACTGTCAGCGCTCCATGTGCTCAAAGTATAAACAGTATCGTTCTTATTGTTTTTCTTTCCGCTTACATAAAGCACATTGTTATAACCAAAAGTAGCAAACAGGTTACCGTATTCAGTGGAATAAACGTTTTTCATCTGCTTCAAATATTCTATATTTTCAAAATCCTGCGAGTAGTCATCACCGAAAAGCTCTTCACCAAATCTTAAAGCATATATATGATATCTTTCCATGAGCGAGCCGTCATCTTTTTCCTCGCTCTCCAACACTCCAAATACGACCAATTCATCATTTATATATGATATATCGACGATGGAATTATTATCGTATTCCAGTGTTCTGTTAAGTTGTTTTTGAAAAAAACTAATATCATATTCTGTTTTATTTATGGAATCGTATGTATATTGCACTTTTCGATCGGGCAGACCGCCACGACCGGGAATCACCCGCTCCTTAGTAATTTCAGTAGTTGTCACTCTATAGATCTTGCCGTTAAAAACGATCATATAATTTCCGGCGCTTATCTTGTCGCACGCAAAATCACACTCATCTTCATCACTGCAAGTACCTTGCAGGATAACAGAGTATCTCTTATCAACAAAATCATAAGACGCTACGCAATAGTAAAGCGTATTTTTTTTGGTTTTATGATCTCCCAGATAAAAATATATCGTTCTGTTAGCTCCCCCGACTCTTGCAAATTCAACATCAATAAGCTGAAAATCCTTTATCGCCGACTTCTTACAATTGTTTTCATCAATATAAAATGCGTCTGTACCGCCGTTCTCATAAATGGGTTCAGTGGTTATCTTATAAGTCGGCTGATTTTCAGTGTCATAAGCTTCCCCATAAGCGGAATTGTTTTTGTCGGGGTTGTTCATGATGTCATCAAGATTGTTGTAGCCATCTCCCGCTTCATAAGCCATACCTGCGTTGAAAACACTGTAACAGCCGCTTAAAAGACACAGCGAAAGCAGCGCCGCAGCTATCCTTATCCATTTGCTGATCCGCATTTTATCTCACCACCGGTCCTTTTCTTCTCTGAACGATCACATAAACTACAGCCGCGACAAGCGCTCCACCGCTGATAACAGCTATCAAAGCGGGATCAACAGCCGAGGGCGCAATTATCTCCACTCGCATCTGAGATACATTCCCTGCTTCGTCGGTCGCAGTCACTATATAGATACCTGCGCTTTTCAGCGTAAGGTCGTCACCCAGCGAATAAGCCGCTCCGTCCCTTACGGCGGTAACGGTACACGGGCTATCTGTTGTAACTGTCACTTCAGATTCAAAGCGCGTCATATTCGTGCCGTTAAAACAGATAACAGGCGCAACTGTATCCTTTTTAAAATTGAGAACACGGCTCACGACATCACCACGGAAGTCTATCGTGTAATCTCCGTCCTCGCAAAGCTCAACATATCCCGCAGACACATCAAGCGGCTCGCCGTCCTTTGAGGCGCTTACAAGCTGCGCACCCTCGGGCGGATAATAAAATCCCATCTGACGCATAGGGTCTTTGTGTACGGTGAAGCTATAGTATCTCGCCTCACCGCTTAATTCAGAGACGTAGGCAATAAATTCAAAGCTATAAGCGCCGTCCTCATTGATGATTCCGTTATACGGCAGCGCATAAGGCTCGCCGTTTCTGAGCACGGAGCATTCGATACCGTCAGATATCTTGACTTTGGGAACGAAGTCCACCGTTTCACCGTCAAGCACATTGGAAGATATCTTTTCTCCGTTAGTAAACGTAAAGGTAAAAGCATCTTCTTCGGGAGAAAGCTTCAATCTGCCCTCTTTCAGTATAGCCGAGCCTGAGGAATTTGTTTCTTCTCCGCTATCCGTATCATCTGGAACAACACTTGTGCCGCTGTCTTTAATAACAAGCGGAAACTGTATCGTCTGTATCTCACCTGCGTTATCGCCGCTGCGCAGCTCATGTGAAACGGTGAAGATATACTCGCCCGCCTCCTGTAGTACAGTAGTGTCGGAATATTCAATATATTCATCACCGCGCTTTACGGAGATCATAACGTCCTTAGTGTCCGCAGCAAGCCAAAATTCGTCCGCTATAACGCCGTCCTCGGAAAGCTCATTGGTGCAAACGAAGCTAACACCGTCAGAAAAGCTGTAATAATACATCTCCTCATCAACGCTATAGCTCATGCTTAACGGAAACTCCGCATAAGCCTGTATGCTAAGCGGCTGCACCGCAAGGAAAAGCGACGCAGCCGCAGCCCAAAACCACTTAAAGCTCACGCGAAGCCTCTTTCTGCATAGTCTTCTGCGGCGCAGAGGTCTTACGGGTGTTATGCACCATATTCTCCTCCGCAACAAGCTCAGCATAAGTCATGCGCTGCCTGATCTCACCGCCAACGGACAGTGCGTCATCAAGCTCGCTGTATCTTTCGGCTGCCTGCTTGCCGCGCTTTTCCGCGCTGTCAAGCTGCGCAGAAATCTCCTTATCGTCAAAGTTTGCCTCGCCTGTTATTCCCTCTGCCTTGCGGCGCTCCTTTTCCTTTTTCAGCGCAGAAAGTTCCTTGTCCCACGCTGCTTTATGTTTAGGATCGTCAAAGTAACTCATTTCAGTTTACCTCCGTAAGATATTCGCCGACAGCGGCGTTTACCTCAGCAAAAAGCTCCTTATTATTTCTCATTGTCAAAGCACAAAAACGCTGCGGCTCAATGTCATATACCGAATACACCTTATAGCCCTGCTGCGCCAAAACCTGAGCTTCGTCAAAATAGCAGAAATACGCTGTAATATCGCCTATTTCAAGCATTTCAGCCGCTTTTTCCACATCTGTACAATACAGCTGTTTCTCCGAAGACATATCACCGATATCCTCAGCTAGATCGTCAGGCAGCCTTTGATCTGCGCCAAGCGGCACACCTTCAAGCTCCTCGGCTAGCGTAAACGGCTCATGCTCGGGCGAGCACACCGCATAAACATTTTCGCTGTAAAACGCAAAGGTCTGTGAATAGTCAAGTCCCTGCGTTTCATCGGCGTTGAAATAGCCGACCGCAACATGGACAGCACCCGTAGACAGCAGCTTGAGCGCCTGATCGTCATCGGCAGACACATATCTCACCTGCGCGTTTAGGCGCTGTGAGATTGCCTCAGCCACAGCGGTCAAAGTCTTGTCCTCCTGAGAGGCTATTGCGATGCTGACTTCGCCGCTGTTTTGTATATGGTCAAGCGAGCCTTTCTGTGCCGAACAGCCGCATAGCAGAAGTATAGCTGCCACAGCGGCAAATGCTTGTAGTTTCATATATCCTCCGTTATTCGGTGAAAAGCTCTTGCAGCTCCTGAGTCGCAACGATGTCAACACAGGTCCTGTTTGCGGGAGAAGTAACAACGAAAGCTCTGCCTCGCGGGTTGTTTACGATCTGATCCTGCTCGGAATCGTTGATCTCGCCCGCTTTCTCATAAAGCTTGCACAGGTCGTGCATATCGTTAGGCGCAAGCGGGAAGATAAAGGAATACTGGCAGGCGTTGATGATCGCCGTGGACTTTCTTGCAAGTTCCTCTGTGCCCACAAAGTCCTTGATGTTCTGCGTAATGATTATCTGCATACCGTTGTATTTACGGATACGCTTTGCAAGCTGATACATAAAGTCAAGCGCGATAGGATATTTCTCGTCGATGAAAACGTGCGCCTCATCAATAACGATAACTATCTTTCTGTTCGCCTTGTGGAGAATGTTGTAGTCGCGGTTCTTGATTATCTCGTTATCAAGGTATTTAAGCACCAGCATCATCTGTGCGTTTGCAATAAGGTTGTTACGGTTTGCAAGCAGCGACTGGAAGTTGAACACGATGAAATTCTCCACCGTATCAAGCGACGACGGGCTGTTCCACAGATGGGCGTTTCTGCCGCCTGTGGAGAACTTTGAGATGTAGTTCAGCAGCACACGCAGGTTCTTCTTGGTGTAGTCGCTGTTGGAAAGCTGGAAATCCGTCAGTATCTTATCATACAGGTCGTCGAATATCGGGTAATCTTCGGGTGTGAGCTTTGACAGGTCTGTATCCTGATCTATTCCGCGCTCGGAATAAAGACGCGGGAACAGGTTGTTGAGGTACTCCAGCGCGTCAGACTCAACGCCGGGAAGAATCTGTCTGAAGAACTCCTCAAGGAACTGCAGATGTGCGTTGAAGCTGTTGGAGTTGGACTCCTCGCCGTCGTCCGAAACACCTGTGATGATATGGAACGGGTTAAGATTACCCTCGGTAGCCTTACCAACGTCTATCATCTTACCGTCAAGGTTTTTAGCAAGCACACCGTACTCGTTCTCGGGGTCGAGAATGAATATCTTACTGTTGTCGGCAGCAAGGTTTGACAGGATAGTCTTTGTAGCAAAGGATTTACCCGAACCCGACTTACCGATGATCGCCATGTTACTGTTTACACGCTCAGAGTCGCGCTGGAAGAAGTTTACGAACACAGGGTTTCCGCCTGTCTTGCCGAAGCACATTCCGTCCTTATCCTGAAGATACGGATAAACGAATGGGAAAGCCGCAGCGATAGAGGACGAATGAATGCCTCTGCTCTTCTTTGTAAACGCGTCATAAGCCGATACATGAGAGCTTGCATAGGTATCAAAGGTCTGCATGAACAGATCCTGAGTTTTGAAGCCTCCCTCAGCGAGATTGCGCTTTATCATCTTCTTAAGCGACACATAGCTGCTGCTCTGAGAAGAATGCTGAGCGGTAGTGTCACCTGCTGCAAGCGCCTTGTAACGCGCTGTAAGCTCGTAGTCGTATATGGTTACATATGTATTGGTATCGTAAAGTGTTTCGTTTTCGCTCTGGAGAGTAGACAGCAGCTCTGCAAGAGTTGCGATATGCTCGTTTATCTCCATCAGCTTTGAGGTCTTGCCTGTTTCGCCCGACTGTCCGCGCAACTCATCGATAGCACGGTCGATTCGCTTTATAGACTGCAAACGCTCAACGGGCTTGAACTTCATAACTACTCTTGTGTTGGGCATATTGAACAGACGGTAGCCCCACGCGTTGCTTACGATGGTAGGATAGTCCAGTATCTTCAGCGTATGTGTGATAAGTCCGTCATACTTAATCATACGAGAGGTGAACTCCACCTTTTCGGGGAGGATCCAGTCCATGTACTCCTCAGGCTTTAAGTTATCAGCCTCACGCTCGTCGAAAAGCTGTGTGTACTGATATTTCAGGAACACAGCAAGCTGAGCGCCCTTGAGCTGCTCTGCGTACATTCCCGCGCTTCTGAGATTAAGTATCGCACCGCGAGCCTGCTCTTCAAGGATAGGCTTTTTCTTATCAAAGAACACGAGATAGTGGAAAGGTCTGTACACCTTATCCGCGTGATTTATACGGTTGATCTCATTGATCCTGTCGTAGATTATCTCAACGCGGATAGTAAGCTCCTCCTCGTCTATGATATCATCAAGGAAAGCCTGCTTCAACTCCTTTATCTTGCGAGTTTCTGTTTCGATATACTCGTCATAGATAACGGGACGGTCTATCTTTACAAGCGCACCCGTCTGCTCACCCGAAATAGTACGGATTATTGAACCAAAGGTGCGGTCAATGATGGAGTTCTGACGCATTTCTGTGTAGAACTTGAACTCGATAGAGGGAATTTCAATAACGGTAGCGTAATATTCGCCGTTATAGCTGATGTAGCTGTCCTCAATTCCTGTAAACGGTGTGATATCATGGACATTCAGCTCGCCGTTCTTTTTCTTTTCCTTGCCCTTTACAAGCTTCGGGCGCGAAATATGCTGCAGCACGTGCAGAAACAGCATATACACCTTTTCATCGTCAAGGGGCATAAGCAGCATGATGAACACCGCAATAACACCGATAGCGATCCACATCGCATACGGAATATTTGAGGTGAACAGTGCAATGCATATCATTGCACCGAACATACCTATTATAACATCAATTATGGATACGCCCTTAAAAAGCTCGGTCGTTACCTTAGTCTTTTTTGGAATAATTCTCATCGCTTATCCTCTTTTATCTGTAGTTGTTCCGAAACCGGAGTTGCTCTGAGCGTCTAAATGCTTACTGTATTCTTTAAAGAAATCAGCATTTGCGCCTCTGCCCTTGCTGAAGAGCTCTGCATTTTCCTTTGCCTCATTGACAGGAATGATCTCAGGAACTATGCAGTAGCCTTCAGGCACCCTGTTCTTTCCGCCGAGATTACCGAAATCGGTCGTGCTTCCGCCGGAATTCTGGTATGTGGGCGCAGAGTAATCAGAACGTGTTACGCGGCTGCCAAGATCGTTGTAATACTGCTTCATCTCGGACGACTGTGCTCCTGCCTTCATGCTATTGACGTGCTCCATCGCTTTGTCTTTACGAACAAGTCTTGGGAACGCCGTATATCCCGCAGGAATATTATAGCTGCTCTTGCCGATCGAAATGGTATCGTGCTGACTATAATTGCTATGAAGACTATCCAATGCAGAAGCGAAGCCTTCGCCGATCGTTGCCGTGCCTGTGTCAATTTTCGGAGCGGAATTTTCTGCTTCTCTGTCAAGCGCAGCAGCAAAGCTGTCGTCCATGGTAATCAATCCGCCGTTTGACTTCTTATCTTCGATATCGCTGTCTGCCAACGCGCCGTCAAGAGCACTGCCGAAGCTGTCGTCCATGGTAACCTTGCCTGTGTTGACCTCCTTGGCTTCGAGCGGCATTTCAAAGTCGTCCATTGTGAGCTTGCCGTCAAGATCACCAAACGGCATCTCAAAGTCAGCCTCTCTCAGGTCGCCGAAATCACCCTGCTCAGCAAACAGATCACGCAGATCATAAAGCGCATCATCATCACTCATCATAGGCATCTCAAAGTCTTCCATGCTGAGCTTCTCGGTAGGTGTATCCTTAACAGCATCGGCCTTTGCTCCGTCCTTGCCGAGCTTTTTAGCATCAGCGTCTGCGCCGCCGTTGAACTTCTGCGAACCTGCAGCGTCGCCGCCGTTGAACTTGTTACCCTTAGCCTTTTCTGCTGCAGCATCAAGCCTTGCCTGTCTGGATTTTGCCAAGGATTGTTTAGCGCTGC
>JAZNTS010000095.1:0-4402 GCA_045591905.1 Oscillospiraceae bacterium | reverse complement strand
TGGTTTGTGGACGGAGTGAGCTTCTATGAGTAAAAAACATACGCTTCGTCGTCTGAAAGGCGCTGTCGGCATAATAATCCCGAGCGTACTGGTGCTTGTTTTCGTGTTTTTTGTCATCTGGACAAAGATACAGGATATCATTGATTTTCAACTGGAGCAGCACACAGCTTCACAGGCTTCGCTTATTTCGTCTGCGGTCAACAACAGCTTTAGCATGGAGCTTGAGATACTTGAGGAGGCTGCCGCTTCATTTATCGATCTGGATACAGGCGAGATGGCGGAGCTTTTTGAAGAACAAGAGGGCGTTTCCTACGGAGTGCTGCGTATCAACGGCGAGGCAGCTTTCGGTGCTCCGCTGAGTTTTACCGAGTATTCGGGTATCCCGGACGCGCTGCATGGAAATCCTTCTGTAAGCTTCAGCGGCGACAGCAGTAAGGTGCTGTTTGCTGTTCCTGTTTACAACGGCGCAAATGTAAAATATGTACTTTACAAGCTTTGCGCAAAGCACGCGCTTGCCGATGTGTTTGACTTTGATTATTACGATGGCGACGGTTGCAGCGCTATAGTTGATATCGACGGCAGAGTGGTGCTGCAAACTCGTAAAAGTCAGGTCGACAGCGCTTTTTTCACTGATGAAAGCAACAAGCTTGCGTTTGATGAGATACGCGATAAAATGAATGTGAGTTCCTCTGCCGCAGAGAGAGCGAGCAACGCATTCGGCGACGTAATGATCTACGCGTCGGAAACGGAGTATTCGGGTCTGTATGTCATGGGATTTGTTCCGATGAGCGAGGTCACGGGCGGTATTGAGCTTATCGCTCCTCTTGTGACATGGACATTCGGGCTTTTGTGGCTGCTGCTTGTAATAGTTATGATCTATCTCATGAGCGCCGAGAAAAAGGCTAAAGAAAGTGACGCACTGCGTCAGGCAAAAACTATTGCAGAAAACGCTAACCGTGCGAAAAGTGACTTCCTTGCAAATATGTCGCATGAGATACGCACTCCTATCAATGCGGTCATAGGCATGAACGAGATGATACTGCGCGAAAGCGATGATGACGTTATCCTTGAATACGCCGCGAATATCGAAACTGCAAGCCACAATCTGATGTCGATAATCAACGATATCTTGGATTTCAGCAAGATAGAGGCGGGCATGATCGAGATAAACGAAAGAAGCTACCGACTGCACGATGTAATAAACGAAGTTGTTACAATGGTTGAGCATAAGGCGGCTGAAAAAAGACTGCGATTTGCGGTAGATGTTGATGAAAATGTTCCGGCGGAATTTTTAGGCGATGATATGCGCTTGAAGCAGATCATGATAAACCTGCTGACAAACGCCGTGAAATACACGCATAAGGGTCATGTGAAGCTGTCTGTAAATTCTGAAAGCATCGAAGAACAGCAATCGGTAATGCTGAGGATATCTGTTACCGATACGGGAATAGGTATCCGCGAGGAGGGGCTGCCGCTGTTGTTTAAAGGCTTCCAGCGTCTTGACCTTGACGAAAACCGCAATATCGAGGGTACGGGTCTGGGACTTGCGATAACGAACAGGCTTGCGCATCTTATGGGTGGTTGGATCGAAGTAAAGAGCGAATACGGAAAAGGCTCTGAATTTATCACATACATTCCGCAGAAGTATGAGGGTAACGAGCGTATCGGAACGTTTTCCAATAATGCCGCTGCTGCGCCTGAAGCACACAGAAAATACAGTGCTGCGTTTAAAGCGCCTAATGCTTGTGTGCTTGCTGTCGATGATAATCGCATGAATCTGTTGGTGCTGAAAAATCTACTCAAGGATACCGAGATAACACTTACGACCTGTATGAGCGGAGCGGAGGCACTGGAGCTGATGTGCGAGAACGTCTATGATGTGATATTCCTAGACCATATGATGCCTGTTATGGACGGTATCGAAACGCTTAAGCGTGCGCGTACAATGAAAGCAAACAAAAATGCGGAAGTGCCTGTTATTGCATTTACTGCAAATGCTATTTCGGGTGTGCGTGATTTTTATATTTCCGAGGGCTTTGACGACTACATAAGCAAGCCATTGGAGGGAACAGAGCTTGAAAAGCTGCTGGAAAAATATATTCCCGAAGAAAAGCTTATCCGAAGCAACGAAGTAAAGCAGATCGTGCCTGTGCAGGAACATACTGCCGCTGATTCGCTGATAGATATTAAGCTGGGTCTGAAATATAGCTGTGATGACGAGGATATGTATTGTGAGCTTCTTACTATGTTCTGCGAAATGTACGAGGAGAAAAGAGCAGCACTTAAAAGGGGTTTTGAGGAACGCTGTTGGGAGCGCTATGCAGTAAATACACACTCTCTCAAGTCAAATGCGCTGAATGTGGGCTGCACGCGGCTAGGCGAGCTTAGCCTTAGCCTCGAACAAGCGGCAAAGCGCATGATGTCAGGCGAAAATGAGGAAGATAACAGCTTTATTTGCACAAATCATGAAGCGCTGCTTGCGCTTTATGATGATACGATAACTGCTGCAAAGCGGTATATGGACAGCATTTCGGAAAAATGCAGCCAATAAACGTTTCGCTTTTCGTTATTACATATCTCATAAGATTGAACCGATAAATAAAAAACCGTCCATGGGACGGTTTTTTATTTTATAAACCACATGAAAATTTACTCGCCTATTATTACAACACCCTGTTTTATAAGCTTAAGAACGTGTTCGACAATCTCTGGGTCGAACTGCTTTCCCTTGTTCTTTTCAAGTTCGTCGATGATCACTTCTTTGGTGAGCTTTCGGCGGTAGCATCTGTTGCTATTCATGGCATCGAGCGAGTCGGCAACGCAAATTATTCGTGCGATAAGAGGTATTTCTTCGCCCTTTAAAGCCTTTGGATATCCCTTTCCATCGTAACGCTCATGATGGTAAAGCGCACCGAGATGCATATCTTTTATAGAGTTGAAATCGCGAAGCATATCTCCGCCTATCGTGGTATGGCGCTTGATTATCTCATATTCTTCATCGGTAAGCTTATCGGGTTTTTGCAATATATTTACGGGGATCGCTATCTTTCCGCAGTCGTGCATAAGAGCTATACAGCGTATATTGTTGCAGTCCTGCGAAGAATAACCCATTTCATCGGCAAGCGCGAATGCTATCTCTGCAACACGCTCTGAGTGACCCTTGGTGTTTGGGTCTTTTGCTTCAATGAAATTAATAAATGTTTTAATGGACTGTTCGATAATTTGAGCGTCGCGCTTCTTCTGCTTCAACAGCTTTCTGACTCTGATATGCGACATTACAAGACCGATTATCATTACGATCCAAACAGCTTCGATCGCTATCAGAGTAATGAATATCGGATCCGACCAAGCGATTCTGTTCAAATGATAGTGGAAAACGACCTTATCAAATACGGGGGCATAATCAAGACCTTTGTCAGGAATATACACGATAAAGCCCACTATTGTCGAATCGTTTACCTCCTCAGCTTCTGAGGACGGAACAAGAGGATATTCATTATCCGCCTTGCTGGGTCGGTAAACGAATTTATCACCCTTTTGGAGCGGTAGCATAGGTCCTGTATGGTCTGTGTAGTAGTCAAGCTCTATCTCAACGCTTTGATACTCGCGCAGATCAATGACTTGAACACGCTTATCACCGTTGCTTGTCTGATGGAATTCCAGCTTTCCGTTCCAGTTGTTGTTTATCCACATGAACTCGGGCATATATATGTCTGCTGTCCAGTCGGCGATGACCGCGTCGCAAGTGTTTGTGATGACTATTTCATAAATGATACCTACGCTGGGGCCGTGAATTTCGTTTCCCTCTTCGTCAAGAATAGGATCTTTCAGCCATGCTCCGGCGTCGCCGCCTCGCGGTCCGATCTTCACATCGAAATCGGGCAGGGAGTACACTCCGTCGTTGAAGGTGCCCGAAGAAAGCTCAACTTCTTTTAAGTTTTTGCTTTCGTTCTTTATGGAACCGTAATATAACACAAGCACGACAAATGTGACGATACAAGCTATCACGGTGATGATTATTGCAACGATATCCTTGCTGAGTTTTTTCATGCTACACCTCCTGAAAATTTGTTATAATAATTATATCCTATATATTCCTTTGTGTCAATAGAATAAGCAAGCTTTTGATATATAATCTTGCGATTTCAGTTAGCGGACTTATTTTGTGAGCGAAAATGGATCTTTGCTATATTAATAGGAGAGCTGCCATGCGAATGTGAGCGTTTTTGCGAAGCAAAATGTCCGCCGGAATCATGGCGGACAAGTTCAAACTTTCCAAGAAATCGCACTCTCGTGCGATTTCTTGTTCATTCCGTTATACCGATAGTTTTGAGCGCTTCAAGCTGGAGCTTGTAAAGCTTATAGTAAGAGCCTTTCTTCAAGATAAGCTCTTTGTGAGTAC
>JAZNTS010000094.1:0-2917 GCA_045591905.1 Oscillospiraceae bacterium | reverse complement strand
TGAATGAAATCCATGCAAAAAGTCAGGTGATTATATATCATACAAACAACAAAAGCAACAGAAGTGAAATTCTGCTGCTTTTTTCATATTTTTTTGCAAAACTTAAAACCTAGGGCAAATCAGACTTGTCCTGTTTAATGTAGCGATAATTTTTATCCATCATTCCTGCCGTGCATACGCTTCATAATGGCGATCAGTGCAAGCAGATCATCATCAGAGAGCTTTTTGGCTTCTTCAACAAAGGTAGCAAGCAATTTAGGGTCATCAAACGAGTTATCGAAGAACTCTTTCGGGGTCAATTCAAAATAATCGCAGATGTCGAGAAACCTGTCCATGGACGGCAAAGCCTTTCCCGCCGAGATACTTTGAATGTAGCTCCTGTTCAGCCCCAAATCAAGACTCATTGAGTATTCAGATACATTCTTCTGTAAACGAAGCTGGGTAATTCTGTCGCGTATATAATTCTTATAATCCATATGGCACCTCCGAACATTATAATTATAATATAACTCATATTGTATACATAAAATACGGAATTAAAGCGTTATTGATTTTGCGTATAGCTATAAATGCCAGTTTAAATGTGTTATTTGAGCTGATTTTGTTCGTTATTCTACACAAAGAATACGTTGGCAGAGATGTCGAATAATGTAACAATCTCCAAACTTACCTATTCTATCATGATAAAGTATTGACTTATAACGTGCTCTAATATAAAATATAGTTGTTTGCGGAAAACAATTCTCCGAAAGGGTTTCGTATATGAACACAGGGCTTATTGAAGCTGTAAAACAAGCAAAAAACGGCGATACCGCCGCTTTTGATGAAATATACAGGCTGACCAACAGGTCGGTCTATTTTACTGCGCTCAAAATCGTGGGAGACCCAGCCGATGCAGAGGATATCGTGCATGATACCTACATAAACGCATTTAAAAAGCTGCCCGAGTTAAAGGACGACAAAGCATTCCCGAAGTGGCTGAATGTCATAGCCGTTAATCTCAGCAAAAACCATCTGACAAAGAAAAAGCCCGAGCTTTTCGAGAATGATGAGCAGGAGAAGCAGCTTATAACCTCCGCGTCCTTGGAAGCTGATAATCCCCTACCCGAGCAGATAGTAGAGCAAAAAGAAATAGAGCGTATTATCGCTCAGATCATAAACGGGCTTCCCGAAGTACAGCAACAGGCGGTAAAGCTGTTTTATTATGAGGAGATGCCGATTGAGCGCATCGCTCAGGTTACCGAAACCAATCAGAATACAGTCAAGAGCCGCTTGAACTATGCCAGAAAACATATAAAAAAGGAACTTGAAGCGCTTGCCAAAAAAGGCACGAAACTGTACGGTATACCTGCCGTTACGGGATTGCTCCACGCATTGAAAAAAGGCGTTCACCCAACAGCGGGACTATCAACTGCCGCAGGTGGTGCTTCCTCAGTGACGCATACAGGAGCAGCCAAAATAGCTGCGGCGTGCATAGGTATCACTGTTGCAGGTACAGGAATAGCTGTCGGTGTGCATTACCTTAATCAGTATAACACTGAGCGCATGGGTGTTTCCATCGTGGATAACGGCAGAGTGGAGGTTGATATCGACAACCTTATCTAGAATATAGACAACTTGTCCGATGATCTTTTTGTACTAACCAAGAACGAGGCTCCTTACGCCCACGAAGATGTTGCGGCTATGCTGGGAGTGAACGCACTCATACAGAATGAGGACGGCACTTATGCCTTGACCGGACAGGGCAGAGAACAGGTTGATATCTCCAACGGTACTTCCTTAACCGAATTTATAGGATTTAACTCAAATAACGACGCTCTTGTAATGGGCGAAGACGATCAGTATTATATTCTTTCTTATCAGAGCGACGGCTACGGCGGCTCATATAATCTATTCACTGTGGACAAGCTTGAAGATCTATCTGTTCAAGTATACACAGATATGCAAACGAATCCTGTCACATATTACTACCGCTATGAGGACGATAATACGAATGCTGTTTTCGAGTTCCATGAAAGGGATTATTATCCCGAGAACGTTCTGACCGAGGGGTCTTTCTCAAAGTCGAGATATTTCAGTTATATGGACGGTGAATATTCCTTTATCGGAACTTACGACAGTGAAAATGATCGTATCAGCGGAGAGTATCTTATTGCGGTTGACAGAAATGGCGCTCCTACCGTTATCTATCAGTCTGAAAACAAGATCTTAAGCGGCGTAGGCAGAGCAAAAGAGGAGTTCCCCGATCACACGATAAACAGCGCCTCTGTAAGCTGTGAGGGCTTCGTGCTTATGGAGCTTCAAGGCGAGGATATCGAATATGTTCTTTACGATATAGAAAATGATACTTTTGTTGTTTCGGAAGAAAAATATACCTCAATAGAATACGCTGACAGAGATAAAGATACTATCCTGCTTTATGACGGAAATACATATTCAGTCTGTGATCTATCTCTCAATGTGTTGCTTGACGGTCTTACAAAGGCTGAAGCTTCAGGCAGTGACAGATATCTTTTGATAACCGATGACAAAGGCAATGGCTATTACAATATTGATACAGGCAGGATAAGCTATTTCGACTGCACCACATATTTCAGTGATGGCTACTCTTATGTCATAGAAGATGGTATGGGGTATTTTGTTGATGAGAATCTAAGGCAGGTCTCCGACAAAGAAACAGAAACCTTTGCTGTGATATACAAGAATTCGCGATATATTTACCTTGAAAGCAAGGGAATGATATATTCCTTTGAGATAATCCCAAAAGATTAAATCAGCTTTTGCTGTTATAAAAACATTTAAGGAAGGTATAAACTATGAAAAAATTTGCTTCACTCGCACTTGCGGCTGCAATGGTATTATCTCTTGCAGGCTGCGGTCAGCAGAACACAGCTGCATCTTACAACAGCTCTGTTAG
>JAZNTS010000093.1:0-8038 GCA_045591905.1 Oscillospiraceae bacterium | reverse complement strand
TCACAGAACGACATGGCTACGATCCGACTTTGCGATTTTACCGTTAAAGGTATCATCGTTGAGCTCAGCGAAAACATCTTCGAGCTGCTTTAAATACTGACCGCCTGTAAGAGGGGGAACGTCACGTCCGTCAAGAAGAGCGTGAACTCTTACCTTGGAAACCCCGTCAGCCTTTGCACGCTTAACCATGTTGATAAGGTGGCTGATGTTGGAGTGAACGTTACCGTCGGAAAGAAGACCGATGAAGTGCATTGTGGAATTCTTGTCCTTAGCGTTCTTTGCAAGCTCCTGCCATGCAGCGGAATCGTACATCTTGCCGCTTTCGATGGATTCATTTACGAGCTTTGCACCCTGAGAGTAGATCTGACCGCAGCCTAAAGCATTGTGACCTACTTCGGAGTTACCCATATCGTCATCGGAAGGAAGACCAACTGCGTCACCGTGAGCCTTGAGGCGTGTCATGGGGCAGTTTTCCATCATCCAGTCGAGAGTGGGGGTATATGCCTCGGTAACAGCGTCGCCAAGACCTGTCTTGGAAAAGCCGATACCGTCCATTACTACTAATAATACGGGTTTTGCCATGTTTATATCTCCTTGTTATATAGTAGGGCGGCAGACAGCCGCCCTTTTGTTTTTGGGTTTTATCAGCCGTTTTCAGCAGCCTTGATGATGGTTGTGAAATCAGCAGCCTTGAGGGAAGCGCCGCCGATAAGACCACCGTCAACGTTCTTCTTGGAAACGAGTTCAGCAGCGTTAGCAGCGTTCATGGAGCCGCCGTACTGGATCGTGATTGCCTCTGCAACATCAGCGCCGTAGAGCTTAGCGAGAGTAGCGCGGATAAATGCGCAAACCTCCTCAGCCTGATCAGCGGTAGCTGTCTTGCCTGTGCCGATAGCCCAAACAGGCTCGTAAGCGATTACGCACTTCTTGAGGTCAGCAGCCTCGATACCGAAGAAGTCAAGCTTGATCTGACGAGCAATTACTTCCTCTGTGATGTTGCACTCGCGCTCCCAAAGAAGCTCGCCAACGCAAACGATGGGCTTAAGACCTGCAGCGAGAGCAGCCTTTGTTCTCTTGTTTACAGTTTCGTCTGTTTCAGCGAAATACTGACGGCGCTCGGAGTGACCGAGAACTACGTACTCAACGCCCATCTCAGCGAGCATATCAGCGGAGATCTCGCCTGTGAAAGCGCCGCTCTTCTCGAAGTGGCAGTTTTCAGCGCCGATCTTAATGTTTGTGCCCTCTGTTGCAGCGAGAGCTGTCTCAAGGTTTGTGAAAGGAACGCAAGCTACTATCTCAACTGTCTTGATATCAGCAACCATGCCCTTGAGCTCGTCCAGCAGAGCCTTAGCCTCGGGACGTGTCTTGTTCATCTTCCAGTTGCCTGCGATTATTGCTTTTCTTGTTGCCTTGTTCATTGTCAAATTCTCCTTAAAATTATTTTTGTAGAAATCCATCATCTGCTGAACATTTATGCCGTCTACTGTCATTCCGTCAAGCTTGCAGTTGGCGATAGCCGCACCTGTGAGATCGCAGCTTTCGATGCCTGCACCGCTTAAATCGCACTGCGTGAAGCCTGCACCACGGAGATCGTCCTCGACGAAGCCTGCTCCTTTCAGCTGACTTTTCACAAAAGCGGAGCCTGCCAGATTACATTCTTCGATGTCACAGCAAAGCCCACTGCGTTCAATACGCAGGTCGTTAGAGCAGCATTCGCTTATAAGGGTGATGTTTTCGCATTTGATGTTCATGAGATATCCTTTTATTTAAGTAACGGGCGAACGATGTTCGCCCGTACATATTGTTTGTTACATCTTTTCACGAATGGCGAACATAGTGGTTTCGCGTAGCGAAATCGGTGGCGCTTCGCCAACGAAACGGAGTTCGCGCCTCGCGAACGCTTGCGTTCGCTGGCTTACTTGTCCTGAATTACATCGATGCCGGGCAGAATCTTACCCTCGAGGTACTCAAGAGAAGCGCCGCCGCCTGTGGAGATGTGGCTCATCTTATCGGAGTAGCCGAGCTGTACAACAGCAGCTGCGGAGTCGCCGCCGCCGATGATGGTTGTAGCGTCAGCCTCTGCGAGACCCTTAGCAACAGCGATAGTACCCTTTGCGAGAATGGGATTCTCGAATACGCCCATAGGACCATTCCAAACAACAGTCTTGGCTGCCTTAGCCTCAGCAGCGAACAGCTCCATTGTCTTGGGACCGATATCCAGACCCATCATGTCTGCGGGGATCTTGTCGGAATCAACAACGGAAACCTCAACAGCAGCGTCAATGGGATCAGGGAAGCTCTTTGTGATAGTTGTATCAATGGGGAGGAGCAGCTTCTTGCCGTTCTTCTCAGCCTTAGCGATCATATCCTTGCAGTAGTCGATCTTCTCGTCGTCAACGAGGGAAGTACCAACCTCTAAGCCCTTAGCCTTGAGGAATGTGTAAGCCATACCGCCGCCGATGATGAGTGTATCGCACTTGTCGAGGAGGTTAGAGATAACGTTCAGCTTGTCAGCAACCTTTGCGCCGCCGAGGATAGCAACGAAAGGACGAACCGGATCTTCAACTGCGTTGCCGAGGAAGTCGATCTCCTTGTTCATGAGGTAGCCTACTGCTGTCTCCTTAACGAACTTTGTAACGCCTGCTGTAGAAGCGTGCGCTCTGTGAGCAGAACCGAAAGCGTCCATTACGAAGAACTCGCCGTCAACGAGAGCGCCAAGCTCCTTAGCGAACTCCTCGCCGTTCTTTGTTTCCTCTGCGCCACGGAAACGTGTGTTTTCGAGAACAACGATCTCACCGTCGTTCATAGCAGCAACAGCAGCCTTTGCGTTGTCGCCTACAACTGTATCGTCCTTTGCGAAAGTAACCTTTGTAGAAACCAGCTCTGCAAGTCTGTCAGCAGCAGCCTTGAGAGAGAACTTGTCCTCGGGACCGTTCTTCGGCTTGCCGAGGTGAGAGCACAGAACGATCTTTGCGCCGTTTTCAACCAGCTTGTTGATTGTGGGGAGAGCTGCAACGATTCTGTTGTCGTTTGTGATCTTGCCTTCCTTCATGGGAACGTTGAAGTCAACTCTTACGAGTACCTTCTTGCCCTTGACTGCGAGGTCTTCTACGTGTTTCTTGTTAAGCTTGCTCATAGTTGTATTTTCCTTTCATAATGAAAATATTGAACACTTTTAAGGCTTTGCGCCTACAAGATATATTGTACTATATTTCAGTAATTTTTGCAAGTAGTTTTTGATATAATTTGAGAAAAATTTAACGTTAGCTGAAAAAATCAATGCTTTGTTAAAACTTCACCGCGTGTAATTTCACAGCGCTCGTCAAGAAGCGCAGAAATAGCGGCGCATTTTTTCGCCATAATATCGTCGCTGTCATTTGGGTGAAGCGACAGTATCTCAGAAAGTATCCTTTTCTCGGTGCTTCTTGCGGCGGGATCGGCGCATGGCTCGCAGAAACGAGCCTTTTCATACAAAAGCTGTGTATGTATTCCGCAGTCGCGCTCGGCAGTGGCGCGGCTTATCGTGTCCAAAGCCTCGGTGAGCATAGATGTGAAGCGCTCTCCCGTGGGGTCGGGGTCTGCTGTGTGCGGTACGGGTATCAGAGCGGCAGCATTCGCGGCAAGCGCTATTGGGAAGAAGCTTATTGCACCTTCAACGCCGAGCAGCACCATACCGCACAATGCGGCATTTAAAAGCAGTAATATCAGG
Organism: Oscillospiraceae bacterium; assembly: GCA_045591905.1. GTDB lineage: Bacteria > Bacillota > Clostridia > Oscillospirales > Ruminococcaceae > CAG-115. The sequence continues at coordinate 4,329 of JAZNTS010000093.1, read as the reverse complement.
CTGATGTGCGATATTTTCAGCCTGAAAACAAGGCTTTTGCGCATAGAAAGAATGATCGCAGGTATTTGAAGCACAGACGCGGCAAGCAGCAGCGCGCAGCCGAGCATAGGTGTTGCCGCGTCCAGCAGAAAAATGCCTGCTGACGCTCCTATTAGGCAAAGCGCCGAGAGCAAGATGTGTACTTTTTTCATAAAAGCTCCTTTTTGGCGGCGGTAAATCTCAGAAATACCTTTGCGCCAAGCTTTCCGTACCACTTATCAAGATGCGTGTAGTGAATGAATACCTTGTCGCAGCCTTGTTTTTTCAGCCATTGTGCGCTAAGTGCTACCATGTGAAGTCCCAGTCCCATTTTTCGGAATTTCGGCACAGTGCCGACGCAGCCGATGCTTCCTATCTGGGAGTTTCCATCTGACAGCGCACATCTAACGTCCTCGTCGATTATGCAGAAAGAGGCAAGCTCACCGCCCACATAGCAGCAGAAAAAACGCCCGTCCTCATTGAAATACTGCACCCATTCGTCATCTACCTCTTCGACAGCGGAGCGGATAATTTCGATATCGCCGTCAAAAAAGCGGAAGTCCACATTCTGAGGAAGCTCCGCACTTGGTACAGTGAAGCCGTCAAGTGGAAGCTCCATCTCGCAGAAGCTGCCGCCGAGAGCATAACCGCGCTTTGCGAAAAACTCCGCACTGTCCTCGGCTGCGCCTGCTATTATGCTGCCGCCTATGGAGAGCTTTTCTTTACCTAGACTTTTGGCATAGTCCTCGCATTTTTTCAGAAGCTCCGAGCCAATGCATTTGCCGCGCTGTTTCGGTGCAACGCACAGAAGCGCGAGTCTGTCGCCGTCACAGCACGCGAAAGCTTCTGTGTCATGGAAGCACCTTGTACCTTCCGAAAAGGCGAGTTTTAAAAAAGCGTTTTCGTTTATTGCAAGCTGCGGAAAGCAGCTTTTGAATATTTCGTATTCCGTCATAGCTATCTCCCTTTACTGTATCTGTCCGAATTATATCACCATTATGCCGCCCTTGTCAAGAAACAGCTTGAAAACACGCTGATTATATGCTAAAATAATTTTGAGGTGTTATTATGAAGCTGTCTGTTTTTTATGAGCATATATTTGAAGCCGCACAGCAAAGCGGAATTCCTGTGGAAGCCGCCCTTGATCACGCGAAAGGCTGCGGCATAGATTTTTTGGACTGCGACCTTTGGCGGCTTTCCGAAAAAGAGGGACAAAAGGCGCTTTTTGACAAATGCGGTATGGGCGTTTCATGCATCTACGCGCATTTTGATTTTCTGCATGACAGCGCGGAGCAGTCGGAGCAGAAATATCGCTCGCTTTTTGAAACTGCGCAGTATTTCGGTGCAAAAAAAGTGCTGTGTATTCCGGGATTTTTTGAAAGCGGAAGAGAAAAGTCCGAGCAGCTGGAGTTGTTCTGCGAGGGGCTTTCGCGTATGTGCAACGCCGCAAAGGAATACGGCGTTACCGTCACGGTCGAGGACTTCGATGATATAAATTCCCCGTGCTGCAAGATGGAGGATATCCGATATCTTCTCGATAGGTGTGAGGGGCTTATGTACACGTTTGACACGGGAAATTTCCGCTATTGTCTGGAGGACGCCGACACGGCTTATTCGCTGCTTTGCGACAGGATAGCGCACGTTCATCTTAAAGACAGAAGCTATGACGCGGCGCGTGCGGATAAGGAGGCTTCAAACGGTAAGGCTGACCTTTCGGGCGCTGTGATGTATCCTGCGGAGGTCTGCGGCGGCGTTATCGGAATAGATAAGCTTATCAAAAAGCTTATCGCTGACGGCTATAACGGAGTTTTGGCGATAGAGCATTTCGGCGCGGCTGAGCAGCTTTTGTATATTAAAAGATCGGCGGAAAATGTTTTGAAGATCACGGAGGGAATATGATAAGAGTAACGGTATGGAACGAATATATCCATGAGATCGAGCAGCCCGAGGTCGCTGCGATATACCCAAACGGAATACACGGCTGTATCGCGGAGTTTCTCGGCATAAACGAGGACATCACCGTGCGCACCGCAACGCTTTCTCAAACCGAGCACGGGCTTTCCGAGGAGCTTCTTGCAGACACAGACGTTCTTATATGGTGGGGACACCGTGCGCATGACAAGGTAGATGACGCGGTCGTACAGCGTGTGCAGCGGCACGTTCTCGGAGGAATGGGACTTGTTGCGCTGCATTCCGCGCACCACAGCAAGCTTATGAAAGCGCTGCTCGGCACAACGCTTAATCTGAAATGGCGGCACGGCGACAGGGAGCGTATCTGGTGCGCTATGCCGTCGCACCCTATTGCACAGGGCGTACCTACGCATTTTGAGCTGCCGATAGAAGAGATGTACGGCGAGCCGTTTGACATTCCAAAGCCCGATGACACGGTATTCCTCGGCTGGTTTGCAGGCGGAGAGGTGTTCCGCAGCGGTGTTACTTTCACGCGCGGAATGGGTCGTATCTTCTATTTCCAGCCCGGTCATGAGGAATATCCGATATATCACGACAAGAACGTTCAGCGCGTTATCACAAACGGCGTGAGATGGGTATATCAGCCATATATAAGGGAGCATAGCACTATTGCCGTGGAAAACTCCGCGCCGCTTGAATGCTGAGAGGTGACATTTATGGAGCTTTCGTTCTATAACGGAAAACGTGTTTTTGTGACGGGACATACGGGCTTCAAGGGGAGCTGGTTGTGCAGGCTGCTTACGCTGCTTGGTGCAGAGGTCACGGGCTACGCTTTGAAGCCGCCGACAAATCCGTCGCTTTTTGAGCTTGCGGGGATAGAGCGCGATATCAACTCCGTTACAGGTGATATCCGCGACCTTGAAAACCTCACCCGTGCGCTGTGCGACAGCCGTGCAGAGATAGTTTTTCACATGGCGGCACAGCCCATTGTGACGTTAGGCTTCAGCGACCCTGTAAATACCTATGAAACGAATGTGATGGGGACGGTGAATATCTGCGAGGCTGTGCGAAAGTACGGCGGTGTGCGTTCCTTTGCCGTGATAACTACCGACAAGGTGTATGCCGATGATAACGGCGAGCCGCGGCGCGAGGAGGACAGGCTGTGCGGTGCCGACCCGTATTCAAACTCTAAAAGCTGCTGTGAGCTGGTGACAGCCTGCTACAGACAGTCGTATTTCGGTGAAAAGACAGCGGTATCGACCTGTCGTGCGGGAAACGTGATCGGCGGCGGAGATTTTGCGCCGCACAGGATAATCCCCGACTGCGTGAGAGCGATAGAGCAGCATCGTTCGGTTGAGCTGAGAGCGCCCAACTCTGTAAGACCTTATCAGTACGTCCTTGACTGCATTGTGGCGTATCTCTATATTGCAGCCGCGCAGTTTGAACGCTTTGAGCTTGCGGGGAGCTACAACATCGGGCCTATGCAGAGCAATTATATTACGACAGGCGAGCTTGCGGAGCTTTTCTGCAAAAGTCTGGGCGGCAGTGTACGCCAAGGTGCAGAAAGCGCTGTGAACGAAGTGGCTGCTTTGCTTCTCGACAGCGGCAAGCTTCTGCGTGATATCGGCTTTTTGCCGCGCTATTCTGCACGTGAAGCTATAGAAAAGACCGCCGAATGGAGCAGAGAATATCTCCGCTGCGGTGATATCCGTGCAATAACCACAAAGCAGGCGGAGGAATATCTTGTGCTTCACTGAACTATATCAGTCACCCTTTTTCTCGGTTTGAATATTATGTATTAGCGCGGAGGAGGCTCCGTGCGAACGGGAACAGGGGGTGACGGCGTTGCGCAGACCGAAGAAAAGACACGGGCGTTCAAGGTGCGGAGTGCTTGCGTTGATAGCGTTTTTCGGAGCAGTGATGTGCATTTCGTTCTTTTCGGTGAAGCTTCTGCTTTTCGCCGTGGCGGTGCTGTTCATCGTTCTGGGACTATTCCTCATTCGGCTTTGAAAGGAGCGTTACATATGAAGATAGTTGTGGTAAAAAGCCCGAAGCTTTTTGCGGGCTTGCTGAGGGCAATGTTCGGTATTAAAAAGCAGACATCTGAATAAAAAATCGAGGGAGCATAAAAGCTCCCTGGAGACCGTCGAAAAAGTCCCGTAGGGACTTTTCCGCCGAAACATCCGCACTGCCCGCACTCATTGGCGGCAATGCCGCCAATTCGCACAGTTGTGCGGATAGAAGTGTTTTTTGACCGAAGTGAATTCGGTCAAAAAAATTTATGAAAAATGCCCGCAAAGCGGGCACAAATGAGGTTTTTCGACAAACTGCCCTCTGCATGACCGGATGCAGAGGGCAGGCTGTCAAAAATGCGCAGGGTGCAGGGGGATCATCCCCCTG
>JAZNTS010000092.1:0-9476 GCA_045591905.1 Oscillospiraceae bacterium | reverse complement strand
GGAAGGATAGAAATACTCGTCGTGGATGATCTCCTTGTAGGCCTTCATAGCGGGCTGCTCGATGCCTACATCGGGATTGTTGGGATCCTCTATCTCAAGACCAAGTCTGCCGCGGTCGCGGAACTGATAGAATGTAAAGCCGTTGAACCAGCCCTGTTCCGGGTCGTTCTTCAGCATATCGCAAAATTCCTTTATCATATCCGCCTGCTCGTAGGGACCTGTAACATCGCCGTCAGCGTTGAACTCACTCATTACCATCGGCTTCTTAAAGCCGCCGCAAAGCTCCTTGTAGCGCTTCTCGGACAGCTTTGTGAGGTTGTATGTGTCGGACACCTTGCTTCTGCCAAAGGAATTTCCGCCAACCTCTGCAACATCATAGGGCCAACCCCAGTGCAGAGCCATATATTTGTCTACAGACCAGATATCGGTAGCTCTTACAGCCTCGGCGAACTCCTTTTCCATCTCGATCTCGCCGCCCTTTTCGGGGTGCTCAACGCCGCCGATGCAAAGAACTGTCTGAACATTGGGGGCTTCTTTCTTTATAATGTTGTGGAAACGTACATAAAAATCAGCAATCTCCTGATAGGAAGCACGCTTTGTGAAGCTGAACCAGTTGCCTGTAGCCTCGTGGTTTATGCGAAGCTGCATTCTGCCGTAGGTGCGAAGCTCCTGTGCAACCTTAATGAGGTATTCATCTGTGAGGTTAGGATCAACGGTAATGGTGAGGATAACGTCCTGACCGTGACGGCGAACATCTCTCATGCAGGTGAAAGGCTCGTCCTCGGTAGTGCCGCCGATACCGCCTTTATAGGTGAAGTAGTCGTCATAGGGATAATCCCACTGGAAAGACACTTCCTGATCTGCGAAAGCGTCACGCGCTCTCAAGGGCCATGTCTTGTCAAGGGGATAGTAGCAGTACATAAGGCTTATGCCGCGGTGAGGACGTCCCATCTTGTGCAGGATATAGTCCTGATTAACGTATTCGCCGCGCTCGCTTCCGTCGCCGAGGTCAACAGCGCACTTTGCGGGGCCCATTTCGATGCTGTAGATCTTCTGTTCCATGATTTATTCTCCGTTCCTTTAAAGTACAAATTACTTGCCGCAGCGCCGGTGTGCGGCTTTTGCTGATATAAGTATAGCACACTTTGAAAACGTTTTCAAGAGGGTATACAAAAATTTTATTTGTTCGGCAATTGTGTCAAAAACGCAACTGTAAAAGCCGTTTTATGCGGTGAAAATCACTACATTATTTGTTATAGTCGAAAGCAAACGACTGCAGCTTACTGTTGCACTTTTTTTAAAAATATGCTAAAATAAGTAAGCTGTGTCAGCAAGTCTTATCAGGAAAGGTAACCAACATGAAATTAGTAATTGCAGAAAAACCCTCGGTAGGAAATTCCATCGCAAAGGTGATCGGCGCTAACAAGCGCCGCGGTGAGGGCTACACCGAGGGAAACGGATATATAGTATCGTGGTGCTTCGGGCATCTTGTGGCGCTGTCAAGCCCCGAGGAGTACGACAAGCGCTATGAAAAGCCGTGGAAGTTTGAAAATCTCCCTATTCTCCCCGAGGAGTTCAAGTGGACGGTAGCGGAGAGCACCGCGGCGCAGTTTGAGATACTTAAAAGCCTTATGCAGCGCGATGATGTGGAGGAGCTTATCTGTGCCACAGACGCAGGCCGCGAGGGTGAGTGCGTATTCAGATATGTTTATTATCAGGCCGGTTGCACAAAGCCGTTTAAAAGGCTTTGGATAAGCAGTATGACGGACGAGGCTATCCGTGACGGCTTCAACGAGCTTCGCGACGGCTCGGAGTACGACGCGCTGTACCGCAGCGGTCTTGCGCGCAACAAGGCTGACTGGATAGTCGGAATGAACGCCACTCAGCTTTTCACCGTGAAGTACCGCAATATGCTGTCGGTTGGACGTGTTCAGACGCCCACGCTTGCGATGCTGGTAGAACGTGAAAAGAAGATAGAGCAGTTCGCTTCCGCAAAGTATTATTCCGCTGTGCTGAACTGCGGAAAATTCACTGCGGAGAGCGAGAAGATAGAGGGTCAGACCGCGGCGGAAAAGGCTGTTTCTGCGTGCGGAGAAAGCGCCGAGGTCAAAACTGTGGTTAAGGAGCAGAAAAACGCAAATCCTCCCAAGCTCTACGACCTTACGACCTTGCAGCGCGACTGCAACAAGCTGTACGGCTACACTGCGCAGCAGACCTTGGATTGCGCTCAGAAGCTGTATGAAAGCAAGCTTATGACCTACCCCAGAACCGACAGCAACTACATAACAGACGATATGGAGCAGCAGGCGGCTGAGATGGTGAAGCTTTGCGCCAAGGTTTTCCCGTTTGGAGAGAGCTATGACGCGCTGTCGTGTGAGCCTGACATAAAGCGCCTTATAAATAATGATAAGGTGTCCGACCATCATGCGCTGTTGCCCACTAGGGAGATAAACAGGTACAATTTCGATAATCTCACTGAGGAATGTTATAATGTTCTTTGTCTTGTTGCGGCAAGGCTGCTGTGCGCGGTCGCGCCGAAGCACACATACGATACCGTCACAGCGGAGCTTCTCTGCGGCGATACTACGTTCACCGCAAAAGGCAAAACAGTGGTACAGGGCGGCTGGAAGCAGCTTGAAGCTGACATTAAGGCTCACATGAAGGGAATCGTTGCAGACGCTTCCGATGATGACGAGGAGGAAAACACCAAGGCTCTGCCGCCGCTTGAGGTTGGCAAGGTAGTTCCCGTGAAGTCTGCAAAGCTTGCCGAGCATAAGACAACACCTCCGAAGCGTTATACCGAGGATATGCTGCTCTCCGCGATGGAGCACGCAGGAAATGACGACTATGACGAAAACGAGGACGTTGAGAAAAAGGGACTTGGCACTCCCGCGACCCGTGCCGCAATTATCGAAACGCTTGTAAAACGTCAGTATGTTGAGCGCAAAGGCAAGCAGCTCATTCCCACTGATAAGGGCAGAAGAGTTATTGATGTAGTTCCCGAAAACGTAAAGTCTGCGAAGATGACCGCGGAGTGGGAAACTACACTGCAGCGCATAGCGAGAGGAGACGCAAGCGACGAGGAGTTCCTCAACGAGATAATCGAGTTTACAAAGGTGCTTATCCGCGACAACAAAACCGAGGCCTCTAAAAATGCAAATCCGTTCAGATTTTCAAGGCTCCCCTCCATCGGAAAATGCCCCAAATGCGGCAAAAACGTTTACGCTTTCCCGAAGTCCTATTCATGCGAGGACAGCCACGGGCAGTGCGGCTTTTTCTTCATGAAAGAGATATGGGGCAAGGAGATTTCCGAAACACAGGCTAAGCGCGTGCTTGAAAAGGGTAGCTCTATAGTGCTTAAGGGCTTTACCACAAAGCGTGGCGATACGGTCAGCGGAAAGCTAGTCCTCGGCGAGGATATGCGCGTGAGGGTGGAGATAGAAAAATAAACGCATAGAAACTATTTTTATGTTTTAATCAAAAATGCTTGCTTTATGAGAGCAAAATTTTGAGGTTATGGAGGAGTGTTATGAAAAACAAAGCCTTGGTCGTGATCGATCTTCAGAATGACATTACAAAGAACTATAAAGAGATCATCGACACTACCAATCAAGCAATTGACTGGGCTGTTACCAATGATATGTATGTTGTTTATATTAAACATATCAATATGTCTGCAGGAACGAGAACCTTTAAACTTGGCACTCGCGGTGCTGAACTGGTTCCTGAATTAAAGGTTGTATCCGATAACATTTTTGTTAAGACAAAAAGCAACGCTTTAACAAGTGAAGAGTTTACCGACTTTATACAGGAGCACGGCGTCAACGAGTTTGTTGTTGCGGGCGCAGATGCTACGGCTTGCGTAAAATCCACCTGCTACAATATGGCCAAATCAGGTTATAGCGTTTGTGTTTTGTCTGACTGTATCACCAGTTATGATAAAAAGCAGCTCGACAAAATGCTTGAATATTATGCGAGCAAAGGCTGCACCGTCAGCAAATTCAGTGAAGTGATGTAAGTTTTTCGATACGGTTTGTTCTGTTCTTGCCTTTTTATCGAAAATATTAACTTTTAGTATTTTACAGCCATATTCAAATAACTGTGCAGCGGAAAATGTGAGTTTTTCCGCTGCTTTTTTGTATAATATGTTGCAAAATCCGATGGTTTGTGATACAATAAATATATATTTATGTCGAAAAGAGGTGTCTGCGGTGCTGGACTACTGCCTTTGCCCAAAATGTGAGCGCATGATAATGCTGGACGGAGATTTTCCGACGGGCTTTTGTCTGTACTGCGGCACGCATATCGCCTATGATGAGGCGCGCGAGGATTTCCTCAGTGGTCTGCGCTCGGCTATCCCCGATGAATTTCAGCTTGAGGTTGAACTGAGCGAGCTTATCGACGAGGACGACGCGCAGTGTGAGGACGGCTATGGAATGTCCGAGTGCCGCGAGGAGTGCGAAAAGGCTCAGAGGTGTCTCGGAAAGTGGGATTTTGCCAAGGCTTACGATCATTATGTTAACGCGCTCGATTGGCGACCGACTGATTTTGAGGCTTCCTGCGGCAGACTTACCGCGGGAATACTGAAGCTTAACGACGTTGAAAACTGGGAGAGCAGGCTGCGCGACACTGTGGCGCTTATTCGCTCGCAGAATGACTGCAATATGGTGCAGAAAAGCCTTGAATATTCCCTTGATGTGCTGCGTAGATTTTTGTCAAAGGGCGGGCGCTTTGTTGCGCCGTATTATACATACGGATTTTTCAGACTGCTGACGGATAAATTCCCCGCGCTCAGAAAGACCGCTGTGGAGATATTCGCACACTGCCTTAATGTTGACAATGCGCCGCTCACAAATGCGGCAAGGCTTGACAGCGAGACCACGCGATTTGCTGTGGGAAGCTTTTCCTCGGAGCCTGACAAAAACCTGCGCTATCCGTTGGCGCTCGTCACGAAATATATGGAAGACGCGCGTACCGCGGAGGAGCTTTGCAGAGCGCTGTATGTATACGACCGTGTGGGCTGGCTGAGAAACCGCGACAACGACCGCATAAATGATGTTATAGGATATATGGAGATGGTGTTTGAAAACGGTTATACAAACACCACGAAGAAGATCGCGATAGAGGTGTGCTATGATTTCCTTATGATGGGCGGTCTTGAGCATAACACGACTTTGAAAGAAAAGCGGATTTTCCTTGCCCGCGTTTATGATTATCCTCAGATGAAGCGAATGGAGCGCTTTTTCGGCGAGGACTTGTTTTTCAGGCGTTTGCAGAACGAGGTGTATCTGCGTAGTAAGGGTGCTACCGCTGTTTCTGCCGAGTATAAAACGATACAGGAGAAGATCCGTGAGCTTTCCTCTTACGGCGGCGCAACGGATTATTACAACCGCTGATAAATACGAAAGGACTGATATTTATGGCAAATCTTGCAAAGCTTTCACGAGAATATGGCGAGGTGCTGTGGACAGGAAAGAAGCGCATACTCGGTATGCCTATTTCGCTTACACGATATATCCTCACCGAAACCAAGCTTATCACTAAGGTCGGTCTGCTTAATATTCGCGAGGACGAGATAGAGCTTTACCGTGTGTATGATATGTCGCTGAACCTCCCTTTGGGACAGAGAATATTCGGCTGCGGCACGATAAAGCTGCTCTCCAAGGACAGTGACACGCCCAGCAAGGAGCTGAAAAGCGTGAAGAAGCCGCGCGAAGCTAAGCGCCTTATTGACAGTGCAGTGACTGTACAGCGCGATAAATACTATGTTCGCGGCAGAGATATGATAGGCAGCGACGTTCCCTCGGGTCACGATGAGGACGGCGACGGCGTATACGATTGCGAGGAATAATCCGCGCACCTTTGGATATACTGAAAGGAGAACTATGGATAACAAAAATGTTGTCCGCGCCTATTGCGTGAGTTTATTGGTACTCGGTATCCTTGCGATAGCAACGGGCGTTATGAATATCGCAGGCATTATGCTGCCAAAGGAAGCGTCGATTGCAATGAGTGTGCTTCAGCTTATCGCGGCAGCGGTAATGATAGCTGCGGGTATAAAGATATATATTTCCAAGAAAAAGAATAAGGAGTGACATATATGCGAAGCTGCGGAATACTTATGCATATCACCAGCTTGCCTTCGCCTTACGGTATAGGCACCTTTGGCAAGGAAGCGGAGAGATTTGCAGATTGGCTGAGGGACGCAGGTCAGAAATACTGGCAGGTGCTGCCTATAGGTCCTACGGGCTACGGTGATTCACCTTATCAGCCGTTTTCCACTTTTGCGGGAAATCCGCTTCTTATTGACCTTGACGAGCTGGTCGAGAACGGCTATATCACAAAACAGATGTGCGAGGACGCAGACTTCGGCGCTGATCCTACCTACGTTGACTATGAAAAGGTCACACGCACAAAAATGAGGCTTCTGAGAGAGGCTTTCAAGGGCTTTACTGACGATGTCGGTTACACTTCGTTTATGATAGACGAGGGTGATTGGCTTGAGGATTACGCACTGTTCACTGCGCTGAAAGAAAAGTTCGGCGGCAGACCTTGGACAGAGTGGGACGAGGATATCAAGCTGCGCCGCCCCGAGGCTGTCGAGCTTTACCGCAAGGAGCTTTCGGAGGAAATGCGCTTTGTTAAGTTCGTGCAGTATATCTTTTTCCGCCAGTGGGATAGATTTCACCGCTACTGCAATAAAAACGGTATACAGATAATCGGAGATATTCCGATATATGTTTCGCCTGACTGTGCCGATGTGTGGGCGCAGCCCGAGCTGTTCCAGCTTGACGAGCGAAGAAATCCCTCGCGTGTTGCGGGAGTTCCCCCCGATTATTTTTCTGCGACAGGTCAGCTTTGGGGAAATCCGCTGTATAACTGGGACGAGATGAAGAAAACAGGCTACAAATGGTGGCTGAAGCGTATCGGCAAGGCGAATGATTGCTATGATATGCTCAGAATAGATCATTTCCGTGCGTTTGACACCTATTATGCAATTCCGTACGGTCACAAGACCGCAGAGCACGGCACATGGGAAAAGGGTCCGGGAATGGATCTTTTCAATGCTATAAAGCTTGATCTCGGTGATGTTAATATCATCGCGGAGGATCTCGGTGATATCTTCGACAGCGTTAAGGAACTGCTTAAAGACAGCGGCTTCCCCGGAATGAGGGTGCTGCAATTCGGCTTTAACCCCGAAAACAATGACAACGACCATCTGCCGCACCACTATCCCGAAAACAGCGTTGCATACACGGGCACGCACGACAACGCTACTATCATGCAGTGGTATAAGGAGGCCGATGAAGACTCCCGTGCTATGGCAAAGCGTTATCTTAATCCGCGTTTCCTTGAACGCATGAATTTCTGCTTTATAAGGAATGTTTATGCAAGCCCCTCGATGCTTGCGATAATTCCCATGCAGGACGTTCTCGGACTCGGCAAAGAGGCGCGAATGAACATTCCCTCAACCTTGGGCGGAAACTGGAGTTGGCGAATGACAGCAGGTTCAACTACCTCTGCAAGAGCCGATAAGCTCAAAGTTCTTGCCGAAACCTATTACAGATAAATATTATCGCCCTCGTTTTAAGAGGGCGATTTTATATGTACGGCGGATAACCGCCGCGTGTTACTGCTGTTCGTTGTTGTTCTTCTTGTTTGTGTTGGTGTTCTGCTTTTCGGTCTTGTTGTTCTGCTGATTCTGCTTGTTCTGCTGTTCGTTATAGTTAGACATTTTCTTTCCTCCTGAGTGTTTTAGGTTTGCACGGAAGTTCCGCAAAAGTATTGTGTGCAGCTTTGCAAAGATTATTCATAAAACATCAAAAGAGTAAAAATGTGATAAACATCTTGAAAAATCCTGCGGAATATGCTACAATATTATTGAAGCGATAAACGCTGCTTTTTATTTTGAAAGGAGTATGGAAATGGGTTTTTTAGATGATCTCGTATCAACCACTAAAAATGTTACTGCTACGGCAGGCAAGAAAACAAACGAGGCTGTAAAGCTCTCCAAGCTGAAGATAAGAAAATCTCAGGTCAACGGTGAGATAAAGGGCAAGAAGGAAAGACTTGGCGATATGGTATATAGCATGGCTAAGTCCAACGAAAAGGATAACGAGGCTTTCGATGCAGCTATTGCTGAGATCGACGCTCTGTACGAGCAGCTTGCCGAGGTAAACAAGCAGCTTGACGAGCTTACAGGAAACGTTGCTTGCACAAACTGCGGTGAAAAGACCAAAAATACCAACAGCTATTGCCCCAAGTGCGGCACAAAGCTGCCTGTTGTACAGACTCCCACTGAGGCTGAGGTTGCTGTTGAGGAAGCTGCAGAGGATTCCGACGACGAAAACGAAGAATAATTTGAAGCTTTATACCCGCCCCAAGAGGGCGGGTATCTGTTAGAAAAAATCCCGAAAGGAATTATTAATTATGGCTGAGCTTAGATGGAACCCGCTTATCAACGACTGGGTGATGATCGCATCTCACAGACAAAATCGTCCTCAGATGCCCAAGGACTGGTGTCCTTTCTGCCCGAGCGGCGGCAAGGTGCCCGATTATGAGGTGCTTAAATACGACAACGATTTCCCTGCGCTGTCGCAGAATCCTCCCGCAGAGGACGATGTTGCCAACGACTTTTTCAAGACAGCGCCGTCCTATGGCAAGTGCGAGGTGATCCTGTATTCACCCGAGCATACAAAGACCCTCAAAGAGCTTTCCCACGACCATGTATGCAAGCTTGTTGATCTTTGGTGCGAGCGCTTTGACGAACTTCGCAAGGACGAAAAGATAAAGTTTATTTTTATTTTTGAGAACAGGGGCGATGCTGTGGGAGTAACCATGCCGCACCCCCACGGTCAGATCTACGGCTACAGCTTTGTTCCGAAAAAGCTTCAGCTTGAGGACGAGGCTTACCGCAAGAGCATGGACGAAAAGGGTAAGTGCCTGTGCTGCGATATGCTTGAGCACGAGGTTGCTGACGGCAGAAGAATAATCTTTGAAAACGACAGCTTTACAGTGTTCCTGCCTTTCTTCTGTGAGTATCCCTATGGAATTTACATAATGGCAAAGCGCCATGTTCAGTATATCAGCGAGCTTTCCGAAAAGGAGCGCGCAGACCTCGCTGATATCGTGAAAAAGTGCGCAGGTACGCTTGACAGCCTGTTCGGATACAATTTCCCGTACATGATGTGTATGTACAATGCGCCTGTAAACAGCGGCGATGTTTCGCATCATCATTTTCATATTGCGTTCTACCCGCCTATGAGAAGCGCAGACAAGCAGAAGTTCAACGCTTCCAGTGAAACGGGTGCATGGGCGCACTGCAATCCCACTGCTCCCGAGGCTACTTCTGTGGAGCTTAGAGAGGCTTATGAGCGTTTCTTGAAAACACAGGAATAAAACAAATCAAACCGCCGAGAAAAACTCGGCGGTTTCTGCTTGTCGAAAAACTATGTTTTTGCCCGCGAAGCGGGCGT
>JAZNTS010000091.1:0-4742 GCA_045591905.1 Oscillospiraceae bacterium | reverse complement strand
CAGAACGACATGGCTACGATCCGACTTCGCACGCCGCTGCTGCGGCTTCTTCGCGCAAGAAAAGTGACTGTCCGCACGCTTTCGGGGAAGATATCATTTTATCTACGCAGCTATGAGCGTTTTGAACTTCTGCCAAAGCCTAAAGCAAGGGCAACGCTTCGCGCTCGCTTCGGCTCGTCAGCGCTCTGCGCGTTCACCCACACGCGCGCACTTGGCGCGGCGGTAGTGTTTGCTGCTGCAATATCGCGCGTTGGAAGCGTGCTTGGAAGCGGCTACTACGACGGCATTATCACCGCGATAGAGCAGACCGCGGTAGGGCTAAGCGACTTCCTTGACTCGCTTCGTATAACCGTGCCGCGCATAACGACCGTTATTGCGGTGTTCACAGGCGCGGCATGGCTGTTCGCTTTTATAAACAATCTGCTGAAGCTGAGCCGATTTCGCCTGACGCTCGCCGAGGGCTTCGCCAAAACCTCGCACGGTACTTTTACATTATATGAAGAAGTGCTTGTGACAAATGACCTAGGAGCTGTGCTGACACGCCGCACCGCCTCAACGCTCGCTTTCAAAGCTGCTCCGATGTATTGCTTCGGCACGCTTTTATTTCCTGCGCTGAAAGAGAAAAAGCGCCGCAGTCTGCTGAGGATATTCCTCGGCACAAAACCGCCCTCAGCGCTTGAAGCAGCACCTCCGAAAAGAGCACTGCTCGGACACATCTCATGTCCGCTGTGGTGGTCGGCGGCTAACGCCCTGCTGCTTTTCCTTTGCTGTATAACAGGCTCAGACCCCATACTCCGCACCGTTTTGTGGGGCGGATTGAGCCTAAGCCTGTGGTATTGTATTCTTTATTTCCTGTATATGCGGCGCTCGGGCGTTTCAAAAACGCACAATATGCTAATTATGTCGGCACGAAAGGGCACAGCGCTCCATACGCTGACGCTTACGAAAGCTGCGGAATACCGCCGCTTTGACCGCAATATCTTTCAAATGCACACGGGACTATGCGACGTTTGCATATTTTGCCGCGGAAAGCTCAAGCTGAAGCTTAAAAATATGTATTACGCGAAGCTCAGCGAACTTTTGTGATAACGGAAACTTCCTTTACATTGTAAAGGCGCAGCACTTCTGCTGCCTCGTCGCTGATTATCTCGCCCGGCATAACGGGAGGAACACAGGGAGGACAGGGCGTGAAAATACCGCCGCACACAAATCCGATAGCCTTTGCAAGCGGTACACTCTTCTGCGGCATGAACATCGCGTCATACGCTGGTAGCGCTACCTTAGGCGCAAGCGTGGGATACTTCGCCATGGGGATAGGCTTTTTCTTGGGGATAAGCGTCATCGCCGTAAGCGCGCGCTGTGCGTCCCTATGAGTGGAAGCCGCAGAGAACAGCAGCACTGTATGGTTGCGGTCGGAATACTCGCACTCAACGCCGTTCTGACGCAGCTTATCCGCGAAATTGAAGCCGTTGTAGCCGTATTCGTAAGCCTTTACAACAACACGCAGAGGATCAGTCTGCTTAATCGGGATATCATAATCCATCAGCTTGTTTTTGAGATATTCCACGGACTCGCACGCATTGTTTACAACATCGGGACGCTTTGTAATAAACTCGTTGAACTTGTCAAGGCTCTCAAGCATCAGATAGGACGGGCTTGACGAGCCAAACGCAGACATAAGCTCCTTTGCACGGGTATAGTCGGCACCCTTGTAAAAATGCAGATATGCGCCGCCTGTGAGAACAGGTAAGGTCTTGTGTGCGGATTCTGCACTGATGACAGGCTTACCGAACTCAGAGGGGTGCAGGTATTGCTTGCCGAACTTTTCTTTATCAACAAATCTGAGATACGCACCGTGAGCGTTGTCACATATGATGGGAAGATTCGTGTCGGGAATGCGGCAGCTACCGCCAAGGTAGTCGATATTTGTCATAAATACCGCGTCAGCACCATCAAGCGCCTCACCGCTGTAGTCCACATCTGCACAGAGATATTCCTCGGGATACAGCCACTTGATATTCATGTGCAGCAAAGAAGCTGCGGCAATAAGGCTCTTGTGAGAATAACGCGAAGCCGCAATAGTCTTGCAGCCCTGTGCTTTGAGCAGCGCAAGCGCGGTCTGTATCGCAAGAGTGCTGCCGCCGCAGGAGTAGCAAGTCCTGTCTGCGCCGAAAAGCTCCGCCGCATTTTTCTCGCTCTCGCCTATTATACTCTTGGTGCGGTCAGTTTCATACAGACTGTCGGCGCCCTCGATCTCGGTGATGTCATGCGGATTTGCACCGTTATGACCGGGCATATGCAGACGCAGTGCGCCGCTTGTAGTGTACTTCTCCAAGAAATCAGAAATCGGTGTATTCATACAATTACTCCATTCGTATTTTTCGGCAGACACACTCTGCCGTTATGTCCTTGTTAAGTGATGTCGGGGTAATGCGCGGTCAAACGCTCAAGCGAGCATAAAATCCAATATCTTCAAGCGGAAGCGGTTATCATTCCGAAGCTGCGGAAGCCTCCTCCGTCTGAACGGGAGCCTCAATATTCAGCGCCTTATAGTCTATCTCGTAGTCGTATTCCTCGTACCACTGTTGAAGAGTCTGAGAATACGTTTCGGTCTTAGCAGAGGTTACCAGCGTTTCAAGAATATAGTCGATATTTTCTTCCGTCACCTCCTGAGATATCTCAGGATCGGAAGCGTAAAGCATGATATGCCAACCGTAATCAGAGGACGCAAGCACATAGTCGCCGATGTTCTCCATCATGAAAGCGCCCTTTACAAAGCCCTCAACAAACATCTTGCTGCCCGGAATTATCATATATCCGTCGGGATACGCCTCTGCTGCGGCAGCGTCCGCGCTGTATTCCTGTATAAGCTGGTCGAAATCCGCACCGCCGTCAAGCTTTGCCATGACCTCGTTTGCTTTTTCCTCAAGCGGCGCAAGCTTTTCCTGAAGCAGCTTATCGGCGCCCTCGGTATCGCCGCTTTTTCTTAGGCTCATTATCTCATCGCTGTCCTTTTCTTCAAGAGCGATAAGTATATGCTTTATATTGCGTGCCTCCTCGGGTATCCACAAAACAGAATAGGTTCCGTTTTCGTATTCAGCGGGATCCTCCGCATATATCTCCTTAACGTTTTCGATATAATCGTTTAAAACATCTACCGCCTCGCTGCGGTCTATCGTTATATCCTTTGTTAACTCTTCTCTAAGCTTTTTAGCTATCATCGCATTGCGTTCCCACACAACCAAGTTGTCCTTTGTAAGTCCGCAGTCAGCGAGATATTTGTCAAACTCCTCCTCGCCGCGCTCCAGCTTTTGCTCCTCGCTTATCGTAATGCCCTCTTCAAGCGTGCCGTAATTGGCTTTTTCGCCGAAATATTCGTACTGTGTTTTCAGCTTTTCCTGAAAGCCTGCATCGAGAGCGTCAAGCTCCTCATCGGTAAATACATCTGCGCCGTACTCGTGCGCTTTGTCGAGCATGATCTGCTCCTCGACCATGTAGTTTATTATGGTCAGACGAGTATCATCAAAAAGCTCATCATATTTTTCATCGGTATCAGAAGTAATACCGTAAGTCATACTGTAATTTTTCAGCTTGTAAAGATATTCTTTCTTGAAATCGCCATAAGTTACAGAAAGATCGTCTGCATTCTCTATACCCTCGCCTGTCGGACGGGCAAGCACGGCGTCATCGCTCAGATTCACCGAGGAGATTATCGAAGAAAACTTATTTGTTCCTGTTTTGAACGCACAGCCTGCCATAGACACTGCCGCAGTGCAAGCTGTCAATACACTTAAAAACTTTAATAATTTCATATATTTCCTTTCTTTTTCGCCTAAGGACAGTTCATAACGATACTTATCCAATTATACACAATAACATTATAACATATATCACGAAAAAAATAAATATAAAAAGTTGAATATATTCTGAAATATTTCTGAAAAAGTGATGTTTTTTTCTGTAAAATATGCTATAATGATAATAAGACTACTGCGCCCTGCGACAGTGTGCACAAAAATTCAAATACCATAAGTATGTTTTGGAAATTTTATACCGGAGGTTATCAAAAATGACTGCTGGCTGGCTTAAAAAAATATCTGCAATGCTTGCGCTATGCATGACGATAGGCTGCTTTTCCGCGTGCGGCGGTGAGACTCCCGCCGACGGAACTGCCGAAACCGGAGAAACAGGAGAAGCAAGCACTTCCGAAGCTGAGGAAAAAGAGGTCGTTAAGGTCGGTTATATCTTCATGGGCGACTGCAACGATAACGGAACCGCAGCACGCGATAACGAACAAAGGCTTGCTGCCTGCGCTCACACCGATGTTAAATCATACTACATCGACAATGTGACGATAACAGACTTCTCCAAAGCTGTGGACAAGCTGGTTGAATACGGCTGCACATACATCGTATCCGCAAGCCCCCGCTTTACCAATGTGCTCACAGATGTTGCGGGAAAAAACATGAACATCAACTTCATAAGCTACGGTGCAAGGATACGCACAGTGAATGTGTACGCATACACCGACCAGATGTATGAAGGGGCTTACGTTGCGGGAATGGCGGCGGCGTATAACTCCAATAATGAAAAGGTCGGCATTGTCGTTGACCCCGAAATGCTCTACACCACGCCCGTCATAAACGCTGCGGCTCTCGGAATACAGCTTGTATACAACGACGGCGAGCTTGTAACTGCTTTCGCATCTGAAAACGACGAGATACATAAGGCAAGTCGGAGGC
>JAZNTS010000090.1:0-10035 GCA_045591905.1 Oscillospiraceae bacterium | reverse complement strand
CCGATAGCGGCGAGCTTTTTGCTGAGCTTCACACAGCGTATAACGCCGGAAATATCGGCGGCGAACCTCTCCCATTCACAAAAGATGACAGCGTACTTTTCGGCACTATGCTGATACAGCAGCCTGAGGCACTGGGCAGCTACAGCCTTGGCGCTTCGGCGTTTTCCGCAATGCCCGACAGTATAACGGTCTACATATCAGAGGAGGACAGCGTTTCGGTAAAATGCACCATCACCCCTCCCGAAGGCGCGGAATTTGTCGATATAATATGCAGTGAGGACAAGCTGACCGCTGTTTTTGCAGACGACTACAGCGCAGGCTTCACCTGCTACGACGAAAGCGGAAAAGCGCTTTTCACTACCGTTCAGATGGGCGCTCTCACCGATATTTATGCTGACAAAGACAGCATAAGCCTCGGCACGGTGTATATTCCGGAGTATACCGAAAGCTTCACTATTGAGGATACAGACAAATATCTGCCTGTATTCACTCTTGACGGAGAGCAGCATACGATACCTCACGACAGGATAATCACAGACGGCACAGCGCTCGGCTGCGGCTACGCGGTGTACGGTGATTATTCGCTTCAAAACGGCGAAGCGATAAGCAGCACCGCCGCACTGGGAAGCCCTGTTTACTCCGATGCGGAGGAGTTCCTTGCAGTCATGAGGTTATCCGACGGCTGCCGCCTTATCTCGCTCAACAGCGAGGGCTTGCCCGAAGCAGCGGATATCGGAAATATAAACGGCTGCGCGATGGGCGACGTGGTCATGACAAAGCTATCCGAGGACACCGAGCCTTACGACAGCGTTCTAACGCCCGAAGAAGAGCAGCCGCTGATAGCTACCGCAGAAAAAGCAGAGGACGGTACAGACTGCGTTTATCTGCGTGGCATCGGGCTGGAGCCTGTATCGGTTATATCAAATATTCCCTGCAAAATAACCTCTTTGAGGATAGATGACGGTATCCTCTACATTTACGACGAAAACGGCGTTGCCGTGACAGCGGACATATCCGACCCGACAGCACCGAAGCTTGTACAGTTCACCGCGGCAAACGGCGTTGTAAAAGAAGATCTCGCGCTTTGCAGCGAGCTTACGGACAAAAACGTTAAGCTTACGCTCTACCGCAGAGGAGAAGACAGACAGGTTAGCGAGGTAAGCAGTTCAACTGTCCTCACTTCCTCAACCGATGGAAGCACTTCCCCGCAGCTCTGCGGCGGAAATACGATGTATCTCGGCGGCGAGGAGCTTTGCGGCGCAGCTTACACATACTTTGACGGAGTATCGGTGATTTCCGAGTACACCGTGTTCGGCAAAACAAACACCTCCTACACGCTGTTTGACGACAAAAACGGCTTTACAGCGGCGGCGGAGATAGACGGAGCTGTTCACCTTATCTACGGCGAAAGCTCCTATGTTATAAACAAATAAAGCTTGCCCCCGATCGGCTTAAATGCAGGTCGGGGGCATTTTTATCATGTGTTGTACTTGTCCGTATTTTTATTTGTAAGATGCTTTAAAAGCAGCAGCACCGCTACAGTGAGAGCAAGTCCGATAGCAAGGCTTATGAAAGGATCTTTTACAAACGCCGCCACGATATACATAACAAAGGATATCGCTGCTACCGTGACAGCATAGGGTAACTGCGTAGAAACGTGCTTTACATGAACGCAGCGCGCTCCTGCGGAAGCCATGATGGTAGTGTCGGAGATAGGCGAACAATGGTCGCCGCACACAGAGCCTGCCATGCACGCGGAAATGGAGATCACCATCATTGTAGGGTCTACATTCTCAAAAATGCTAACAACTATCGGGATAAGGATACCGAATGTTCCCCATGATGTTCCTGTCGCAAAAGAGATCGCCGCCGCAATAAGGAAGATGATAGCAGGCAGCAGGAACTGCAGGTCTGCAACGTACTCACGAACTACCGTGTCAACAAACACATCAGCGCCAAGGCTGGAAGTCATGTTCTTCAGCGTCCATGCGAAGGTGAGGACAAGTATAGCGGGTACCATCGCCTTAAAGCCCTCGGGGATACACTCCATGCACACCTTGAAAGAAATAACACGTCTGATGAGATACACTATAACGGTAAGAAGCAGCGCGATAAGCGAGCCAATAACAAGCCCCTTGGAAGCGTTACAATTCGCAAAGGCTGTAACGAAATCAACGCCCGAGAAGAATCCGCCTGTGTATATCATACCGAAGATACAAGCTGTGATAAGCGTCACTATCGGGAAAACAAGGTCAAACACCTTGCCCTTGCTGCCCGCGCCTGTTTCGGGTAGCTTTGTGTCCTCCTCGTCGCCGGCTTCTTTTCCTGCTACAGCGAGCGCTTCATACTTCCTCATAGGGCCTATATCAATTTTCAGAAGTATAACGCCCACAACAAACACAAGAGTAAGCAGCGCATAATAGTTATAAGGTATCGCGTTTATGAACAGCGCGAAGCCATCGCCCGACTCAATATTGCTGGTAACAGCAGCCGCCCATGATGAGATAGGCGCGATAATGCAGACAGGCGCCGCCGTGGAATCGATAAGATACGCAAGCTTCGACGATGACACCCTGTGCTTTTGCGCAACGGGCTTCATAACGCTTCCGACAGTAAGGCAGTTGAAATAGTCGTCTATGAAAATAACAACGCCGAGCAGCATGGTAACTATCTGCGCACCGACGCGGCTCTTTATATGAGTTTTTGCCCACTCGCCGAAAGCCGCAGAGCCTCCCGCTTTGTTCATAAGGCAGACTATCGTGCCGAGAATAACGAGGAATATCAATATTCCCACATTGTAAGAATCAGCAAGCGCCGCAACAAAGCCTTTGTCGACCATATGGTTCATAGCGCCCTCGATATTAAAGCCCGCATAAAACAGCGCACCGATGAGGATACCTACGAAAAGCGAGCTGAACACCTCTTTTGTGATAAGAGCAAGCACTATCGCAATAAGCGGCGGCACCAGCGACCAAAACGTTCCTATCATATCCATAGAAAACAGTTTCCTTTCATATTAAAATTATCTACATTTTATCAAAAAGCGACAGGCTTGTCAAGTGTCCGTTAATTAAATCCCACAAATTGCAAAACGCCCAAGGACTAAGCCTCGGGCGTGCTGCTTCCAAGTCTGTATTTAAAATCCTCATAGCCGAAGCGTGCAAGCAGCTTATAGCTGCCGTCTGCTTTAGCCGCCCAGATATCGGGCAGAGGCATACCGTTGAACGTGTTGTTCTTGCAGGTCGAGTATATCGCCATATCCTCAAAAATCAGCCTGTCGCCGACTTTAAGAGCATTTTCAAAGCTGTAGTCGCCCACGATATCCCCCGCAAGGCAGGTAGGCCCGCCAAGGCGGTATGTATACGCAAGCTCGCCCTTTTCACCCGACTTATACAGCGGCGGGCGATACGGCATTTCGATAACATCGGGAGTGTGGCAAGCCGCAGACATATCAAGTATCGCAATATCAGTATCGCCGTTTTTCAGCGTGTCAAGCACCGTTGTCACAAGATATCCCGCATTTAATGCCACTGCCTCTCCAGGCTCGAGATATATCTGCAAGCCGTATTTATCGCGCATACGGATAATACAGCACTCTAAGCGCTCTATATCGTAATCCTCACGGGTGATGTGATGACCGCCGCCCATGTTCAGCCACTTCATTCGGCTGAGATATGCGCCGAATTTCTCCTCAACTGCGTCAAGGGTCGTTTCAAGCGCGTCGCTGTTCTGCTCGCAAAGGGTATGGAAATGCAGTCCATCAAGAAGCGAAATAAGCTCCTCTGTCATCTCGGCGTTCCACTGCGCAAGTGTTGTGCCAAGGCGACTGCCCTTTGCGCAAGGGTCGTATATCTCGTGACCCTCCTGCGTTGAGCACTCGGGATTTATGCGAAGTCCCACGCTCTTCCCCGCTGCTTTCGCGCGTTTGCCGAAACGTTTAAGCTGCGACGGCGAGTTGAACACGATATGTCCCGCGTATTTCAAAAGCTCCTCGAACTCGTCCTCGCGGTACGCCGCGCAGAACACATGGCACTCCTTATCGGGCATTTCCTCTGCGCCAAGCCTTGCCTCAAAAAGACCGCTTGCCTCTGTTCCGGCAAGATACGGCGCGATAGCACTGTACATATTGAAGTTTGAGAACGCTTTCTGCGCAAGCAAAATCTTGCAGCCTGTTCTGTCCTGAACGCCTTTCAGCACCTCGCCGTTTGCGATAAGCTTCGCTTCGTCCAGCACATAGCACGGAGTTCTGAACTGGGCTGTCAGCAGTTTTTCCTGTATCGCCATCAGTCGACCAGTACAGGAGCGTGGCTCTCACGGTGAGGAAGTCCGTATTTATCAAGCGCCTCGATATAAGGATCGGGGTCGAACTCCTCAACAGTGTAAACGCCCGCCTTGTTCCACTTGCCTGTCAGCAGCATCAGCGCGCCGCACATCGCAGGAACGCCTGTGGTGTAAGAGATAGCCTGTGATTCTACCTCCTTGTAGCACTCCTGATGGTCGCATACGTTGTAGATGTAATAGGTCTTTTCCTTGCCGTCCTTAACGCCTGTGAAGATACAACCGATGTTAGTCTTGCCCTTTGTACGCGGGCCGAGAGAAGCAGGGTCAGGCAGCAGCGCCTTCAAGAACTGGATAGGAACTATCTCGTGACCCTCATAATTGATGGGCGCTGTGGACAGCATACCAACATTTTCAAGGCACTTCATGTGTGTAAGATAGCTCTGTCCGAAAGTCATAAAGAAACGGATACGCTTTACATCGGGAATGTTCTTTGCAAGGGACTCTATCTCCTCATGGTGCAGGAGGTACATATCCTTCATGCCCACTTCCTCGAAGTCATACTCGCGCTTTATGCTCATTGCGGGAATTTCGACCCACTTGCCGTTCTCCCAGTAGCTGCCGGGAGCGGAAACCTCGCGCAGATTTATCTCGGGGTTGAAGTTTGTTGCAAAGGGATAGCCGTGATCGCCGCCGTTGCAGTCGAGGATATCAATGGTGTCGATACGGTCGAACTCGTGCTTGAGCGCATAAGCGCAATATGCCTGAGTTACACCGGGGTCAAAGCCGCTGCCGAGCAGCGCGGTAAGTCCTGCGTCCTCAAACTTTTTCTTATATGCCCACTGCCATGTGTAGTCAAAATACGCGGAGAAGCCCTCCTCCTTGCAGCGCTTGTCGTAAACAGCGCGCCACTCGGGATCGTCGATGTTCTCGGGCTCGTAGTTTGCGGTGTCCATGTAGTTCACGCCGCACTTGAGGCACGCGTCCATTATAGTTAAGTCCTGATAAGGCAGCGCGATATTCATTACAAGCTCAGGCTTGTAGGAGTTTATAAGCGCAACCAGCTCAGAAACGTTATCAGCGTCCACCTGCGCTGTTGTGATAACTGTGGAAGTTGTGGGGCGCAGCTTTTCAGCAAGCGCCTCGCACTTTGAAACGGTGCGGCTTGCGATGCATATCTCGGTGAACACCTCGCTCACCTGACAGCACTTTCTGATAGCAACATTGGCTACGCCGCCGCAGCCGATAATTAAAACTCTTGACATGGTTATTCTCCTTTCGGTAGAAACACGGCTTGCCGTGTCCTCACAAATTCTTTTATTCTTTATTTCGGCACGGCAAGCCGCGCCATAAGCTCATTTTTTCTTCTTCGGTTTTGGAGCAGGCAGCTCATCATAAATGCTTTCAAACAGCTTCTTTAAAAGCTCCCTGTCGTCGGTGTCCTCGACCAATACCATCGGCTTTGCGCCGTCGTACGGCGGCTCATGCGGAGCGTTTTTAAGCAGTTCAAGCGCCGACTTCACTGGCTTCACCAAAAATCTGTTATCACACAGATAAACGGCAAGCTTGTCACGGTAGTATATCATATACTCGCCCATCATCTGACGGTGCGAGATACCCTCAAGCTCCGAAAGCTGGTCGAGGATATATTGAAGATAATCCTTTGATGTAGCCATAGCATCTCCGTTATTTCAACAGCGCAAGCAGCAGCTCTCTCAGCGTTTTGCACGCAAGCGCCGTGCTTCGTCCGCTTGTGTCGAGCATGGGAGAAAGCTCATTCATATCCGCCGCAACAACGTTACCTTTACAAACAGTAAGGATAGCGGAAAGCAGCTCCTTGAAGCTTGCTCCGCCCGCCTCCTGAGTACCTGTGCCGCAAAACTCAGACGGGTCAAGGCAATCGAGGTCGATAGTGAAATATATCGGTGCGTTACCGATAGCCGCGATAGTTTCTTCCAATCCGTCAAAGCTGAATTTGTGCATATCCGTATGCTCAGCCGCGAAACGAAATTCCTCTCTGTCGCCGCTTCTTATATAGAACTGATGTATTCGCCCGTCACCGATAAGGTCATGACAGCGACGGATAACACAGGCGTGAGAAAGCTTTGCGCCGAGGTAGTCGTCACGCAAATCTGCGTGCGCGTCAAAGTGGATTATATGTATATCGGGGTATTTTCTCTGCACCGCAAAAAAAGAACCGAGAGTGACCAAATGCTCACCGCCGAGAAGCAGCGGAAGCTTACCGTCTGAAAGTATCTCAGCGGCTCTCGCTTCAATATCGGCAAGAGCATTTTCAGCCGAGCCGAAGCATAGCTCAAGGTCGCCGCTGTCCATTACGCTGTAGTCTGTGAGATCCTTGTCCTGATACGGCGAGTAGGTTTCGATACCGAAGCTTTCGTGTCGCATAGCAGCAGGGCCGAACCTTGCCCCCGGACGAAAGCTCGTTGTGGAATCAAACGGTGCTCCGAACAGCACGATCTTCGCGTCCTTATAATCCGCGTCACAGCCGATAAAGCAGTCCTTTTGAAACTCCATCATTCAACCTCCTGAAGCATCTCTTCAAGGAACGCGGGCAGATAAAACGCGCCCTTGTGCAGCCTTGTGGTGTAGTATTTCGTGCGCAGATGCAGCTTGTTCCAGCTTTCCGCGTCGAGGTCGTCTATCGGGTGATATTTCTTGCTTGCAAAACCGAAGAGCCAATAGCCTGCGGCGTATGTAGGTATATGCGCCTGATAAACGCGGCTTATCGGGAAAGTGTTCGCAATGCGCTTGTGACTTCTCTGCATAGCCTCCGCGTCCTGAGCGTAAAAGGGGCTTCCCTGCTGGTTTACCATGATACCGTCCTCTTTCAGCGCCTTACAGACGTTGCCGTAAAACTCCTTGGTAAACAAGCCCTCGGACGGGCCGTAAGGGTCGTTAGAGTCAACTATGATGAGGTCGTATTCCTCCTCGCAGTAGCGGATAAATTTCAGCGCGTTCTCGCAGTGGATATGTACACGCTCGTCGTCAAGTCTGCACGCATTTCCGGGGAGATACTGCCTGCACGCTTCAACTACCATCTCGTCCATCTCAACAAGGTCGATATGGGTTATACGGTCATAGCGCGTAAGCTCTTTCACAACACCGCCGTCGCCAACGCCGATGACCAGCACCTTTTCAATGCCCTTATGCACCGCCATGGGAACGTGTACTATCATCTCGTTATATATAAATTCATCGCGCTCCGTCAGCATTATATTGCCGTCAAGAGAAAGCACCCTGCCAAACTCGCGGCTCTCAAACACATCAATGCGCTGATAATCGCTCTGCTTTGAAAAAAGCTGCTTTTCTATGCGTATGCTGAGCTTCACATCGGGAGTGTGATTTTCACTGAACCAAAGCTCCATTTCTTATCTCCTTTTTAAATTAGGAATGAGGAGTGAGGAATTAATGTGTCGGCTGATGCCGACGCATCTAAATTGCCGCTTGCGCGGCAAAATAGTTCCATACATCGAAATTACGGCGCAGCCGTTTTATAATCCTCGCCGCAGGCGCACCGAAATTCCTCATTTCTAATTCCTAATTACTCATTTCAATACATTAAGATACTCAATATCTGCGTCCTCGGGGCCTGTCATACTGCAGCCCTTTTCCTTTGCGTACTTGATGTAGCGCAGGATATCAGCGGTTATACGCTCACCGGGAGCAAGTATCGGTATTCCGGGGGGATAGCACATAACGAACTCACTGCACACTCTGCCCTCGGTCTCCATGATAGGCAGGCTCTCCTTGTCTGCATAGAAGCTCTCCTGAGGACTTGCAACGACCTGCGGCGGTATGTACTCCTGACTGAGCATACCTGTTTTGTCGCGCTTGCAGCAGCGTCTTATATCCGCAAGTGCGCTTACAAGGCGCTCGACCTCCTGCATTCTGTCACCAATGGACAGATACGCAAGGATATTGCCGATATCGCCGAATTCTATCTGTATATCATAATCATCGCGGAGCATATCATAAACCTCAATGCCCGCAAGTCCTATGTCAAGGGTATGTACGCTGAGCTTTATCGGGTCGAAATCAAACACCGAATCGCCGTTTATCATCTCTTTGCCGAAAGCGTAATATCCTCCGATGGAGTTTATCTCCTCCCTCGCATACTCGGCTATTTCGCGCACTTTTGCAAACGTTTCTCTGCCGCGAAGAGCAAGGTTTCTTCTTGAGATATCAAGGCTTGACATCAAAAGATAGCTTGCGGAAGTGGTCTGCGTGAGGTTGATTATCTGCCGTACATAGCCCGCGTTCACATTAGGGCCTGCAAGCAGAAAGCTTGACTGCGTAAGGCTTCCGCCGCTCTTATGCATGGAAACGCTCGCCATGTCTGCGCCCGCCGCCATCGCGGATATCGGAAGGTCATCTCCGAAATAAAAATGAGTTCCGTGAGCCTCGTCCGCAAGGCACATCATTCCGTGCTCATGCGCAAGCTTCACGATAGCGCGAAGGTCTGAGCATATTCCGTAATATGTAGGATTGTTCACAAGCACCGCTACAGCATTGGGGTGCTCTTTTATTGCCTGCTCGACCTGCTCGCGCTTCATTCCGAGCGAGATACCCAACCTGTGGTCTACCTCGGGATTTACATAGACAGGCACTGCGCCGCACAGGATAAGCGCGTTTATCACGCTTCTGTGAACGTTTCTAGGAAGTATTATCTCATCGCCGCGCTTGCAGGCGGTAAGCACCATGCTCTGCACCGAGCTTGTCGTGCCTCCGACCATGAGAAACGCCTCAGCCGCGCCGAAAGCGTCTGCGGCAAGCCGCTCCGCCTCGCGTATAACAGACACGGGGTGACACAGATTGTCAAGCGGCTTCATGCTGTTTACGTCTACCGAAACGCACTGCTGACCCAAAAAGTCCGTAAGCTCGGGGTTGCCCCTGCCGCGCTTGTGACCGGGCACGTCAAACGGCACCACGCGCATCTGTCTGAATTGCTGCAGCGCCTCGTAGATAGGCGCTCTGCTCTGTTCTGCTCTGTCCATAAAAAATCTCCTGAAAATAAAAATGCAAGCCGCGTACAAACACAGCTTGCAATACTATTCCCATATACAGCGCAGCGCATAAAGCCGCGCAACATTCGGGAAAGAGCTAAGGTTGTCAGAGTCTATATAGCAATTCACTTTTACTACTCTTATTGACCGTTTCACAAGTCTGCGTCAAAAACGCAATTTCGGTTATTCTTCTGTAAGTAACCAACTTATAAAATTTGAGCTTTTAACTCAATCAATAATACAGCTTTCGCTGCGTGATAATTGCTGGGAAAGACTCTGCAATAACTCATCTTCCCAAAACGGTATGCACTGTATGCCCCTAAAGCATTACAGTGATACTCTATTAAATGATATTATACCTCATATTTCCTTTTCTGTCAAGTGGTTTTTGCTATTTTTTCACAAAGACTACATCACTATCTTTCCGTCTGCTATACGAATGAGCCGCTGCGCTTTTTTCGCCGCCTGCTCATCATGAGTTATCATAACGACCGTCTTGCCGCTGCGGTTGAGATCGCGCAGTATATCCATCACATCGCGGCTGTTGCTGCTGTCAAGGTTTCCGCACGGCTCGTCCGCAAGTATCACAGACGGGTCGGCGGCGATGGCTCGCGCAATTGCGGCGCGCTGCTGCTGACCACCCGACATTTCAGACGGGCGATGACCCGCACGATCGGAAAGCCCCACTATTTCAAGTGCGCGCTTTGCCGCCTCACGGCGTTCAGTCTTGGAT
>JAZNTS010000089.1:0-2158 GCA_045591905.1 Oscillospiraceae bacterium | reverse complement strand
CAACGCCGCCGTTGATAGCGTAAAGCAGACACTTAGCGAGGTTTGCTCTTGCGCCGAAGAACTGCATCTCCTTGCCCACTCTCATTGACGAAACACAGCACGCGATAGCGTAATCATCGCCGTGTGTTACACGCATGAGATCATCGTTCTCGTACTGGATAGACGAGGTGCGTATAGACATCTTAGCGCAGTATTCCTTAAACTTCTGCGGAAGATTTACCGACCAGAGCACAGTGAGGTTAGGCTCGGGTGCGGGGCCGAGATTATCAAGGGTATGCAGATATCTGAACGAGGTCTTTGTTACCAGCGGCTTACCATCTATATTGACGCCGCCGATAGACTCTGTTACCCAAGTGGGGTCGCCCGAAAAAAGCTCGTTATATTCGGGGGTTCTTGCGAACTTTACAAGGCGCAGCTTCATGATAAAGTGGTCGATATACTCCTGAGCCTGCTCCTCGGTGATAACACCCGCGTCAAGGTCGCGCTGGATATAGATATCCACAAAGGTCGAGGTACGTCCGAGCGACATTGCAGCGCCATTCTGTTCCTTAACAGCGGCAAGATATCCGAGATACAGCCACTGGATAGCCTCCTGTGCATTCTTTGCAGGCTTGGAGATATCAAAGCCGTATATCTCGCCGAGCTTTTTGAGGTCATGCAGCGCCTTTATCTGATCGGAAAGCTCCTCGCGAAGCTGGATATTCTCCGCTGTCATACGCGCGGGAGCCGTTTCAAGCTGCTGCTTTTTGTCCTCAATAAGCATATCAACGCCGTAAAGCGCAACTCTGCGGTAGTCGCCGATAATACGTCCTCTGCCGTAAGCGTCAGGCAGACCTGTGATTATCGCGGAACGCCTTGCAAGGCGCATTTCGGGAGTATATGCGTCAAAAACGCCCTGATTATGCGTTTTTCTGTATTCAGTGAATATCTTTACAACGTCCTTATCGACTTCATAGCCGTATTCATTACAAGCAGCCTCTGCCATTCTGATACCGCCAAAGGGCTGAAGCGAACGCTTGAAAGGCTTGTCGGTCTGAAAGCCGACTATCTTCTCAAGCTGCTTATTGAGATAACCTGCGCCGTGCGAGGTCACAGTGGACACTATTTCTGTATCCATATCAAGGACGCCGCCTGCGGCTCTTTCCTTTTCGGAAAGCTCCATCACCTGCGCCCACAGCTTTTTAGTAGCCTCTGTCGCACCTGTAAGAAAATACTCATCGCCCTCATACAGCGTATAGTTGCGCTGGATAAAGTCGCGGACATTTATTCCGTTATTGCTCCACTTTCCTGGAACAAAATTTCTCCATTCCTCTGCAAACCAACTCATATACATCTTCCTTTCTGTTGTGGCTTATCTATCTATCGCGCCGCCTGCGGTATATATTTTTATCCCGTCACTAGATTGTGTATTTATCCATCTATTATAATACCATATATGCGGCGTAATGTCAAGCAAAATATAGTGTTAAATATTAGTCAAATCAGCTTACGACAGGCATCGGCGCACTTTTGCATTTAACTCAAAAAAATTACGGCATACGGTTGAAAAATAATGTGATTTGTGCTAAAATTAATTTAATATATTAAATCATAGGAGGCAGTATATGGCATTTACTACCTTGCAGGCTCGAAGCTCTGAGTTCGACGAGCGCTTCGGATACGAAACAAGCGGCTCTTTCCACTGCCCTTACAGTATGGAAAAATTTTATCTCGGACTTCTGATAGTTTTAACCATAGGCGGCTGTGTAGGTCTGGATATATTTCTTGTCTCAAGCTTTCCTCCCGACTCTAAAGTGCTCATATTTCTCGCACTGGCGCTATTGGTAGGCTGCGCAATATGGCTGTTGTTATGTTTTGTTGCGTTAAGGCTTCTCCTGAAAGGCTCTGAATATTATTATAAGGCTGACGAAGCAAAGCTCACGATATTCCACGGACCGCAGACGATGGACTTCTTCTATATGAATATAATGAACGTTCGCTATGAGCCGCTGATGTTTCTGAAATGGCAGAGAGGCTTTCTTGTCACCGTAGTCACCAGAAAGGGCACGCACACATTTAAGTATATCTACGACAATATACACGCACACATGGCGCCCGAAAACACGCCGTTCTTTATATTAGAAGACCGCGCAGGACTTCGCAAAGCCGCCGACCCCGA
>JAZNTS010000088.1:0-4503 GCA_045591905.1 Oscillospiraceae bacterium | reverse complement strand
TGCTTTTTTATAGCCGCCGATTATTTTATATGTCCCCGTTTCGTCTATCAGCAGCAATATCACATAGTCGTTTGTGTAGACCTCGGCATAATAATGTGTGCCGTCATGTGCAAGCAACTCTATCTCATACATATCCGTTTCGGTTGGCGGAGTGCTTCCGTTGTCAACAAGTACGTATTTAGCACAGTCAAAAACTATCGTGTTCATGTCATCGCTTATTTCAAGCGTGGGCGCACTGTCAGCAACTGTCATATCAGCGCTATCCTCGGGAATGTTTTCGGTATTTACTCCGGTGGTAGCGGGCGCGCTGACTGAATCGTTATGCGGTGCGCCGGCGTCGTCATCGTAGCCGTTGATCGAGTCTTCTGTTATACCTTTTTCGTCGGAAGGTGCAACTACAGCAATACTATCCTCGTCGTCTGCTGCTCTGTCATCGGCATTGTCAGTCATAACGTCATCGGTCGAAGGCTCCGAAGCCGCCTTGTCGATTGTGGCATTTTCAGCAGCAGCGTCTGTTCCGTCTGTAAGCATATCGAACTTTCCTGCACCTGTGTCGCTGTACGATTCGGCTGACGATGTCAAGGACGATGCGGCAAGCTCGTTTCTGCCCGTGCTAAGGCGCGGGATTATATTCACAGCAGCGATAGAAAGCACCGCACACGCGGCAACAGCACTGCCGATGTAAGCTATTTTTTTGAACGGTATAGCCTTTTTCTCGGGAGTTTTTATTTGTTCCAGCACATTTCTTTTCATGCGTTCAAGCTGCTGAGCCGAGGGTTCCATGATCTCTGCGCAGTTTTTGTATTCTTCTTTGAAGCTCATCAGAAATCTACCTCCTTCAGCAATGGTTTTAGCATATCACGCGCTCGGCTGAGCTGTGATTTTACTGTTGTTTCTCGTATACCTGTCGCTTTGCTTATCTGTGCGACCGACATATCCTCGAAATAAAACAGATGAATTACGGTACGGTATTTTTCGGGAAGCTGCAGCACTGCGCTCATTACGGCGTTCTTTTGCTCTATTTTGCCGATGTTGCCATCGCTGCCGGGGATTTCTCCCGTTTCCTCCATGTTTTCAAGCCCCTCGTCTGAGGCGCGGTGTCTGAACCACGCAGAGGTTACAAGGCTTTTGGTGCAGTTTATCGCACAGCGTATCAGCCATGCCTTGCGGTGCTCTTCATCGTTAAAGGTGATATCCGCTCGGAAGTATTTCAGAAAGACGTCTTGGGTTATATCCTCGGCGTCATGGGCGCTTCCGAGGCGCGAAAAAGCTATCCTATACACCATAGGCATATAGAATTCCATCACCTGCTCAAAGCTTTCGCTTGCCTTTAGTGACATTGTGTCCATAAGCTTATTTCTCCGTCCGAATTCATAAGTAAAACCAGATATACTGTAAAAAGGTTGCAAAAAGGTTACAAAATTTTTTTATTCAGATGACCGCGTGAGCGTGCCTTGTTACATGGCAGCCGATATTTACTGCTACAGGCAGTCCCGCGATGTGGGTAGCGCTCTTTTCGATGTTTACATAGAGCGCCGTAACTGTGCCGCCAAAGCCCTGTGAGCCTATTCCGAGCTTGTTTATCTCGGAAAGCATCTCCTGCTCCATCTTTGCATACTCGGGGTCGGGATTTCTTATCGCAAGGTCGCGGCAGAGCGCCTTTTTGGCGAGGTAAGCGCTGTATTCAAAGTCGCCGCCGATACCTACTCCCACAACGATTGGAGGGCATGGATTGCTGCCTGCGAGCGATACCGTTTCGGTCACAAAGCCGATGATATCCTCTCTTGTTGCGGAGGGCGTGAACATTTTCAGTCGGCTCATATTTTCGCTGCCGAAGCCCTTTGGCGCGACTGTAAGGCTTATCTTATCGCCCGAAACTATCCTTGTGTGGATAACGGCAGGGGTATTGTTGTTTGTATTCTTTCTGTCGAGGAAAGGGTCGGAAACTATGGAAAGGCGCAGTCTGCCCTTGACGTAGCCGTCCGCAACGCCCGCGTTTACCGCGTCCTCAAAAGCGCCGCCGACTATGTGACAATCCTGTCCTACCTCTGCGAAGATAACAGCCATGCCCGTATCCTGACAGATGGGTACTGAAAGCTCGTCTGCGCAGTCTATATTTGCAACGATGTCGCCCAGCACGCTCTTTCCGAGCGGAGATTCCTCTTTATCTATGCAGGAAACTATGCATTCTTTCATGCCGCAGGGCAGATGCAGATTTGCGTCGATGCACAGGCGGCTTACAGTTTCGGTTATAAGTGAAGCATTTATCTCGCGCATTGTCATTTCCTTTCGTGTGATATAGTCTTGCAGCCTATTTCTACCCAAGCGGGGCGAAAGCCGCATTTTAACGCGATATTCCATGAGTGCAGATTTGAAAGGCTAGTTCCGTAGAATGGTATATCGCCGCGTTTTTCTATCTCGTTTTTCAAAAGCGCCACAAGATATGAGCCTATGCCTTGGGAGCGAAACTGCGGCATTACGTCTATACCTATCTGCTGAAAGCCCTTTGCGTCCTCCGAGCAGCCCGCCATTCCCACTATCTCGCCGCCGATGTAAGCGCACACTATAAGCGTGTCGGGGCGCTCGGGCTTGAATTTATCGCAGATGGCGTTGGGAAAGCGCTCATCGCCATAAAACTGATGTATCTCAGTGCCTTGGAACCATTTGGTCTCAAAGCTTCCTGTAGGATTAGTATGCTCTTTAGGCAGAAACATATGATAGCTTTGCGAGAGCGTGTAGCCGTACTTGTTAAGCTCTTTTTCAAGCGGCAGCAGATTTGGCTGCTCAAAAAGCCAATGTCCTTGTCGCTCGCTGCTCCATTCGCGCAGAAAGCCGTGAAGCCGCTCGTCTGCGGTGATGACAGCATTTCTGCCTAGGGTAGCCATGTGGAAAAAATACGGCTCGGCCTGATACATTCTGCGCCCATCATTGAGAGCGGGCAGAGTGATGATGTTTTCTGTCTTATTGAAGTCCTCGGGGGCACAGTTAAGCTCTAACGAGAGCAGCTTTTTCAGTTGTTCGGAATAATTCATGCTCTATCTGTCTGTCCTTGTATTTTGCCTGTTGAGAACATCATCTTGCCGTTTATAGCAACCGCTTCGGGCGTAACCGTAAGGTCAAGCGGGTCGCCGTCAAACAGCGAGAAATCCGCCTGCTTGCCTACCTCAATACTGCCGAGCTTATCGGAAAGTCCGAGTATCTCGGCGGGGTATAACGTAATTCCTTTCAGAGCATCTTTTCTCGAAAGGCCGCCCTTTACAGCAAGCGCCGCGGTGAGCGGGAGATACTGTATCGGAGTTTCGGGGTGGTCGGTGCAGATAGCGCACTTTATACCCTCGGCTGCAAGCGCGGCAGGCGTAGTAATATCGTGATTGCGAAGCTCGGGCTTTCCGCGGTCGCCGAACAGAGGGCCTACCACAACAGCAGGGGAGTCCTCGGAAAGCTCGTCTGCGATAACTGCGCCGTCTGTGCAGTGGATAAGCACATAGTCAAGGTCGAACTCCTTTGAAATGCGTATCGCAGTGAAGATGTCGTCAGCACGGTGGCAGTGGAAATGCGCTTTCAGCTTGTTCTCCTCTGCAAAAAGAGGGAGCAGCGCTTCGCACTTCATGTCAAAATCAGGCTCGGAAATCTCATCGTCCGTGCCCTTTAAGCGCTCGTATTCCATTTTGTCTGCAAGATAGCGTTTCGCTTTGAGAAGCTGCTCGCGGATTATCGCAGCGGTAGCCATACGGGTCACGGGGCTTTCGTTGCGGTCGTTGTAGGTGTTTTTTGGGTTTTCGCCAAGCGCGAATTTAATTGCCGCAGGCGACTGTACGATAAGCTTGTCCACTCGCTTGCTGCCGTTAGTGTGCATTACGACAAAGCTTCCGCCGATGGGATTTGCGGAGCCTACGCCTGTGCAGACAGTGGTAACTCCCGCAGCTATTGCGTCATTGAAGCAGTCGTCCATCGCGTTTATGCTGTCGATAGCGCGCAGATGCGGCGTTGAGGGGTCGGTATCCTCGTTGCCGTCCTCACCCTCAAAGGTAAGTCCATCGTCCCACATACCGATGTGACAATGCGCATCGATAAAACCGGGGTAGAGCGCAAGTCCGTTTCCGTCAATTACCTCGTCAAGTGCGTATACATAGTCAGCCATATCGCCAATTTCGGTGAAAATACCGTTTTCAAAGCGCACATAGCCGTTTTCGTAGTCCTTGTCGGACATAGTAATAATTTTTACGTTTGTGATTACCATTATATCTTACCGTTATTCTCAAAATAATCCATTAGCTTTAATATCTCGTTGCGGATTATAAAATCTTTTGTGTTGCCGTTTACCATGCACATACTGTTGCGGCGGTAAACAGCGTCGCGCGTGTCATAAAGCTCACGGAGTTGCTCCTTGGTGTTTTTTACAACAAGCGGACGGTTTGTATCGTTTTTAATTCGTTCATAGCAGTTTTCGAACGACGTGTTGATGTAGACTGTAAGTCCGCTCTGACGTGCAAATTCCGCGGT
>JAZNTS010000087.1:0-3352 GCA_045591905.1 Oscillospiraceae bacterium | reverse complement strand
AGCCTTCAAGAACGTTACAAACGGTATCGCTTACCGTCGTTGGTTACTCGCTTCTAACCAGGGTCTTACAAAGCTCCTTTCAGAATGCATCGGTGACGGCTTCAAGAAGGATGCTTCCGAGCTTATCAAGTTCCAGGTGTTCGCAAACGACAAGAGCGTTCTCGAAAAGCTTGGCAAGATAAAGAAAGCAAACAAGGAGCGTTTTGCTAAGTATGTTGAAAAGACAACAGGCACAAAGCTCAATGTTGACAGCATTTTTGACGTTCAGGTAAAGCGTCTGCACGAATACAAGCGTCAGCAGCTCAATGCACTGAACATTATTGCAGACTATAACTATCTGAAGCAGAATCCCGACGCTCCGTTCACACCCAAGACATACATTTTTGCGGCTAAGGCAGCGCCCGGTTACTATATCGCTAAGCAGATCATCAAGATGATCTGGTGCATCGGCGAGGAGATCAAGCATGATCCCAAGCTGCGCGAAAAGCTTCAGGTGATCTTCCTTGAGGACTACCGCGTAACTCTCTCCGAAATACTCATGCCTGCTGCCGAGGTATCCGAGCAGATCTCTCTTGCAGGTACAGAGGCTTCCGGTACAGGTAACATGAAGTTTATGCTCAACGGTGCGCTTACTGTCGGCACATACGACGGCGCTAACGTAGAGATCCACGAGGCTGTTGGTGATGACAACATCTTCGTATTCGGTATGAGAACACCCGAGGTGAACGAGCTGCGTATCAAGGGTTATCACCCCGAGAACTATATCAACGGCAATCAGGTCATCAGCGACGCTATGCAGCGTATGTACAACGGTATCAACGGCGCTACATTTGAGGAAGTTGCAAACTCCATCAAGTTCAAGGACTTCTACATGGCGCTTGCTGACTTCGACAGCTACCGCGGAACTCAGGCTTACATCAGCGAAGTTTACAAGAACGCTGAGGAGTGGAACAGAAAGTCCCTGTTCAACATTGCAGGTGCAGGCCGCTGCTCTGCTGACAGAGCAGTTACTGACTACGCAAGAGATATCTGGAATCTTAAATAATCAGAATACAATGTGCACGGGCGGCAATTTGCCGCCCCTACACATTTATATATCGCGTTTTGCGCGTTCCAATAATTGAAATTTTAAATTAGGAGAATCACCATGAGTCTTCCATTGTTTGATTGCTTTGACAGCAGCTATAAGCACCCGTTCGGTGCGCTGAGAAGAGGTCAGCCGAGCATTTTCAATGTTCGTATTCCGAAATATATGGCGGTGTCGGGGCTTACGCTGGTAATGTTCCGTCCCGGATATAAGGAGCGCTTTATTGAGCTTATACTTCAGGACGAAAGCGGCGACGACAACATATATTCCTGTCTGTTTACGCCGAATAACACGGGTCTGCATCACTATTATTTCACCTGCATACTCGACGGCAGACGCCGCTACATCAAGCGCCGCGGAGCTTCCGAGGGCGTTTTTGAGGGCGAGGAGCTTTTCCAGCTTACTGTTTACGATGAAAACCTGTACACTCCCGCATTTATCCGCGGCGGTATCATGTATCAGATATTCCCCGATAGATTTGCTAAGAGCGGCAAGCCGCACGAGGGCGTTCCCACTGACAGAATAATGCGTGATGACTGGTATGCTACGCCTTACTACAAGCCCGATGAAAAGGGAATAGTTCGCAACAATGATTATTTTGGCGGTGACCTGCAGGGTATCATTGAGAAGCTGCCTTATATCAAGAGCCTTGGTGTTACTGTAATCTATCTGAACCCCATTTTTGAGGCGCACGAAAATCACCGCTACAATACAGCAAACTATGAGAAGATAGACCCGCTGCTCGGCACCGAGGAGGATTTCAAGGAGCTTTGCAAAAAAGCAAAGGAAATGGGCATCGACATCATTCTCGATG
This sequence comes from Oscillospiraceae bacterium, assembly GCA_045591905.1. Taxonomy (GTDB): domain Bacteria; phylum Bacillota; class Clostridia; order Oscillospirales; family Ruminococcaceae; genus CAG-115. The sequence goes on along the minus strand of JAZNTS010000087.1, from coordinate 1,451 downwards.
GTGTTTTCTCACATACAGGTGCGGATTCCATATATTTCAACAAGTTTGGAAGATACGGCGATAACGTCGGCGCTTACCGCGATAGAAATTCGCCCTACTTCCCTTGGTACAGCTTTATGGGATATCCCGATAAATATGAGAGCTGGTGGGGAATCACCACTCTGCCAAACGTAAACGAAAACAACGAGCAGTATACAAACTACATCTGCGGTGATGACGGTATCCTGCAGAAGTGGATAAAGCTCGGTGCTCGCGGTTGGCGACTGGACGTTGCCGATGAGCTTCCCGATGAGTTCCTTGATAATCTTAATAAGGCAGTCAAGGCAATGGGCAACGATAAGATAATCTACGGCGAGGTATGGGAGGACGCTTCCAACAAGGAGAGCTACGGCGTGCGCCGCCGTTATCTCACAGGCGGACAGCTTGACAGCGTTATGAACTACCCGTTCAAGGAGGCTATCCTGAACTATGTGAAGTATGCCGATCCGAACGCTTTCCGCGACAGTATTCTTACCATTATGGATCACTATCCTAAGCCCGCAATAGATATGCTGATGAATTTCTTGTCCACGCATGACACGGAAAGAGCGCTCACTCGTCTTGGCGGCGAGGAGGTAGGCTGGCACGACAAGGATTGGCAGTGTGAGCGATGCCTTGACGGTCAGCAGTATCTTTATGGTATCTCGCTGATGAAATGCGCAATGGTGCTGCAGTTCTTCCTGCCTGGTGTTCCGTCTATATATTACGGTGACGAGGCAGGTATGGAGGGCTACCGCGATCCGTTCAATCGCCGCTGCTATCCTTGGGGTAATGAAAACCTTGATCTTATCGAGTTCACAAAGCAGCTTGCGGCAGTGAGAAAGGGTACGCGCGCATTTGAGCAGGGCGACCTCAGACTTATCGAGGTTACAGATAAGTACGTTGTGTTTGCTCGCTGCGATAAGATCACCCGTGACGCGGCGATAATCTATCTCAATAAGTCCACTAAGGGCCATACCTTTGAGATAAAGAACGACCACACTGAAATGTTCACACATTTCAAGGCGGCGTTTGACCGTTACGGAAGAGGTATAAAGGACGGAAAGATAACCGTTTCGCCCTTTGATTATGCAGTTGTATACTGCAAGTGCTGATATTATCTGCGGCGGGATATTCCCGCTGTCAGGCTGTCGATAAAGTACCATCTGCGTCGTCACTCCACGCTACGACAGGCACAAAGCCTAGTCGTAGCGCGGGTTCCTAGCATCTGGCACTTTCTCGTTCGCCTGAATATATACCTTTTTCGACAAGCTGATCTCCGCGACATTTGTCGCGGAGACATCTTTATGTTGGGGGAATGGTCATCCAAGTTTATATACTGCGCCGTTTATTGAAATTGCCTCTGCCTTTGCGATGTCGATAACGGTTATCTGTCCGTCAACGGTCTCGCTGTACTTTACCTCTGTGAGATA
>JAZNTS010000086.1:0-6177 GCA_045591905.1 Oscillospiraceae bacterium | reverse complement strand
AGATTGAGCGTAACAACAGTTAGCTGATGTCCATATTTTTCGGTGATGGTGTTATTCAGCTCGTCAAGCTCTGTAAGCTCAACATCGTACACCTGCTTGCAGTCGTCGCAGACCATATGATAATGGTCGTCTGTGCGCCCGTCAAAGCGGTCGCTGCCGTCAGCAATCCGTATTTTCAGCAGCATTCCCATTTCGCTTAGTTGATTAAGATTGCGATACACTGTGCCAAGGCTGAGATTTGGGTTTTCGGCTTTTAGCGCAGTATACACCTGATCTGCTGTAGGGTGGATAGGAAAGCTTCGTACCTGATTAAGTATCATCTCTCTTTGTCTTGAAAATTTCATATATACCTCATTTGATAATCATAATAGTAATTGTTACTGATATTATAACAGTAAAATCCAAATTTGTCAAGGGTTTTTGTGGGGTAGAGGAGATGTAAATTTTGGTATGTAGCATACATAAACAAAAACGACCTGAGAAATTTCAGGTCGTTTGCTGGCTATTAAAGAATAATACAGATAAGCCCGCCGCAGCCGTCATTTATGATACGCTGGATAGTTTCCTGCAGCTTCATTCGTGCGTCAGTCGGCATTCGATAAAGCTTGTTGTGCAGACCCTCGTTCACAAGGTCATGCAGGGACTTGCCGAAGATGTTGCTTTCCCATATCTTTGTGGGATTTTCCTCAAAGTCGGTGAGGAGATACGACACAAGCTCCTCGCTCTGCTTTTCGCTGCCAACGATGGGGTTTATCTCGGTCGTGATGTTTGCCGACATCATGTGGATAGAGGGAGCGCTCGCTTTGAGCCGCACGCCGTACTTTCCGCCCTGCTTGATTATTTCAGGCTCTTCAAGGCTGAGTTCGTCCATAGTAGGCAGAACGATACCATAGCCTGTAGCCTCGACCTCGTCAAGTGCAGCGCGAACGCGCTCGTAGCGCTTTTTAGTCGCCGCAAGCTCTATCATGCAAGCCATAAGCTCGCCCTCGTCCGCCATTTCAAGCCCCGTAGCTTCGCCAAGAACCTTAAAGAAAAGGTCGCTGTTCAGCGCAACGTTGATAACGCCTGTGCCTGTACCAAGGTCAAGAGAGGAAAGGGACGCGCTGTCGATGTACTCGCACTCTGACATCTTTTCGGCGGCGGACTTTATATCGCTGATACCGTGAATCTCACCCGCTGCTTCTTTGATACAGCCGAATACGGATTGTTTCAACCAATGATCCTTTGAAAGCGAGTTTATCCACTTTGGCATACTGATATCAACTTCGCAAACGGGGAATTTCAGCAGCACTTCGCCGAGGATTGCCTTTATCTTCTCCTCGTTCAGCTCAAGGCAGTTTACGGGAATAACGGAGGCGGAATACTTCTCGGAAAGCTGCTCTGCAAGTATTACGCTTTCTTCGCTGCTCGGCTGCTGACAGTTCAGCAGAACGACAAACGGCTTGTTAATTTCAGAAAGCTCACTGATTATGCGCTCCTCGGCGGCTTCGTACTCCTCGCGCGGAATATCGGTGATGCTTCCGTCTGTTGTAACTACAACGCCGATGGTTGAATGCTCCGTTATAACCTTGCGTGTTCCCACTTCAGCCGCCATGTTGAATGGTATCTCCTCGTCAAACCACGGCGTTGCGACCATGCGTGGAGCTTCGTTTTCGATATAACCGATAGCGCTTGGCACGATATAGCCAACGCAGTCGATAAGGCGTACATTCATGTTCACGCCATCTTCTATCTCGATGCTGACAGCCTCCTCAGGAACGAATTTCGGCTCGGTCGTCATGATAGTTTTGCCTGCCGAGGACTGCGGAAGCTCGTCGTTTGCGCGTTCTCTTCGGTAGTCGTCCGAGATATTGGGAATGATAAGCGTATTCATGAACTTGCTGATGAATGTGGACTTTCCCGAGCGTACAGGACCTACGATACCGAGATAGATGTTTCCGCCCGTGCGGCGTGATATATCGGAATAAATAGAATTGTTCATAGTATCTTCTCCTTTATCTGAGCGAGGGTATAAGGATCATGCCGCTGAGCAGTGCATCTCTGTCCTCGATATCATTTTCGTTCATTACAGCGTCAACCGATGTGCCGTAGCGCTTTGCGATGGTCCAGCAGTCGTCTTCTCCGTCGGCGTAGCAGATGCGCAGCGCGTAATCACTGCGATTGTTCTTGGGCTTATCCTCAAGCACTGTTACGCTTTGGATCATATCGGTCTGCACATTTGTGCAAAGGTCTGCGTTAAGCTCTATCTTTGCGGTGATGTCAAGCGCCCCGTCTGATCTTATTGAATAATCCGTGTCAGTGCAAAGCGCTGTGAAGCTTACAGAGTCGGCTTCGATTTCGGAGTCTGTTGAAGTGCTGCACTCAAAGCCCTCCTGCTTTTCCATGAAAAAGGGAACACCCTGTGCATCTCTGCAGAGCGCTTGATAACAGATATGTCCCGACAGTATCAGCTCTGCTCCGTCGATACGGCAGGAAAGATTGTAGATATCAGCACTGCAATCAATAACACTTTCAAGCTCGCCCCCCGAATACTCGCAGATTGATTTTACCGTCATCGTTTTGTTGAGATTGTTGCAGCTTTGTAAAAGCTTTATTCGCTCGGAAGAAAACTCTGTTTCATACTCTGTGGAATACACATCACAGGGTATTTCGATAGTGCTTTCTTTTCGACACATCAATCTGCATACGGCTATGATATTGCAGCCGATGATTCCGCTGTCTGTTGCACAACTCAGCTCGCAGTTGAGTACATCTATCTGCGCATGGCAGTTGAAGCTTTCGTCGATACCGTCAAGGTCGATTATCTGACTTATAGGAATATCTGCTGTCATCTGCTCAGCAGTCGAACAGCCTTGGTTTTCAGGTTCGTAGATACCATAAGACGCGCTCACTGTCATAGTGCCCTTGACAATAGCTTTGTCGGCGATGATACGCAGGTCTGTGACCTTAGGAACAACCGAGCTTCTGATGATATATGCGATGCCCGTAGCACCTGTTTCTATCTCTTCCTTGCAGGTGAACTGTTTTTCGCCTGAAATAAGCTTGCTGCAGCAGTCAACAGCACGGTTTCTCACCTCAATATTCTGCTGAATTGACGGGAGTGCTTTGCTTTTCTCTGCTGTTATCAGCACCTTTGTGCTTACTGCACCGCGTATGTCGATACGTCTGCCGCTAACCGCTCTGCAATTGCAATAGTCGGGCTTAGGCAGAAGCTTTATGCTGACGTTTCCGCCGTCGGGGATTATGCTTCTTCCGAGGTCCACTGTTTTTGAGTATGTATAGTGCTGTTCGATACAATGCAGATTGCTGCTGTTTTCTGCAAGATACAATACCTTTATATCGACATTTCCGTCAATAAGCAGCTTTGAATCTCCAAGCATACTGTAGGACACTGTTCTAGGCGTCATGCGGCAGCAGAGTATCTTGAAAATTTCGGGATAATAGTCGGGCAGTACATAGTCAAGCTCAACACCCTGTTCCGCCTGTCCTTCAAACACGGTCTCGCTTACGCTTATCGTGTGGTCGTTTCTGCGTAATTCTTCCATTGAATTATTCCTCCTTGTGGTTAAAATGCCGTTTGGCTTGTTCAGTGAAATATATGCTTGTATAGTTGGCGATATGATAAAGCTGATAAATTTTTTCGGACTTGCAGAAATTTCGCCAAAAAACATTTGAAATTACAGTGATTTTGTGGTATACTATTATCATGAGTTGCTATGTCCGCATAACATGACCTCTTTTCGAAATAATATAGTTATAAATTATTTCGAAAGGGTGATTTAATGAGCGAGCAGAATAACGAGCAGCTTGAAGAAGAACAGGGCAGGGAAAGTGACAACGGCATAATTGCTTCTGTCAATGCACGGCACAATATCCATTGTCTTACCATTATCGGTCAAGTGGAGGGGCATTATATTCTTCCTCCGCAGAATAAGACTACTAAATATGAGCACATCATTCCCGCGCTTGTTGCTATCGAGCAGGACAGAACTATCGAGGGACTGCTTATCGTGCTGAATACAGTAGGCGGTGATGTTGAAGCGGGACTTGCTATTGCAGAGCTTATCGCGGGTATGTCAAAGCCTACGGTATCAATTGTTGTAGGCGGAGGTCATTCTATCGGCGTGCCGCTTGCTGTCAGCGCAGGGGTCAGCTTTATCGTTCCGTCCGCGACAATGACGATTCACCCCGTTCGTATGAACGGCATGGTGCTTGGTGTTCCGCAGACTATGTCCTATTTCGAGAAGATGCAGGAAAGGATAACCCGCTTTGTAACAGATAACAGCGGCATTTCTTCCAAGCGCTTCCGTGAACTTATGATGGAAAAAGATGAGCTTGTGATGGACGTTGGCTCTGTTGTGAACGGCGAGACCGCTGTCAAGGAGGGCCTTATCGACAGGCTTGGCGGACTTTCGGACGCTGTAGAGTGTCTGTATAGCCTTATAGAAGAAAAAGGCGGCGAAAAGCCTGCCATGCGAAAAAGCTGCGGCAAGGCTGCTAAAAATGCAGCAAAGCGCAAAAGCTCCGCAAAAAGTACAGCGGCAAAAAGCAGACCATCAACAGCGACCGCAGGACTAAACAGCGGGGATTGGAGCGGTGAGCGATGATCCACACTATTGTAAGCCTTAACGAGGTATTCGCTCAAAACACGGATATACAGGTGACAACTGAAAAGACCTCATGCGGCTATGCCGAGTATGTGACCTCGGAGGGGAAGAAGCAGCTCCGTAGGCTGATATCGACCGACCCTGCTGAATATCTAAAGCTTTAAAAAGCCCGCTTTTGCGGGTCTACATATCAAAAAGGGGAATTATATGGATTACATAAACGTTATTATTCAGGCAATAGTACAGGGACTTACTGAGTTTCTGCCTGTTTCAAGCTCGGGACATCTCTCGGTGCTTCAGCATATCACAGGAATTGACGGAGAATCGGCACTGATATTGTCTATCGTTCTTCATCTCGGAACGCTTGCCGCGGTCTTCGTGGCTTTCCGAAAAACGATATTCGGCATGATAAAGGAGTTTTTCCTTACTATCGGTGATGTATTTACAGGAAAATTCTCGTGGCGCGGCATGAACAGAAACCGCCGAATGATGTTCATGGTGATAATCGCCACAGCAATCTTAGTACCTGTATACCTTTTCGAGGAATTTTTCACAGGCAGACAGGGCGACGGTGATATAGTTTTTGAGGGCGCAGCTTTTTTATTCACTGCTCTGCTGTTGTTCCTTTCCGATAAATGCTCTCGCGGCGAAAAGTATGGCGAGGACATGAAAGTAAAGGACGCCTTTACAGTAGGCTTATTTCAGTGTATAGCGCTTTTTCCGGGTGTTTCGCGTTCAGGCTCGACAACCGCGGCAGGTCTTTTCTGTGGACTTGAAAAGCAGACTGCCGTTACCTTTGCATTTATCCTCGGAATACCCGCGATACTCGGCGGAAGTGTGCTGGAGCTTGGTGACGCCTTAAGCTCGGATATGCAGTTTGACTGGGTGGCGCTTGGAATTGGCTTTGTGGTATCCGCGGTGGTTGGCTTCCTTGCGATAAAGCTTGTGTCATGGCTCATAAAAAAGGATAGATTTAAAATTTTCGGCGTTTACACGCTGATACTGGGTGTTGCCTGTGTTGCTGCGGGAATGTGGGAGCATCTTACGGGAAATTCTATTTTCTCGCTTTTGCAGCAGTGATGGCTGATAAACAGTATAGTAAAGGAAGTTAAGACAAAATGGCTGAAAATAAAAAGACTACACAAAACCGTTCTTCGTCAAAGGCCAAGGGCGTGACAAGACAAGGCTCAAGCTCTGCGAAGGCAAAGGAAGCGCTTGAAAAAGAAAAGCAGCGTTTGCGCGAGGAGGCTATTGAAAGAGAAAAGCACAAAAGACAGATAACCTCTGTTATAATGTTCGCTGTCGGAATTTTTCTGACCCTGTGCGCCATTATTGCAGGTAATGAGGGCGAGGGTTGGCGTGCTTTGTTTGACTTCATGCACGGAATGTTCGGATATTCCGCGTTTGTGATAGGCCCGTCTGTGATTTATATAGCGGTACTTATTTCAGGCAACAGACCAAGAAAGCGCATAAGAAACACCATAATCAGTCTGACGCTTTTTGCTCTTATGTTGAGCGCTATAGTTCAGATTTTTGTTATAGGTGAGCCTGACAGCAAGGATATGTTTGA
>JAZNTS010000085.1:0-28969 GCA_045591905.1 Oscillospiraceae bacterium | reverse complement strand
CCGCCGAGTAAGATTATCACATCACCGGGAGCAGGTCTTTCACGACGCACATTCTCGATAGGAGCAGCACCTACAACAGCGCCGATCTCCATACGCTTAGCCATATAGCCGGGGTGATAGATCTCTGCAACGTGACCTGTTGCAAGACCGATCTGGTTGCCGTAGCTGGAGTAGCCCGCAGCAGCAGTCGTTGTTATCTTTCTGGGGGGCAGCTTGCCCTTGATGGTCTTTTCAACAGGCAGCAGCGGATCGGAGGCGCCTGTTACACGCATCGCCTGATATACATAGGAGCGTCCCGAAAGCGGGTCGCGGATAGCACCGCCAAGGCAGGTAGCCGCACCGCCGAAAGGCTCGATCTCGGTGGGGTGGTTGTGAGTTTCGTTCTTGAACATCAGCAACCACTCTTCGTCCTTGCCGTCAACATCAACTGTGATCTTTACAGAGCAAGCATTTATCTCCTCGGACTCATCGAGATCGTTCAGCTTGCCGTCAGCCTTAAGCTTCTTTGCAGCGAGAGTTGCAATATCCATCAGACAGATGGGCTTGCTTCCTCTGCCAAGCTCCTCGCGGTCAGCCTTGTACTCCGCGTATGTATCGGCAATGTACTTAGGCGCGATATCTGCATTGTCAATGATAGTGCCGAATGTGGTGTGACGGCAATGGTCAGACCAATAGGTGTCTATCATGCGTATCTCTGTGATAGTGGGATTTCTGTTCTCGCTCTTGAAATAATCCTGACAGAACTTGATGTCGTCGTTATCCATAGCAAGACCGTACTTCACAACGAAATCAGCAAGCTCTGCGTCGGTCTTGTCGATAAACCCATCAAGAGTTTCAACGCTTGTGGGGATATCATACTGCACCTCAAGCGTCTGATACTCCTCAAAGCCGCACTCTCTGGACTCGACAGCATTGATGAGATAGTGCTTTATCTTATCGAACTCTTCATCGGTGATCTTGCCCTTTAAAATGTATATCTTAGCATACTTTACAACAGGTCTGTCGCCCTTGCACAGCATCTGGATACACTGAGCCGCGGAATCCGCACGCTGGTCAAACTGACCGGGAAGAAATTCTACCGCGAACATACGCTCGTCAGCGCCGAGCGCGGGAAGCTGCCGGAACACCTCGTCAACGGGCGGCTCCGAAAATACTGTCGGGATAGCCTTGTCAAAATTCTCCTTGGGAAGCTTCTCAGCGTCATAACGATTGATGATGCGCACATCTTCAACCGACTTGATGCCGAGCGCAACGGTAAGGTCGGAGAGAGTGGCCTTGCCGTCAACCGCAAACTGCGGCTTCTTCTCCACATAGATACGATAAACTGCCATTTTTGTTTCCTCCTGATGTTCTTTTATAGAAATGGATATTCCATAAAAATATCAAATCAATTCCGCCGTGCAGTGATCAGCCTCGGCGCCTGTTATCCTCACCCGCACAAGCGAGTGTCTTTCGATCTGCTTTCCGTATATTCTCACAGGAATATAACTTTCGGTAAATCCGTTGCTGTAATCCGCCGACTGCGGCTTTTCTATCAGCACAGTGTATTCCCTGCCTGTCTGCTTTTTGAGATATTCCTGCTCAAGCCGCTTTGCAAGCTCCGTCATCTGTTTTGCTCTCATGGATTTCACATGGGGCAGAACATGATCGTCATACATCGCCGCAAGCGTTCCCTTTCTTATTGAATAGGGGAAAACATGCACCTTTGCAAAGCCTATCTCTTTTGCAAAATCCATGCTCTGCTGAAATTCCTCGTCGGTTTCTCCCGCAAAGCCTACCATAATATCAGTAGTTATCGAGCAATTCGGGAATTTCTCTCGAAGCCTTTCGCACACATCTTTATAAAGCGCTGTGTCGTAACGCCGCCTCATGCGTTTGAGTACCGTATCGCTTCCGCTCTGCAAGGACAGATGGAAATGCGGGCAAAGATTAGGCGTTTTCAAAAGCTTTTCTATCTCGGCGTCCGTCATCATCTCAGGCTCAAGTGAGCCAAGACGTATGCGCTCTATTCCCTCGACATCTGCGGCTATCACCGCGTCGCCAAGAGTTGCACCGATATCCTCGCCGTAGCAGCTCAGGTTTATTCCTGTCAGCACGACCTCTTTGTGGCCGCTCTCTGCGGCAAGCCGAGCCTGCTCGGTTATTTTATCAAGCGGTCTTGAACGAACTCTGCCGCGTGCTGTGGGAATTATGCAATAAGTACAAAACCTGTCGCAGCCGTCCTCTATCTTTATAAACGCGCGCGTTCTGTCAAGGTCTGTGCCCGACGCAGCCTCGTCAAATTCTCGTGAAAGCGGCTGGACATATACAGTGCGCGTACGCTTTTCGATAAATTCGCATATAAGCTGAGCGATATCCGCTTTTTTCGCGTTACCTATTATAATATCAGCGTCGGTCTGCGCAGCCTCCTCGGGATAGCTTTGAGGAAAGCAGCCGCACAGCACGATAACGCTGTCGGGATTTTCACTTCTGCGGCGGGAAATGTGCTGCCGCGCTTTTTTCACGCTCATGCTCGTCACCGCGCAGGAATTAACTATACATATATCGGGAGCGCTGATAACGCCCGCCTTTTCAAAGCCCGCCGCAAGCATAGCCTCGGTTATTGCAGCGCTTTCGCAGGAGTTGACCTTGCAGCCAAGCGTGTAGACCGTAAACGTCATTTTGCTTCCCTCCTCCGCGCTTATATGGCGTTTTGCCCTATTTATCGACAGTGAAACTGGACATTTTCACCAAAAAGATTTTCGATATACATTTATTATACTTGATTATTCCGAATTTTGCAATAAGCTATTGACTATTTTTTGTTTTGTTGCTATATTTATATTGAGGTTAGCAAAAAAGCCTCAAAAGACAGAGAAAGACTTGTACACAAAGACAACAAACAAAACAAATGAAAGGCGGCGATTTTTCTATGAAGGAACTCAAAGTAATGCTTGAAACCATCGAGGACGTAAAAGAATTTGTGAATATCACAAACCGCTACGAATTCGAGTGCGACCTTATCTCCGGCAGATATGCGGTTGACGCAAAGTCGATCATGGGTATCTTCAGCCTGGATCTGACAAAGCCCCTGAATATGGTCATCAGAGGCGGCGAGGCCGCTGCCGAGAAGCTTTATGAAGAAGTTTCAAAGTTCATTGCAAAGTAACACAGCAAACGACAAAATTCCCATTGACAAAAAAACGATGGTGTGATAGCATAAAAGCACAAGCACCAAAACAGAAAAGAAAGGAAAATGTATTATGACAACCACAAAGATCTGCATCAACACAATCAACGACGTAAAGAATTTCGTTAATATCGTAACTAAGTGCGACTACGACGTAGACATCATCTCCGGCAGATATGCCATCGACGCAAAGTCCATCATGGGCATTTTCAGCCTCGACCTCTCCAAGGAGCTTACACTGAATATCCACAGCGATGACTGCTCCGCTTTCATGGACGAGATCAAGAGCTACATCGTAAAGTGATCGCGCGATAAAGCTTACAATGCGCCGCCGTTTTGAAATAACGGCGGTGTTTTTTATATGTTCTTATACTATTATAATAAAAAGGGGAGCTGATGCTCCCTTTTTATATTTTCGATTTAGCCAGAAATGCGCGTACCTTGTTTACAATAAGCCTGTCGTTGTCATAGGCTAGATGTGAAGCCGCCTGCCCGATCTCCACCCAACGGATCTCGGATATCTCCTCCTCCTGCGGTCTGGAGTCGAAGCTTGTGGCGCGCGCCACAAAATACACGACCTCCTTGCGGGTGTCGCGCCGTGGATTGAACGATACCGTTTCACGAAATGAGGAGTCATCAATTGAAATGTCGATGTTCGTTTCCTCTTTTATCTCGCGTACCGCCGTGTCAAGCTCGCTCTCGCCGTCCTCCATGTGTCCCTTGGGAAACGACCAGTAGCCCGATTTGATATGCTTTATCAGCAAAATTTCCGTGTTTCCGTAATGCTTACGGTAAACAATAGCACCGCATGACTTTTCATAGTTCATGCTGTATTTCCTTTCTAAATGATGTATTGATACTATTATAACACACATTCCGCCATTTGTCACGCGTTTTTGAATATTTCTTTTTATAGGATATTTTGCACATTAACCAAATTACGCGAAAACGCCTTTTTGTCGAATTTGACGGTCAAAAAACAAAAACGATTTTTAGTTAAATTTACAAAAAGAAATCTTGGTTTTTACAAATTATTACAAGATTACTCCCCAAAATCAAAAGGTTACAAAACGGTTACAAAAGTATTTTGTGCATCTTCAACAAAAACGCACCTTTGTTTTCGTTTGACATTTACAGAAGAAAACGCTATAATTAGCCAAGAGCAAAAGAACAGGCGGAAATATGCCCAAGTGCAGATGATAGATAGTCCGCCACCGATCTCTTGGAGGAAACATGAAACCGCAAATATTAAACAATAAGCTGAACAAGCTTATAAAACAAAGCAAGCTTATCAAGATCGTACTGCTTGCAGCGTCTATAATGATGGTAGTAATGCTTAGCGGCTCGCTTTATTTCCGTGACCGCGTATATATCACCGACAACGGTGTTACTAAAGAGCTTATGACATCTGAAACAGATATCGACGCTATCCTTGCTTTCGGTAACTACACCATCGGCGAGCACGACCGCGTGACCTACAAGGCCGAGGACGAGCGCACTGCTTATGTTACCATTGAGCGTGCCTTTGACGTTATCGTAAAGGTTGACGGCAACGAGATGATCGTTCCTATCATTGAGGGAACTGTTGCCGATGTTATCGAAAAGTCCGGCGTGAAGCTTTACGAGTTTGATCTTGTTGACCTTGATATGCACGCAGAAGCCGCAGAGGGCATGACGATAACCGTCACCCGCGTAAACTACCGACTTCGCGCAAACAGCTCTGAAATCCCCTTTGAGACCATTTATGTTGATAACTCCAACATGGTCATTGGCGAGGAGAAGATCACAACACAGGGCGAAAACGGCGTTAGAACGACCGTTATCAAAGAGAAGTACATTGACGGTGTGCTCACCGAAAATGAGCTTTCTTCTGACACCATCGAAAAAGAGCCTGTTACAATGGTGATAGAGCGCGGAACCGCTCTCGCCGAGCCTTACGCAAAGATGGAAAACCCCGAGACCCTGAAGCTTGTAAACGGACTGCCCGCAGAGTATGAACGAGTTTTATCGGGCAAGACTACAGCTTACACAGGAGGCTACAACGCATTCGGTGCAAGCGGCAGAGATTGCGAGATAGGTACTGTTGCGGTAAACCCTAACATTATCCCCTACGGAAGCGAGCTTTACATCGTTTCTCAGGACGGCAGCAAGGTTTACGGTTATGCAATAGCTTCCGACACGGGCAGAGGTCTTATGCAGGGCAGAATACTTGCTGACCTTTACTTCGGCAATAAATACGACTACTATGACGACAGCTGCCGCTGGGGCTCTGTTTATTGCGATGTATATATCCTTTCCGAGGGTAACGGATAATAGTGAAGTTCCCTTTTAATATAAATCAGCCACTTTTGATGATATGTCAAAAGTGGCTTTTGTTTTTCGGTGCAGACCTGCCCTATTTTAATTATTCGTATTGACAAACCAATGCGTGTGTGATATACTGATTTCGGGGACGGCACCCATAACAAAAAACTGCATATATCGTTTCGCTGAGGGGAGGACACCCATGACAAAAAACAACAGCACTGCGAAACAAACTATCCGCGTATATTCCGCGGAGGGAAACGAGATAGGCACTACCTACCCCAAAAGGGCGGCGGGGCTTGTCAAAAAAGGTCGGGCGCATTTTGTGAACGACTGTGATATTCGTCTTAATGTGTCCGACGTAACGACATTTACGGAGGAAAACACCATGATGGATAACAATATAAACACAAACAATTCTGCAAACACCGAGCCTGTCAACAAGCTGTATTTTGACGCAAGAGAGTGGATTCTCAACAAGGAGTGCAAAAACAATGTTGGCAGCCGCTCATTCATGCAAGGCCCCGACGGCGTGATAAACGAGGCGTTCATGATAGGTAACTGGGGCTGGGACTGGACAGAGATAATCTCAAAGATAATGCTGCTGCCCAAGAACACGCTCAACACATTTACATTCTGGCTCAACGGCGGCGAAAACGACAACTGCAACGAGATATGCCGTTTTGAAGTTATATTCAACAACGACTACGAAAACCGTTACACCTACAATCTCAACCGCAATTTTATTAAGCCCGTCAAAAAGTGCAACGGCTGGGAGCTTTATGAGATACCATTCCGCACAGGAGATAATGAGTATACTCAGTTCAAGTTTATCGCACAGAGAGCCTATATGACAGTGCTCAACGCCAAAGACGTATCCGAATACGCCGACCTGCCCGACAACGCAGACCCGTATGAGCAATATCGCCCACAGCGCCACAATATCATATTCGCTGACGGCTGGCCCACAAACACAAACTACAGCACTGTTCGTCTGGAACAGATGCATGGTCAGAAGCAAAGCGACAACACCGCTGCACCAACGGCTCAGCCACAAGGCTTTGTGCCGCCAAAGGGCTTCCCGTTTGAAGTGCCGCAGGGCTTTCCGTTTAACGAAGTAGGCACGAACAGTACCACATCTGACTCTATATCTCAATCCATAGTAGGCATAAACACCTCGCTTGAATCACTGAGAAGCTTCGACTTTGATGCGTTAAGAGAATCTTTGCAAAACTCACTGTCAGGTAATCCCAACCTCTCCGCCGACGAAGTGGAGGAGATAATTGAGGACAGCATGGAAAGCGCACAAGACACTATCTCCGACGCGATAGAAGAGCTTAACGACGCACTGGAGGAGCTTCGTGAAACGCTGGACGAAATGCAGGATTAAATCCATCAAATCAAATAACGACAAAGGCTGCACCTTGTGCAGCCTTTTGCTTGTCGAAAAAACTTAGTTTGCCACGTTGCGGCTCTTTGGAAAACACTTCTTATATTGCTTCTACAAATCAATCGGAGGTTCGCTATCTGACTTCGGCTGAGATAACTGCTCTCCCTGTGCTTTCTTTTTCAGCGCTGCTTCCATGATAGCGCGCAATTGCGCTTCAGTGGGGCCGCTTCCGTTTGGTGATGTCTTTGCTTTGTTTATCAGCACCTCCATGGCGGCTATGAACTCCGCGTCAGTGGGTCTTCTGCCGTCAATGTGCGGAATTTGCTTTTTAGGAGCTGCTGCAACGCTCGGAGCGTTCGGAGACATCACTTGAACCATAGGCTTAGGTTTTGCAGCGGCTGCCTGCTCTTTTTGCAAAGCTTTTTCTGCGGCAGCAGCGGCTTCGCACTCCTGCTTATCCATGCGGCGATTGATGGTGTTGAGCGCCGCGCCTGTTCCGAGAAGTATCCAGAACACGGGAGCAACTGATACCGCAGAGTCGTTGAACACACCCGCGCCAAGGTAGCCCGCCACCGCCAACATGACAGATATACCGAAGCACTGCTCCGAGCGATACGTCTTCTTCAGCGCGTACAATCTGAAGCAATCCACAAGATAGAAAACGCATATTGTAAGGAAAGCGACAAGCGCAATAAGACCGCTGCTAAAGAATATCTGCAGATACAGATTATGCGGCTTATCTACAGTAATGTTGAAGCCCTCGCTATAAGCGTAGTATTTTGCGAGATAGTCATTCTGCGGGAAAACAAACGCGAATGTATCGGGACCGTAGCCTGTGATAATACACTTGCTAAGCAGCGGAAGCGTCCTCGACCAGATGTAGCCTCTTGACGAGCCTATCTTTTCCTTGCCCTCAAAGCCGATAGATTCGGCGTTTATAGGATAAGCGCGTCGGCCTGTTTCGGGGTCTATCATATGCAGATCGTCTTCTTTGAACAGGTAGAATGATAATGCGCTGTCGTCGTTGTTATTAAACCACAGAAATACGAAGTCGCTGTATCCTAACTCTTCATCTGAGGAAAAAAAGTCAAAATTAAGTCCGTCAAAATCATCATCAGCAATTGTAATGCCGTCCTGAGTCTTTTCGACAGGAAGCACCTCGCCGTGGGAATCCGTAAATACATATTCTTTGCTTTCGCTGTCGAATGTCAAAGTCAGCACATCGGTCTGGGTCGTAAAGGAAACACTGCCGTTCTTGTTGTGCGTTATCTCGCGAACAGGAAGAGAGGCAAACAAGTCGGTCTGCTGGGCGGGAGTTATCAGACTGCCTATATCCTCAAGCAGCGACGGAATACGGTCAAAAACAGAATTATCTGTGGCGAAATTTATTCCCACTACCGCCACAAGTGCTGCGGCAAATACAGAAACCGTGATCTTCCAGCGGCGTATCAGCACGCGCGCAAAAACGATAATACCTACGACAGCCGCAACAGCTACCGCTACGAAGCCGCTTCTTGCCTCGCCTGCAAGCAGCATAAATATCGAGATAACCGCAAAAATTGCCGTAACTATTCTATACACAAGCTTTTTGCTTGTAAATGCAAGCACAGTAAACAGCGGAACGATCATTCCCGCAAAGCTTCCCATATAATTGTAGTGATATAACGCGCCATACATTTGCTGCCTCTGTTCAGTAACATCTGTATTCACGTTAAGGCTATCTTTGATATTGCTATCCATAACAATATTTCTAAACCACTCGTAATTCAGCAGATTGTCTCCGAAATACTGAAAAAGACCGATCACAAGATTGACTGCCGTGCATATCATAAGCGCAAGCACGATACAGCTGAAATTCTGAGTCTTTTTGAATGCGTACATTGTAAACAGAAACATCACAAAATAGCACGCAAGCGTGAAAAAGCCCTCTGCACGGTCATATATACCGTAAAAAGCAACATCACCATAAGGTGAACCGAGAGCCGAGGCAAGCGTCATTATAACATAAACTACAGACGCTCCGACATAGACAAGGCTTCTTTTTTCGATTCCCCGAAAAAGGTACAGACAGCAAAAAAACGCCAAAGCAAGCATTACTACTGCAATAACAGCTACCGCAAACCCCTTGACCTGAGAAAATGAATCTATGTAACCATACACACCCGATGTTGGTGTTGCTATGTCCTTAAAAAGCTGCCTCATGTGGACAGAATCTGAGATCACCACAGTAACGCGTATAAGCGTAGGTATAACAGCCATAGCTATTACCGCGGGGAAAAATATTGCAAGCGCTATGTAGTCAAGCGCTGATTCTTTGCTTGTAGTTATCATTCGTTTGCTCCTGCTGATGCGCTGTTTCTTTTCCCGCCTCACCGCAGCTTAGTCTTTCATTGTTGACCACGCTGAAAACGGTTTTGAAGAGAATGGAGATATCGAGAAAGATATTCCAGTTTTCTATATACTGAACGTCAAGCTCTATGCGCCGCTTTATCGAAGTATCGCCGCGATAGCCATTGACCTGCGCCAAGCCTGTCATACCCGGTTTGACCTGATGCTTTATCATATACATCGGCACTTCATTTTTGAATGTATCGACATAAAACGGTATCTCGGGACGCGGACCGACAAGGCTCATGTCGCCTTTCAGCACGTTGACAAGCTGCGGAAGCTCATCAATGGAAAGCTTGCGGATCACCGCGCCGAATTTCGTTTTTCGAGGATCGCTGTCGGTGCTCCACGCAGTATCGGATATGCTGCTGTCCCTCATTGATTTGAATTTGTACATCGTGAATATCTTTTTGTTGTAGCCTACCCGCTGCTGTCGGAAAATGACCTTGCCGCCCATCGTTGCCTTTATCACTATGGCGCACACCAGCATTACGGGCGAGAACAAAACAAGCATTATAAGACTTCCGATAATATCCATCGCTCTTTTCAAAAACGCATTACCAATATTGTCCAGCGGAATGCGCCGTATGTTCATCACAGGAATACCGCCGACCATATCAATCACAGATGTAGGCGACATATATTTATACATGGCAGGGATAACAGATACTCTTGTACCTGTTATCTCACACGCCTCAACTATGCTTTGCATATAGTGCATCTCATTCATATCCAAAGCACACACCACATAGTCATAGCAGTTGCCGTCAAGCAACTCGATCATATCGTCAAAACCGCCTAACCTTTTTGCGTCAAGGCTGTCGCTGTCGGCAAGGTAGCCCGCGCAATCAATTCCAAGCTGCTTTTCTGCTCTTATAGTTTCGAGATAATTCAAGGCAGCTTCACCGCCGCCGATAATAAGAACGTGTTTCTGATTATATCCTTTCTTGCGCAGCCCGCGCAAAATACGCCGCATAGCAACTCGCTTTACTGCGACAAAAACAAGGTCAAGCACAAGAAATATCACAAGCGCCCAACGCGAAAAATCAAAAAGCTTTACTATGTAGAGCATAGCAACAATTATCAGACCATCTATAAAAAATGCACTGACGAGCTTTACAAGCTCCTTGCCGAATGAAGCGGTACGATAACTTTCATAAAGATCCATACAACCATACGTTACAAGCTGCACAGGAATGAAAATACACGCTAGCTTTATATAATCAGTGAGCAAAAAATTCTTCTCAAAAGCGAGAAGATAGAACACGATAACGAATGACGCGACCACCGCCACAATAGAAAGCAGTGCGTCGCTTATAATATTGATCGCATTAAACAGCTTTTGATTTTCTTTGATCATGTTTCTTCCTTTCGTGGTGATAGCTCTTCTGCTGCTTTTAAGTAAAAATCGGCAAGCCGCTCGGCTTCAAAGCTTATCTCATATCCATGAGCTTTTATGTCTGCGGGGCAAGCATCACTTTTCGCCGCCTTTAATACGGCTTTAGCCCAATCCTCAGGAGAGCATTTAAGTGAAAAAAAGCTTGCTCCGTCGGAAAGCTTTACTTCGGGTGTTATCCTGTCGGAAAAAACGCAGCTTACTCCGACTGACTGCGCTTCTACTCCCACAACGCACAAACCCTCGTAATTCGACGGAAGAACAAAGCAGTCGAATGCGTTGTAAAGCCTGTCCGTATCACTGCGCTGACCTAATAGCAGCGCTCTGTCTGAGAGCTGCTTTTCGTTGATTTTATTTCGTATCAGTTCAAAATCGCCGCCTGTTCCCGCCATAAGCAGGTAGGAGTTCGGCTGGGTCTTCAAAATTTCTGCGAATATATCGACCAAAAAGCTTTGGTTTTTCTGCGGACAAAAACGCCCTATGTGACCGAACACCAATGCGTTCTGAGGAATACCAAGCTCCTCTCTGAGCGATATACGCTTCACCTCATCTCGTGCGAAAAAGCTGCCGTCAACGGCGTTTCTGAGTATATATACCGCGTTTTTAGACGCGCCTGTATCAGACAGATCGCACACGGGCTTCTTGCCGTACAGCCACTCTGCGGCATACCTTGAGCAAGCAAATCTATGTGTTGCGTTTTTGCCGCAAAACGGTTTTAAGAAAGCCTTTGCAAGGTTTCTTACAAGCTCCCTTTTTCCGCCTGATGTACTGTGATTGTGAATAATTCTTATCGGCACCCCAGCTTTTTTCGCCGCCTTTAATGCGGGTCCTGACAATGTACTCAAATGACAATGCGCTATAGGATAGCTGTTTTCTCTAAGCAGTGCCGTAAGCGTTCTTATGTAGCGCGGCGTATTTTTCAATCCGCACAAACGGAACACTCTGCCGCCAAGGCTTTCGATCTCTGCCTCAGGCACGCGGCTTGAACTGTCAGATATAAAAAAGTCGAACTGAATTTTGCTGCGGTCTATATGTCGGTAGTAGTTCATAACGACCTGCTCGACACCGCCGCCCTCCATTTTTCCCAATATCTGCGCTATCCTTACAGGAGCGGACACATCAGCACTGTTTTTCACTTTATCCCCCTTCGGAATGTGAATAAATCGTTGCAAGCAAAAAATCTTTTCTTCTGCCAAACGCTTTCAAAAGCTCGTTTCGATATATTACAAATACTGCTTGCATTTTGTATTATAACAAAAAAATGTGTACATTACTTTATACGCGATATTTGACAAAACATAACAATAATGCTATAATTTTTTTATCAATGTACGAAAAGAGAGTCATATGTTCACGAAAATTATTCATACGCTCAAAGAACGCAAATTTCTCTTTGAGGAGCTTGTTAAGCGTGACTTCACAAAAAAATACAAGCGCACTATACTTGGAATGTTATGGAGCGTACTCGGCCCGCTTGCTACACTCGGCGTTATGGCGTTGGTGTTCACACATTTTTTTGGCAGAGATATCGAGCATTTTGCAGTATATATGTTCTGCGGAAATCTGCTGTTCAGCTATTTTAAAGAATCCACAAATCAAGGCATGATGGCGCTGTATAACAATGCCGAGATATTCTCGAAAGTAAATGTTCCGAAATACCTGTTTTTGCTTTCAAGCAATGTTTCTTCGCTTATCAACTTCGGCATTAACCTTGTGATACTGTTGGCTTTCTCCGCAATAGACGGAGTTGTGTTCACATGGAAGTTCATTCTTCTGCTCTATCCCATACTCTGTCTTGTTGTATTCAACCTCGGCATGGGACTTATATTATCAGCGCTTTATTTGATGTTCCAAGACCTTAGATATCTGTACGATATTTTTACTCTTTTACTGATGTATGTATCAGCGATATTCTACTCAATCGAAACATTCCCACAGGTTTATCAAAATATCTTCCATCTTAATCCTGTCTATGTTTACATCAGCTATTTCAGAAAAATAATCCTTGACGGAGAAATACCGCAACTATCATTACACTTGCTTGCGGCAGGCTACGCAATAATCGCGCTCGTGATAGGTGCTGTAATTTATAAAAAGAAAAACTACAAATTCCTGTACTATATCTGATTGAGGCAGAGTATGAGCAAACCAATAATTGAAGTAAATAATGTATCTGTAAAATATATTACAGGCGACCTTAGAAACATCGGTCTTAAAGAATATGTCATGAAAAAGCTGACACGCAAATACAAGGTGCAGGAGTTCATGGCTGTAAACGGCGTTTCTTTTACACTTGAGCAAGGCGATATGCTGGGCATAATCGGTACAAATGGCGCAGGTAAATCCACGCTACTTAAAGTGATTACAAAGATAATGGAGCCGTCCACAGGATATGTGAAAGCTGACGGCAAGATCGCCGCGCTGCTGGAGCTTGCAAGCGGCTTTGACGGAGATCTTAACTTAAAAGAAAACGCATATCTGCGCGGATCTATGCTTGGCTATACGCGCAAATTCATGGACGAAAAGTATCCTGAGATACTCGCATTTTCCGAGCTTCAGGAATATGAGCAGCTTACGTTCAAGCATTTGTCAAGCGGTATGAAATCACGAATTGCGTTTTCAATAGCTGCTATGGTAGAGCCTGAAATACTCATTCTCGATGAAGTTTTGTCAGTTGGCGACGGAGCATTTCGCGAAAAAAGCGAGACAAAAATGCAAGAGATCATAAAAAGCGGAAAGGCTACTATCCTCGTTTCACATTCGCTGCCTCAGGTGCGCAGAATGTGCAACAAGGTACTGTGGCTCGACCATGGCAAGCAGATAGCTTTCGGGGACACCAATGAGCTTTGTGATAAGTACGAAGAATTTCTGAAAACAGGATCGCTTGCCGAAATATAAAGAGAGAACGGCTTCCTTTATCCTAAAATCACCGCATTGACCGATTGCTCTATAAACGGCGGCATTTTGGTGCGCTTTCGCCAAAGCGGTATGAAAAAGTATTGATAACAGGTGCTAACTTTAATCAGATAGCGAGGATAAGATGAAAAAAATCAAGGTTTGCTGTTTTTGCGAAAAATGGCTGTCAGGCGGCAACGAATCTTTTTTGAACAATGTCTTTCACAATTTAGATATTTCTTTGTTTCAGATAGATATAATTGTATCAAAGATGGGGGGCAGCATTTATACAGAGCCTTTACAAAAGCTTGGGGTTAATTTTTATGAGCTTTCGGGCAACCAAAAGAAATTGATGAGCAATTACAGACTTCTCAAAAAGTTGCTGAAAAACAATGATTATGATGTGATTTATATCAATGCGTATCACGCTGTATCAATGATATATGCAAAGCTTGCTCATTCGCTGAATATTCCCAAAATTATAGTGCACAGCCATTGCTCTGCAATAAAAAAAAGCTGCACCCGATTTTTAAAGGTGTGGGCGCATAAGTTGTCGTCGAGAATATTTTCCAAATATGCTACCGACTTTTTGGCGTGTTCAGGGCTTGCGGCAGAATTTATGTTCCCCCAAAAAGTGATAACAGACGGTTGTTATGCGTTTATCCCGAATGGCATTGAAACGGATAAATTTACCTTTAATGAAGAACACAGAAACAACGTCAGGCAGGAATTAAATCTGCAAGACACCTTTGTAATCGGCTGTGTGGGACGACTTTGCGAAGAGAAAAACCAACTGTTTCTTCTTGACGTTTTTGCGCAGGCTGTAAACATAAGGGATTGCAGGCTGGTTTTGGTCGGCAAGGGCGAATACGAGGAAGTTTTGCGCAAAAAAGCCGAAGCGCTTGGTATCAGTGATAAGGTGATATTCTATGGCGATTCAGATGAGGTAAACCGTTTGATGTGCGGCTTTGATTGCCTTGCAATACCAAGCCTGTTTGAAGGCTTGGCGATCGTTGCGATTGAGGCTCAATGCCTTGGCATACCTATTGTCTGTTCCGATAGACTTGCAAAAGAAACATTTGTGGGCGAGGGCATAAAAGCAGTAGCTTTGGAAAAGAGCACAACGGAATGGGCGGAAGCTATATTTTCGTGTGAGAAAACGGGAACGTACTCTGCTAGCAATAAGTCGGATCTAATAAAAGCGGGATTTGATATAAAGAACACCGCGTCAATGATCCAGAGCGTTTTTTTGAAAGGTTTTTTAGATGAATAATCAAAAAATATCAATTATCATTCCGATATATAAAACAGAGAAGTTTTTAAGAAAATGCGTTGAAAGCGTTCTGAATCAGACATATTCCGATCTTGAAGTGATACTTGTAGACGATGGCTCGCCCGACAGGTGCGGCGAAATTTGTGATGAATACGCAGCAAAGGACAGCAGAGTCAAGGTTATACACAAAGAGAACGGCGGTCTGTTTTCGGCAAAAAACGAAGGCATGAAGCACGCAACAGGAGAATGGATATGCTTTGTTGACAGCGATGACTATATTGATCCCACAATGTATGAATATCTGATATCCCTAACAAACAGCGATGTTGACTTTGTGCAATGCGGAATTATTTTTGAAGAGTCGGATAGGCAATGGACAGGCTACGCTCCCAAAGAAGTGATTTTCTTGGACAGAGGCTGTGGTACGATTCGAAAAAAAGAAATGAAATTTTGGGCCAATAGCACTTGTAACAAGCTTTACAGGCGTTCGATGCTTGACGGCTTGTATTTTTCGCCCGAGTATACGATTGGCGAGGATCTGTTCTTTAACATATATGTTCTCAACAAATTCCGCGGTGCTGTGCTGGGATCAAGAGCTTTATATCATTATGTTCAGCAGGAAAAGAGCACATGCCATAGTGCTGTTCCCAAGAAACAGCTAATGAACTATTTCAATATTTCGCATATTGGCATGTCATTGTTTTCCGAAAATAAAAAACTTTATGATTTTTACTATCATGAATCTTTTTCCGCCTGTGCGACTATCTGCTCAATAATCGTACAGAATGATCAGAACGAGCCGGACGTGATAGAAAAGATGCGCAGTTATGCAAAGAAAAATTTCAGACGCGTATTGTTTTCCGATGTGAAGATATCAATGAAATTGAAGATGTTTTTGATAGCATATTGCTGGCGGTTATACCGACCTTTATTGCTGTGGGTAAAACGAAAGAATGTGAAAAACAAACGCTGATGCTAAAACACAGCCGAGAAGCGGCCCGGACGGCTCAAACGCTGTTACATTTCCCGTGTGACCGCGTATAAACCAATGAAAACAAAACTTAATTATGAGGTGCATTATATGAGCGAGACAGTACCATTTAATATGCTTGATGTCGGCAATATAAAGTTTTATGAAGCCGATTTTACCCGTCTTGATATGAATGGCATTATAAAAGATACGTCAAACACAACATGGTTTTCGAGTTTTAATGACTTCTGGAAGCTGATGGAGAACCAGAAATTTGTTCTGGAAGCAATCACAGGTGAGCCTATCCCCGATAAAGAGGAGATCGGTAATACCGCCCACGAGATGCCTGTTGATTATGCGCGTAAGCTGGCTCAATCCGTGCGACTTAACGGCGAGCCTTACCCTGTTGCACCCGAAAGCATAAACGAGCTCAACAGCCGCAACGTGGTGAGAGATATCGTATACAGACTCTGGTACAATACAAAGGGTAAAACTCACCCTGACGGCACGATAATTTCCGCTGAGAAATACGAGACAAAAGAGCCTATCTTTGTTGAATACACTGAGCCGTATTTGTATGTAGTTCCTGATGTAAGCCCATTCAAAAGATTTATGAACAAGCATTTCGGTTTCTTTAAGGGCACTATGCGAAACTACAATGAAGTCGTTGCGAAAAACAACGAAATTCTTGATCAGTGGGCAACTCTTTCTGAGTTTTCAAAGAAATCATTCAATCTGATAAACAACAAGACTTCCGAAACTGCAACAGGCTCTACCCGCACACTCACAAACGCAGCCGAGGTGATGAAAGAGGCCGGTATGCATACAGTACAGCAGGTAGTTGAGCGACCCGACCACACAAATGATCTCTCAGCCCAGCTTGACAACGAGAACAAGACTCTCCCCGCCCCGAGCAAGGCGAAAAAGTAAAAGCTTTATTTAAAGGTTGACTTTTTAGATCCGAACTGAAGGCTGCACTTTGTGCAGTCTTTTGTATTTTCGGCGAAGCCTGTCATATTTGTCCGCTTAGGCGCATATATTCCTATAAACAAAACGAACTATCCGTTACAGGGGGTATATATTATGCGCATGATTACATTCACTAAAAAGAAGATCAAAAGAGTTGCCGCCATTTCGTCCATGGCTGCCGCCGCGGTTGCCGTTGCCGCTGTTGCGGTCGTCACCTCGGTAGGCACTCAGGCACAAGGAAAGCTTGTCCCCATCTACAACGTTGACAGAAGCGACAACAAAATAGCACTGACGTTTGATGTGGCATGGGAAAACTCCAACACCGAACAGCTTATCGAAATACTGGACGAATACGACGCCGAAGCTACATTCTTCATCACAGGCGACTGGTGCGACCGCTATCCCGAGGACGTAAAAATGTTCTATGACGCGGGGCATGAGATACAAAACCACTCAAACGAGCACCCGCACGTTGAGGGTATCAACGTAAACGACCTTATCTCCGACACCAAAGAATGCTCACGCAAGATAGAGATGATAACAGGCGAAACGCCTACGCTCTACCGCGCGCCATACGGCGAATACGATGACTCGCTCATCACAACGGTTGAAGGCATGGGCATGAAAGTGATTCAGTGGGACGTTGACAGCGTAGACTGGAAAGAACCATCTCCGCAGGACATCACAAACAAGGTCGTGGGCGGCACAAAGTCAGGCTCGATACTGCTGTTTCACAACGACCTCAAAAATACTACCGAGGCTCTGCCAGAGCTGCTGAAGCAGCTAAAGGATAAAGGCTTTGAATTTGTAACGGTAAGCGACCTTATATATGACGATAACTACACCATCGACGCAAACGGTACACAGACAGCAAACAAAAAAGCAAGCATTGACATCACCGCTGATAACGTTGACGCGGTCATCGCACAATACTCCGATGAGATAGCCGCCGCAGGCTTTACCGATGAGCAGATGGCACAGGCGGCAGAGGCAATAAAGAACGGTGCTGAGCTTCCCGACGAGGTGCTCGCCGTTATCGCCGACCTTGGTATAGAAGTACCTACAGACGCTACTCCCGAAAACATAATCGAGCAAAGCGCGGCAGATCTCAACAAAGCAGACAAGAAAAACAAAGGCGAAGCCACAAAATAAGCATATCGCCCCGACGCTATCGGGGCGATTTTTGCGTTTTAACACATGGGCGACCTGCGCCTGTATTCCGTGGGACTGCAGCCTTGCGCGGCGCGAAAGCACCTGCTGAAATACAGCATATCAGCAAATCCCAGCGCTGCGCTTATCTCCCCTACGGACATAAGCGTGGAGCGCAGCAGACGGCACGCCTCGTTCATTCGCAAGGTATTGTGATACTGCTGCATAGTCACGCCCTTTTCCTTTTTAAACACCGCCGCAAGTCGCTTGTAGCTCAGATAAAACTCGCGGCTGAGCTTTTCTGCCGAAAACGGCTCACAGATATGCTCCGCAAGATATCCGCAAACTCTATCTGAAAGCTGCAGCACAGCCTTGTGCGAAAACTCCGACAGCGCAAGCATACTGAGCAGCTCAAAAAGCCTAAGATTAAGCCTCCAGCGTTTATACATATCGTCTGAATGAAAATAGTCCACAAGTGAACTAAGCGCGCGCTCAAAGCTGCCGCCCGAAAGCCCCGTAAGATACTTCGGTAGCTGAAGTCGATACTGCACCGAGATATACGGCGGTATCGGAGAGCTGTCGGGAGAAAAATCGGGCAGGCCACTGGTGTCGCCGCAGGTGAAATGTATGAAATACCATTTTGTGCCGCGCGGTATCTCGTGCTTTCCAAAGTGGTGCACGCCGCTTTTCAATAGCAGCAGCTCACCCGCGCCGACAGCATAGTCTGTTTCGTCCTCGGTAACGTAAATAACACCCTCTGTCACATAAATAAGAATGTTGAAATCCGCCGTCCTGTCAACATGAAAAAATGGCTCTGACGCCGCCAAAAGGTCGCACCCGCAGACAACGGGAAGCGAATCGTTGCTTATCTCTATCGTATTCAAGATTATCCTCCATATAGCTGCGATAATTTTCTATTGTTTTTCGTTGTAAGTAAGATTATAATACATATAAACAGCTTTGTCAAGAAAGGGATATAAACATGAAGATACAGCATCAGATAAGCTCGGCACATTATGTTTCGGGCGGATTTATCAACCGCTGGCAGCGGCTTGTAAAGGACACCATTATCCCCTATCAGTACGAAGTGCTGAACGACCGTGCCGAGGGCGCGGAAAAAAGCCACGTCATCGCTAACTTCAAAAATGCCGCCAAGGCGCTTCGCGGCGAAGATATCGGCGACGGCTTTTACGGCATGGTCTTTCAAGACAGCGACGCCGCAAAATGGATAGAAGCCGCGGCTTTCTCACTTATCTCCTACCCCGATGAGGAGCTTGAAAAGACCGTTGACGCACTGATAGACCTTATCGCTGAGGCGCAGGACGAGGACGGATATCTCAACACATACTTCACCATAAAGGACAGAGAAAAGCGCTGGCAAAATCTTATGGAGGGACATGAGCTGTACTGCTCGGGCCACATGATGGAAGCCGCCTGCGCCTACTACGAAGCAACGGGCAAGAAAAAACTGTTGGAAGTAATGGAACGAAACGCTGAGCATATCTACAAAATGTTTATAGCGGAAAAACACGAGGGCTATCCCGGTCACCCCGAGATAGAGCTTGCGCTCATGAAGATGTACCGCCTTACGCGCAACGAGCATTGTCTTGAGCTTGCCGAGCATTTCATAAATGTGCGCGGCGTTGACCCTCACTTTTTTGAAAAAGAAGCCGCAAAACGCGACTGGACTGTTTGGGGCAACGACGCAACCAACCATCACTATGCGCAGAATTTCGCACCGCTTAAACAGCAGAATGACGCTGTCGGTCACTCGGTACGCGCGGTATACCTTTACACGGGTGCCGCCGACCTTGCCGCCGAAAAGGACGATACCGAACTTCTTTCCGCCTGCCGCAGACTTTGGGAGAGCATCACAAAACGCCGTATGTACGTTACGGGCGGCATAGGCTCAACGCTTATCGGCGAGGCGTTTTCCGTTGACTACGACCTGCCGAATGATACTGCCTATAATGAAACCTGCGCGTCTATCGGTCTTATGATGTTTGCGGCGAAAATGCTTGAAGCTGACCCCGACCGCGAATACGCCGACGTGATGGAGCTTGCATTCTACAACACGGTGCTTGCGGGTGTTCAGCTTGACGGCAAAAAATTCTTTTACACAAATCCCCTTGAAATAATCCCCGGTATCTCGCATATAGCGGCCACCCACTGGCACGCTCTGCCGCAGCGCCCAGGCTGGCACACCTGCGCGTGCTGTCCTCCTAATGCGGCTAGGCTTATTTCCTCGTTCGGAAAATACGCCTATGGCGA
This sequence comes from Oscillospiraceae bacterium, assembly GCA_045591905.1. Classification (GTDB taxonomy): domain Bacteria; phylum Bacillota; class Clostridia; order Oscillospirales; family Ruminococcaceae; genus CAG-115. The sequence goes on along the minus strand of JAZNTS010000085.1, from coordinate 8,795 downwards.
AAGCACGACCACTGCATTCTGTCATCTTTATGCAGACGGAGAAGTAAGCTTTAAAAACGGCGTCAAGCTTATCTGCTCAACCGAATATCCATACGGCTTTACTGTAAACTACGACATCATACAGGGCGGCAAAACGCTTGCTTTGCGTATCCCCGCATGGAGCAAAAGCTACTCCCTCACGAAAAACGGCAAAGCTTTATCCGCCGAAGTCGTTAAGGGCTATGCTTATTTTGACGTTAGCACAGGCGACAAAATAACTCTCACGCTCGACAGCGCACCTCACTATGTTTACGCAAGCACAAAAGTGCCCGAGCTTACAGGCTGTGTGGCTGTAAAGCGCGGCCCGCTGGTGTACTGCTTTGAGGGCGCAGACAACGGCGAGGTGCTTCCCCTGTCACTGAAACGCGGCGGCAGACTTACCGTTTCCGACACCGCTGACACAGCGCTTGACGGCGCTTTCAGAATAACCGCCGAGGCTGTGAGAGCCGACGACTGCGGCAGTCTATACAGCAGCGAGCCTTTGACCGAGCAGCCGTGCGAGGCTGTCGCAATTCCCTATTACACATGGGGCAACCGCGGCGAAAACCAAATGCGCGTGTGGCTCTCCGAGGTGAGATAATATTCTTCAACATAATAAATACAGCCGCTTCTGACTTTCACATCAAAAGCGGCTGATTTTTATTTAGGGTTATTCAAATCAATACAGGCTGCCGTAAGCTGCGCAAGCTCTGTAGTCCGCACCCTCATAATCCTTGGTGCCGAAGCAGCTCCAAGCGTGGGGTCTGAACAGGCGCTCGTCTGCGATATTATGCAGCGAAACAGGGATACGAAGCATACTTGCAAGAGTAATAAGATCCTCGCCGATGTGTCCGTATACAAATGCGCCGTGGTTTGCGCCCCAGTTTGCCATAACGTTGTAAACGTCGCGTGTCGCGCCCTCTGTGCAGATGGGAGCAAACCATGTGCTGGGCCATGTGGGGTCTGTTCTGTCAAGCAGCGTCTTGTTTACGTCTGCGGGAAGCTCTACAGTGTAGCCCTCGATTATCTGAATGGTCGGGCCAAGACCCTTTACAAGGTTCACTCTTGCAAAGGTGCAGGGCATGATTCCCTGTGTAGAGAAGCTTGAGGAGAAGCCGCCGCCGCGGAAATATCCGAGGTTTGCACAGGGCCATGTGGTAGCCTTTAAGCAAGCGTCGATATCCTTGTCGGTCATATCCCACCAAGACTTCATTATGCTCTCGCCGTTCTCGTCCTTGACTGCGCCTGTGCCGTCAAGTGCAGCAGCGCCGCTGTTGATGAGATGGATAAAGCCGTTTTCAGCCTTGCCGTCGGGCTTCCAGCCTGTAACGCGCTCTACAGCGTCGGGCGACCAGTAGGTGCGTACATCGGCAAACACAGCCGCCTTACCTGTAAGCTGGTGCAGAAGCAGCAGTGTAACGCCGTTAAGACCGTCGTTTTCTGTCGCAAAAGGAATAGGCTCGCGTGCGCCGTTCCAGTCGAATGTGGAGTTGAGTATCGCCTCGGTGAAGTCTGCGTTGGGCATGAAGTCTGTCCAGTTTCTCTGACCCTGAAAGCCGCCGCAGATAGCGTTTCTGCCCTTTGCTTCTTCAAGCCAGCCCATCTCGGCAAGCTTTTCGTTGCCGTGCAGGATATCTCTGATAATGCAGGTCATCTTTGCGATGAACTCCCAGTTCTCCTCCTTTTCCTTAGCGGAAAGAACAGGGCGCATATATGTCATGCCGGGAGTGGGGTTGATGTCAACACCCTCGGGGCACTTTTCCTTTATCCATGCAAGAGCCTTTTTGTACTCAGCCTCGTCAAAAATACCGAGCTTTTCGCGGCGGATTATCTCCGACATATCTACCCATTCGGGGTGGATTCCGAGATAGCTGCGGAAGAAATCCTCATTGCAGTAGGAGCCTGCAATACCCATGGACACCGCACCGATGTTGACATAGCTCTTGTTCTTCATAGCGCCGACAGCAACCGCACAGCGCGCAAAGCGAAGTATCTTTTCCTCAACGTCTGCGGGTATCTCCTTGTCGGTCGCGTCCTTAACATCGTGACCGTAGATCGAGAAGCAAGGCATACCTATCTGCGCATAAGCGGAGTTTGCCGCTGCAAGGAAAACAGCACCGGGACGCTCTGTGCCGTTAAAGCCCCAGATACCCTTAATAGTGTTGGGATCCTCGTCAATTACCTGTGTAACATAGCACCAGCAGGGGGTGACAGTGAGCGTTGCGACTACGTTTTCTGTGGAGAACTTATCTCTGCAAGCTGCGCTCTCAGCGATGCCGCCTATAGTTGTGTCAGCGATAACGCACTCAACAGGCTCTCCACTTGCATGGCGCACCTTTGAAGAAATGAGCGCTGCGGCTGCCTTTGCCATGTTCATGGTCTGCTCCTCAAGACCCTCGCGGATACTGAACTGTCTGCCGTCAATGACGGGTCTTATGCCGATCTTTGGTAACATAATAAGATACTTCCTTTCGTGATGTAAACGTTTTAGCAAAAAAGCTACTTTAATTATAACAAAGTTCCCTGCGAAAATCAATAGAAAACATATAAATTTCACAAAAAATACCGCCATGCTTTTGCACGGCGGTATCATAATCAGTTATAGATAATCAATACTTTTCAAAGTACATATCAATGGAACTCTGAGTTACCACAAGCTTGCCATCGGTATAGGTAAGCTGAACGTCTGCACTGGTGGAGATAACAGAACCATCAAAAGTCCATGTAATAGGTGCAGAAATATCATTGTAAACGAACAATCCTGTTCCGTCTGCATTGAATGTGAAATAGTAACAGGTATAGCCAAGATCCTCTGCTGTAAAGGAGTAGCCGCTCATTTCGCAATAGCTGAGATCCCACTGACCCAAAATGGCAGCAGCGTCAGCAGAGCCTGCTGCGGGGGTGCCGGGGTTAAAAGGATCAACTGGAGCGGCAGGAATATTTGCAAGCTCCTCTTCTACACGCTGCAGAAGTGCGTCGCACTCTGTTCTGAAGCTATTTGCCTGTGCCGCATACTCGTTATAGTCGCTCAAGGTCATCTCGTCTACATAGGCAAGATCACTGTAGCAGCTGTCAATTCTGCTGTAAAGATCGCCCATTTCCTCTACAAGCTCATAAGAAAGCACATTGGAGTTTGCCTCGTATGCGTCCATAAGCTCGAAAAGCATCATATCCAGATCATCAACAAGCATATTCATAGCTTCTGCGGAAGCCATGGGTGTTGTTAAGCTCTCGAGGCTTCCTGCCGAGGAATCAAGAACAGGAGCGAGAAGCTGTGCAAATTCGGAGCTTGTGTTGCTCTGACATACAGACTGGATCTCCTCCAGCATCTTAAGCGCATACTCACCTGCTTCGATAAGCTTCTCTTCGGAAGCGGTTTCGGGGTTGCCGATATCAAAAGCGTCCGAGGGAATGGTAACAAGCGATGTCATATCCTTGGGAGTGGTTGTCATTGTCAGTGCGGCGCTACCGTACTCAGCAACCTCAACGCTCATCTTGTTGATGTAGGAATCACCCTCAACAACACTGCTCATCTTTACCTTGAGGGAGCTGGTTATGGGGTCGCTTGCTGCTGTTCCTGCAAAATAGATCTCATATGTACCTACGGGAACCTCGCTATTGAAAAACTTCTCGTTCTTTACGCCTGTGTAGTCGATATTAACGCCCATACCGCCGTAGATCTCCATTCTGATAGAGCCGTCGGTATCGTTCTTTGCGTCAGCAACGATAGAAACCATTTCCATGCCATATACGTCAAATGCAAGACCGAAATCATCGCCTGTGCTTATGTACTTAACATTGTAGGTACCGTAATCAACAGAGGTGATGCCGTATGCGCCGCCGAGGACATTGCCGTTGAAGTCAACGAGAGTCTTAACAACTACGCCAAAAGGAATGCTGTCCTTGATAGCATCGCATGCCTCTTCAATAGCAGTTGTATAGTTGCTGTCGGAGATTTCAGCGTCTAACTCGGAAGCCATCTCCATAACCTTGCCGCGGAAATAAGGATCATTTGCAGCGGCTTTCAGCATATCAGCGAGCATAGCGCCGACATTCTCGGGGCTGATCTTTGTTACGATAAGTCTGCCGGAAGCCTTTATATCGGAGCCGCCGATGGAAAGATCGCCGTTTTCGATAGTAACATCAGCCTTGTTATAGTAGTCAAGGTAGATGTCGGTCATAGCCTTTGTAAGACGCTCTACTTCAGCAGAGTCGATGTCGATATCTACTTCTTCCGAAGAAACGACCTCGCCCTGCATATCAAGCTGCATCTTGATGCACTTGTTACTGCCAAAGGGGAACATCACTGCAACAGTACCGTCGCTGCACATAATGCCTCTTGCATTGACAGTAAAGCCGCTCTTGTCGGTGAGTGCGATCTCAACGCCCTCTGCTGTTTCGGTAGCACCAACAGCCATCTTGATCTCGGTATCGTTGATGTAGGAGAGTATCTCGTCTGCTGCATCGCCAAGATCCATCATGCTCTTGCCTGCTTCGGTGAGCTGTACATCAGCGTCGATGGTCATCTCAGCACCGTTTACGCCATACATCTCCATGAAGAGTGCATAGTTCTCGGAGAACATTTTAACGATATCCTGACCGGAGAAAGCAAGCGAGGACAGAGAATCTACAGAATCTTCATAGTATCCATCTGTGCTCTGATTGGTTTTGAGTGCTGTATAAGCGGAGCTGAACGCAGTGTTTGCGATCTTACCCGAATTTGCTGTGAAAGCTTTTACGCTCTCATCGTTCATAACAGTGTTTATTCTGCCTTGTTCGATCATTCTTGCGTAACCCTGATCGCCCATGAACAGATTCATTACGGGACCTCTGAAGAACAGTCCGACAACCACTGCCGCAGCAACAACAAGACCTATTACGGAGAACAGGATTATCTTGCCGACCTTTTTGTTCTTCTTGACAGGCTTTACTGCTACAGCAGCCGCGCCCATATCGAATGCGGGAAGCTCGCCAACGCCTGACATTGTGGAGGTCGTTGTTCCGAAGCTGCTTGCGGGAACAGTCTGTGCAGCAGCATTCTGAGAGAATGCGCCAACCTCGGCAGCGGGAGCGCCGCCAAAGCTCTGCTGGTTTGCAGGTTCAACACTGCTGTTCATTGCAACGGCAGCCATAGAAGCCGCTGTAGGTGCAGCAGGAGTTTCGCTTACAGGAGCGGGTACAGCAGGTGCAGGTGTGCTTTCAGCAACAGGAACGGGAGCCGCTACGGGTACAGGCGCACTTTCAGCAGCGGGAGCATTACCGCTTGCAGAAGCTCCGCATACGCCGCAGAATTTTGTTCCTGCTTCCATGGGAGCGCCGCACTGAGCGCAAAAACCGCCCGCAGGAGCTGCTTTCTGTTCAGCCGCTTCGAGCATACCGCCGCAGTTTGAACAGAACTTTACGCCATCGGGGTTTTCCGAATTGCATAATTTACAGATCATATCTTTCTTCCTTTCACTAACAAACAAATGTGTGACGGGACATTATGTCGCCGCACATAAATGTACATAATAATTTTATTACTATTTGAAAATAAAGTCAATCAAAACAAATAACGAAAATGCAGTGAATTTTTCGCAATTTATGAACATTATTCACAAAAAGCAGCCAAGCAAAACTTTCCAACAGAAAAATATGAGCAAAAACCAAAGAATATTTCGCCAAGATTACATCAAACTATTACAGTAATTTTTGCGAAAGGATTGATAAAAATGAAAAAAGCCATTGCGGTGCTTGCGGGAGCTGCGGTAATTTCGGCTGCAATATGCACCTTGCCTGACGCGGCGGTAGCCTCTGTGCCCTCTGCCTGTGTTACCTCGCCAAAGGTCGTCAGCTACAGCAAAACGCTTAACGGAAGCGGCACGCTGTCATATATAGGTCAGGCGGATATCACGTCCCCCATGCCGCTGATAATAAAGGAATACCATGTATCGGAGGGCGATACTGTCAGCGTGGGAGATGTGATAGCAACTGTTGATAAGGACGGTTCCCGTTCAATGGTAGAAAGCCTCGGTCAGCTCAGCGGACTTGCAGTCGCCGCCGCGAATATTTCTACCGCAGTGAGCCTTATCCCAGAGGTAATAACCTCGGAATACTCCGGAATGGTGCTATGCACCGCGGGGAATGGCACTGCAGTTGAAGCAGGCAGCAGTATATGCACTGTTGCGGCAACAGACGACCTTGTTCTCACTGTGCCCGTAAGCGAGGAATATATTTCAGAGGTGCAGCTTGGACAGATAGTAAGCTTTTCTCTCACCGCCTATCCCGATGAAGCATTTACAGGCACGGTTGCCGACATCGCAGGCGCGGCGAGGAATAAATACAGCGGCTCGGTGCTTGAAACTGTTGTAGATGTTACGATAGCTCCCGACAAATACGACTCTCGGCTCAAATCGGGACTTACCGCCGCCGTAAGCTTCACGCTGACGCAGCCAAAGAACATCTGCGTTTTATCATATGACGCTATAGGTCAGGACGAGAGCGGCGAATATATCTATGTCTACGAAAACGGCAAGGCTGTGCACAGAAAGATATTCACGGGCGCAGAATTTCCCGATGGTGCAGAAATAATTAAAGGCGTATCCGAGGGTGAGCTTGTGTTCACCGCGCCCGATGCTATCCGCGAAAGCAGCTATATAAGATTGGAGTGAAGATGAGCCTAACCGGATCCATGATTAATATTTTACGCAGCCGCGCACGCTCTGCGTTGACGATGGCGGGCATCGCAATTGGCGTGATGTCGGTCGTGCTTATCTCCACAGTGGGCGCTGTAGGGACAGCGCAGGTCAGCTCCACGCTTATCTCTATGGGAGTTGATACCCTTTTGGTGCAATCCGCAGGCAAAAGCGTGAGCGCTGCGCTTACTGACGAAAGCATAACAACTGTGCGCACAATCGACGGAGTTGCTGACGTAATGCCGCTGATGGCTTCGGTAAGCGAAGCCAAGATGATAGGCAGACGTCTTGACGCATACATCTGGGGCGTTGACCGAAGCGCAGACAGGCTTATTTCTTTGCAGGCAAAACACGGGCGGCTCGTCACCGCAGCCGATACCGCCGCTTGCTCAAAGGTCTGCGTTATTGACGAAGCATTCGCGCTGGAGTCCTACGGCAGAAGCAATATTGTCGGAAAGAGCATAAGTCTGTTCCTAGGCGGAAGATACCACGAGTTTGAGATAATCGGAATTGCAAGCACAGGCCTCAGCGGACTTCAGACGGCGCTTGCAAACATCATGCCGAATTTTATGTATATCCCCATCACAACGATGCAGCAGCTTTGCGGGCGCTCAACCTACGATAAGCTTGCAGTGAAGATTTCCGACCCCGACGACCCCAAAATAGTTGAAAATGTAAAAGCTGCGCTCGATGAGCAGAACAACTGCACCGATGGCTTTATAGTAAACAATCTCATTTCACAGAAACAGCAGCTTGACGATATCATGGGGATAGTCACGGTTTCGCTGTCGCTTGTTGCGGGAATTTCGCTAGTCGTGTCGGGTATCTCAGTCACCACCACGATGATGATGAGCGTAAACGAGCGCACCCATGAGATAGGTATAAAAAAATCCATTGGAGCAAAAAACACCGACATCTGCATGGAATTTCTGACGGAAAGCATTCTGCTGACGCTTCTCGGCGGAGCTTTAGGCGCAGCCTGCGGTCTGCTTACGGCATGGGTCGGCTGCCTTGTGCTGTCTGTGCCGTTCACCGCGGATATAGGAGCGCTTTTGCTCTCCGCCGCGGCAGTTATTCTGATAGGTGCAGCATTTGGTGCTTATCCCGCGTACAAGGCGGCTTCGCTTAAGCCCGCGGACGCGCTGAGAATGTGAAAAGAATTTCAGAATATCACATTCTTTCAACATTTCAACAATAAAAAGGGCGGCAATTGCCGCCCTTTGCGTTATTTGATCATTCCGCTGAAAGCTCATAGTAAACATCGCCGAATTTAAGTCCAACGATATTGTCAACATCGACATCGTCAAAGCTTATTTTAAAGTTGCCATTTCCGTCCAATTTGCGACGTACAAAGCTGCCACTAATAATATCGATATCTGTATATCTGTTCTCCTCACTTGCAGTAGATGAGCTTAGACAAGAACAACCTGTTGGAATATACTCACTGCCGTCAGAAAAAACAAAACTGATATCATGCACCGCATCAGTCTTATCCTCCTCGCGCGTCATAAGAGAGGTAAAACTCCAATATACCCCCGGTATAGAGTTATCCTTAAACGCTCCTGTATTCTCACCGAGGATTGCATACGACAAGTCAGAAACCACAAGATATTTCGGAATATAGAACTCACTGGGGGATTTTTCTGATTTGAGTTCCAGCCATTTCGATTCTACATTATCGCTGATATTTAATATGGTACTACGCTGTTCTCCGTCTGTAAGAAAATAATTGAAATCCGCCATTTCGGTACCGTAATAACGTGAATTAGCCTCAAACGAAACAGAAAAAAACTTATCAGTATCATTTGAAAGATATTCAAGTTCCCTTGTCTGCACTCCATAGCTTTTGGCATAAAACACGTCATTGCTTAGCTTGAATTTCGGGTGAACAGCTAAACGGTCTATGCAACCCGCTTCTTCAAAATCTTCCTCGTTAAGCCATATCCTGCCCTCCTCGTCAAGTGCCTGATAATGAACTGTTAGATAGGTACACTGACCGTCAGAAAGATATTCCTCCACCGTTATTTTAACGTGCTCATCGCTGTCCTCAAAAACATAATTGTGAATATTCTCTGTGATGCTTTCGTTGCCGCCGAACACCTC
>JAZNTS010000084.1:0-11974 GCA_045591905.1 Oscillospiraceae bacterium | reverse complement strand
GGAATTAGGAATTAGGAATTTAGGTGTCTGCTTCGCAGACTTATCAAAAGCAGCGGCGAAGCCGCTTTTTAATAACATCGCCGTCAGGCGATACCATAATTCCTCATTCCCCACTCCTCATTCCTCATTTTACATTAGTCTTCAAGCCAATATGGACGTACATACATATCCACAGGCTTAGTATCCGGAACCTGAAGCTCCCTCTTTGCCGCAGTAAACACAACGGGAAGTCCCGCCGCGGCTGAGCATCTGTATGCGTATTCTGCCGAGCCTTTAATATCATCGGCAGTAGTTTCCGCACCAAGATTTGAATTGTTGATTATGCCCGTCGCTTTTAGCGAGGACACATATTCTATATCCCTCAGAAGCTCTATAGTCTCCTCGGGGGTTGATGTCAGATAACGGAAGCTGTTCACCACATAAAGCATCTCATAGCCGAAATTCTTTAATATCTGCGAATACTGACCCAGTGCAATAGCACCCGCGTCATCACCGCCGACGTCTACCACAACTCTGTCATAGCCGCGCAGCAGCGCCGCCATATCAAAGCCAAGTGACGGGATATCAAGATTGGTATTTGCATACTGCGGAGCAACAAGCTCCACCCCGTTTTCTTCAAAAACACTGTCAAAATCAGCGGTACGGAAATAAGGATTTACGATATCGAGGTCGATAACGCACACTCTTTCACCGTTTTTCGCAAGCTCCAGTGCGAGATTTACCGCTATATTCGTCTTACCCGAGCCGTAATGACCCGTAATAATTATTGCTTTGCTCTGCATAGTTTCTCCAAAAAATGACCTTACAGCTCCAAAATACTACAAATAACGCCAAGCCCTATAAATACCGTGAAATATATGACAGGCATCAATATAAGCATAGCACGGGCGAATGAACGCTTCGGCTCCTTGGTGCCATTTCCGAAGCCCCACACCACCAGCAATATGATACTGATAAAACCAAGACACACGGAAAGCAGCAGCGTTCCTATCCACTGTGCTGTGGTGAGCTTTTCGGTGCTGTTGGCATTCTGAGCCAAATAAGAAAAAGCACTTTGCTGCGGATTCTGCGGAACATATCCGCCGTTTTGCTGTACAGACGGCTGCTTTTTCACCTGCGCAGCAGTAGCGCCGACTGTGGGCGTGTCCGTTACGCTTGGCGTATCGGAAGCATTTACAGGCTGCGGAACACTGTTGTCAAGCCCGTCCCAAAAGGAATTGTCATTGTCAATATCAAGAGTGCTTGAAACGCTTAGCTCAAAATCCATCTTGCCGCCGCAAAACGGACAAAATTTCACTTTTCCGCTGACAAGCGAGCCGCATTTATCGCAAAAACGTTCCATAAAACACCTCTTTCCGACACAAGATCGCAAAACGCGCAAAATACATTAATATAATATCACACCAAAGCGGATTTGTCAATAATTTTATAGTCAAAGCCGCTCCGTTCAACGATTGCACGTCTTATTTTTCCAGCCATTGGCTCATTCCCGCGCCAAGAAGCTCATTTGGACGGTCACGGAAGCCAAACTGCCTGTAAAAAGGCTCTCTGCCTGTCGCAGACATAAGATACAGCGCTATCTTCTCGCCCTCTTGAAGCGTAGAATGCATATACTCCATAGTGCGGCGCATGAGCTGTGTGCCGATGCCCTTGTGCTGATATTCGGGAATAACTATAACATCGGTTATGAAATTCGCATATCCGCCGTCAGAAAGCACTCTTATCATTCCCACGCAGCGCCCATTATCCCTCACACAAGTTATATGATATGCGTTGTTAAGCACGTTTGAAGCTATCCTGTCGGAAAGCACCATAAAGTTGACCAAACGGCGCATTTCCTTGTATTCCTCAAGGGTCGGAGCCTCGTCAATATACTCTAATGCCAATATTATTTACCTCCAAACCATGTTTTACACGGTATTTTGTATCTTCCGCAAAAAATCCGCCACGCCATGTGACGGATCTTTATTGCATTTATTCTTCGCTGCTGCCGTCAGCCTCGTCCTCATTAGCTTCGGGGACAATGTTCTCCACGGTAGCATTTGCTTCCTCGGAAGCTTCAACAGCCTCATCTGGAGCAGCCTTGCCTACAGGATTGCCGTCGATATCTATCTCGCCGTCCATAAGCTTGTAGAAATCGGGACCATCTATCTTCTCGTGACGGATAAGATACTGTGCGCAGCGCTCAAGCTTATCGCGGTGCTCTGTAAGAATAGCCTCGCAGCGCTCGAAGCCCTCATCGATAAGCGCGCGTATCTCACTGTCGATAACCGACGCAATATTCTCAGAATAATCCCTGTTGCCTTGTGAGTAATCTCTGCCGAGGAACACCTGCTGATCCTCGTGTCCGTAAAGCACAGTGCCAAGCTTATCAGAGAAGCCGTAACGTGTAACCATATTTCTAGCAACGGAGGTCGCGCGCTCGATATCATTTGACGCACCCGTGCAGATATCGTCAAGAACGATCTTCTCTGCCACGCGTCCGCCGAGAAGCACAACGATGTTCTCCTTCATGCGGGTCTTTGTAACGTGCTTGTGATCGTTTTCGGGAAGATGCATCGTAAAGCCTGCCGCCATGCCTCTCGGAATGATGGAAACATGGTGCACCTTATCCTGCGTAGGGCAGAACAGTGTTGCCACTGCGTGACCTGCCTCATGATAAGCAGTGATGCGCTTATCCTCATCGTCAATTATTCTGGACTTCTTTTCGGGGCCTGCAACTACCTTGATAGTAGCCTCCTCGATATCTTTCTTGGTGATAGCCTTGCGGTTTTCACGAGCAGCAAGCAGAGCCGCCTCGTTTACAAGGTTTTCAAGATCTGCACCTGTAAAGCCCGCTGTCGTAGCCGCAATAGTCTTAAGCTCGACATCGGGGCCGATATTCTTGTTTCTGGTGTGTACCTTGAGGATCTCCTCTCTGCCCTTGATGTCGGGGTAGTTTACAACGATGTGTCTATCGAAACGACCCGGACGAAGCAGAGCGGGGTCAAGGATACCACGGCGGTTTGTTCCCGCCATAACAATGATATTTTCATTTTCGGTAAAGCCGTCCATCTCAACGAGAAGCTGGTTCAAGGTCTGCTCGCGCTCATCGTGACCGCCGCCGAGACCTGCGCCTCTCTGACGTCCCACAGCATCTATCTCGTCAATGAATATGATGGAGGGAGTGTGCTTTTTAGCCTGATCAAACAGGTCGCGCACTCTGGAAGCGCCGACGCCGACGAACATCTCAACGAAGTCGGAACCCGAGATAGAGAAGAACGGAGCGCCCGCCTCGCCTGCAACAGCCTTTGCAAGCAGCGTCTTACCTGTACCGGGAGGGCCCTCAAGCAGAACGCCCTTGGGAACTCTCGCGCCGATATCGCGGTATTTACCGGGATTTTTGAGGAAGTCAACGATCTCAACGAGCTCCTGCTTTTCCTCGTCTGCGCCCGCAACATCGTTGAACGTTACCTTTTTGCCTGCGTGCTGACGTATGTTCGCCTTGGAGAAAGTGGACATCTTTCCGCCGCCGCCTGCGGAACGCATGATAACAACAGTGAAGATTATCATTATTCCGACAAGAAGCAAATAAGGAAGAATACTTGTGAGGAATGTATTGTCGGCAATAGGGATATAATTCTCAAGCAGCGGCGCAGAGGGATTTGCCTCGTTATAGCGCACACGGTAGGTCACCATCTTGCCTGCGTCATTATAGCCCGAGTTGATATCGCTGATAAATATGCTTACATTAGGCACTGTATAAGAATAATACTCCGTGCCCGTTTTGAGCTTATAGATAAGCTCGCCGCTGCCGAGATCAAGAGAGAATTCCGACACGTTAAGCTCATCAAACTCCGAAATAACATCGGAATAAGCCACGCTTGCTCCTCCGCCCGAGCCCGACATATTCAGCAGTGACACCAGACCGAATATCAGCAGAATGATTATCAGAAAATAGATTATTACGCCCTTGAGCTTGTTATTATTAGACTGCATTTAAACCGCCTTTCCGAAACAGGAAAATATCCTTTATATTTTACCGTGTTTTTTTGAAATTATGTATATACCTCAGGCTTCAGTATTCCGACATAGGGAAGATTTCTGAAGCGCTCGTTGTAATCAAGTCCGTAGCCGACAACGAAATGATCCTCGATAGCAAAGCCTGTATAATCTGCGGAAAATCCCTTTACGACACGTCTTGACGGCTTGTCAAGCAAGGTCACGATCTTCAGCGAAGCAGGCTCGCTTCTGAGCATTTCGTTCTTAACAGTGTAGAGAGTGCGCGCAGTGTCAAGGATATCCTCCACAACAACGACATCTCTGCCCTCGATATGCACATGACCGCCGACAGTGAAATTCACCTTGCCGCCGCTGACCGTGCCGCTTCCATAGCTTGAAGCGCGGATAAAGTCGATCTCAAGCGGACATTCCACAGCGCGGATAAGATCAGAGAAGAATGTAACAGAGCCTTTCAGCACGCAGAGAAACAGCGGATTTTTATCCTTGTATTCCTCTGTGAGAACGCGACCCATCTCCTTTACCTTTGCTCTTATCTCCTCCTCCGAAACAAGTATGCTCTCTATTTCATTGGGACGATACATGATCTTATGCTCCTTTGTCTTTATAATATTGAATAATTCCACATCATAATAACAATACAAAAGTAATTATAACACACTTTAGCCTAAAATGCAAATACTTTAGGTGAATATTTACTGAAAATTTTCCGCCTTTTGGTGAATAATGGTTATGCAATTGTGACATAAAAAAGCCGCGCACTTGCTGTAAAAGCAAATACGCGGCGTTTTCAATCATGGACTGATGTTTGCCGTGGATTACTCCTTGCCTTTTTCAAGGAACTTGTAAACAACAGCCGCAAGAGCCGCGCCTACGAGCGGGCCAACGATAAACACCCATAAGTCAACGATTGGAGCTGTGTTGCCGTTGAATGCCGCAACGATAGCAGGGCCGATGGAACGTGCAGGATTTACGGAAGTACCTGTCAGGCCGATGCCGAAAATGTGAACAAGAGTCAGCGTCAGACCGATGATGAGTCCGCCGAAGCTGCCGTGTCCCGCTTTTTTGGAAGTAACACCGAGGATAGTCATAACGAAGATGAATGTCAGCACAACCTCAACGATAAGACCTGCAACAGCACTGCCGCCAACGCCTCCGAGACCATTGGAGCCGAAGCCGCCTGTCATGTCAGTAACGTTGCCGAGACCGAATATAGCAGCAAGCACGCCTGCGCCCGCAAATGCGCCGAGGCACTGCGATACTATGTAGCCAACGAAATCCTTAACGGTAATGCCGCCTGTCAGAAGCACACCGAGCGACACCGCAGGATTGATGTGGCAGCCCGATATGTTGCCGACGCAGTAAGCCATGCCTACGATAACCAAACCGAAAGCAAGCGCGGTGAGGATATAGCCGCTGCCCATCGCAGAGCTGCAGCCTACCAGCATAGCAGTACCGCAGCCGAGGATAACAAGCACGGCTGTTCCAATAAATTCAGCAATATACTTTTTCATAAAAACCTCCATAATTGTAGTGTCAGGGAATTTTTCCCTTGAAATAAGTATATATCATTATGCAACACTTGTCAATTAACATTTTACACAGAAAAACCGACGTACTTTTGTAGCACGTCGGTTTTTGTTATTCTTCTGTAGCTTCTTCGGAAACCTCAGCAGCTTCAGTTTCTTGTATTTCAGACGTTTCAGCCTTTTTGGCAGTATACAGCACCACAAGAGTGAGGATAACTCCCACAGCCATCAGTACATCTGTCCATGAGGTGTAAGCCATATGATATCCGAACTTGCCCTGTGAAAGGAACGCCTGTCTTGCATTCTCCGCGTCAACGGCATTTGAAACAATGCGCTCCGAAACACCGTACGGGTCGAATATATCTGCCGCGATAGTTGCAAAAGCAGAGGAAAGCGTCATCACTGCGGTTGTAATTCCCACTGCACTTAACGCTGTTCTTGTACGCTTGCCCTCGTTGCCCGAAAGCAGCTTTGCAAGCAACATGAAATACACACCAAAGCCGATGATAGAAAGGCAATCAATGAGATACTCGGGAACTGTCACTACCGCCATGCGCTCTATAAAAACGCAAATTCCGCGCGCAGTGTAGTATATCGCAGGCAGCACCATGCAAAAGCCAACACCCGCGCCAATCTCCTTTTTATAGAGTATAACAAACGCCAATATCACCATAAGCGCGCCGAAAATAAATCCAACGAACATAAGCACAGCCGAGGGCGTGTGTGCGCTGAGCTGGAGATATCCTTCATAGACCGCAAGCGCGCCCGCAACGAGAAGCGGAAATCCGAGCATCACTGCGCCCGAGTCCACAAGCGGAGCGTGGGGCTTTGAAAAATACTCGCTGCCGCGCTTTCTGTCAAGAACACAAAGCAGTATTATGGCAATAAAGCAGATAACTACCAACCCATAGAACGCGAAATTTATAAAAATTCCGTTGTCGTTGTTAAGAAAGCCTGTGCGCATATCCGTGCCGCCCGCGAGCTGCAAAAACCTTGCGATAAAGCACAGAATAAACGCGGGAATTGCCGCAAAAAGTGAAAGCTTGCTGTTTTTCATGAATACATCTCTTTTCTTAGTGGCGGAAGCTTAACCGCGCTTGTCAAGGGGAACATAATTTTTACTTGCACTGATAGCCTTATACGCAGGACGAATGATACGCTTGCCGTTTGCCATCTCCTCCATACGGTGAGCGCACCAGCCTGCCATTCTCGCACAGGCAAACAATGCCGTATACATCTCGGTAGGTATCTTCAGAAGCTTGTACACAAGTCCGGAATACATATCTACATTTGCACATATATCTTTAATATCACCGCGTTCCTCAGCAAAGACCGAGGGAGTAAGGCGCTCGATAGTGTCAAGCAGTCTGAACTCTGCCTCAAGCTCCGAGCCTTTGGCGAGCTTCATTGCATTTTCTTTCAGAATAACGGCTCTGGGATCGGAAAGAGTGTACACGGCATGACCCATACCGTAGATAAGACCGCTGCGGTCGCCCTCCTGCTTACGCAGAAGCTTACGCAGGAACTCCTTGACCTCATGCTCGTTGTCCCAGTCTTTAACGCCTGTTTTGATATAATCAAGCATCTCCATGACCTTGATATTAGCTCCGCCGTGACGTGGGCCTTTAAGTGAGCCGATCGCTGCTGCATAAGCGGAATACGCGTCGGTTCCCGACGAGGAAACGGTGCGGCAGGTGAACGTGGAGTTGTTACCGCCGCCGTGCTCTGCGTGAAGCATAAGGCACAGGTCGAGAAGCTTTGCCTCCTCTGCGGTGTAGGAGCGGTCGTCACGCAGTGTTGACAGAATGCTCTCCGCAAGGCTCTCGTCCTTGTTTATCTGGTGCATTACCATTGAATCGTTGTGATAAAAACGGCGCATCGTCTGATACGATGTAACCATTATCGCAGGAAGTCTTGAAATAACGGATATTGCTTTCAGCATCTCGCTTTCTACCGACTTATCCTCGGGAGAAGAGTCGTAGCTGTAAAGAGCAAGCACCGACTGCGACATTTTATTCATTATATTGGGCGAGGGGTTACGCATGATAACGTCCTCGCTGAAATACATCGGAAGCTCACGGTACTCGGCTAACATACGGGAGAATGCGGTAAGCTCCTCCTCATTCGGAAGCACGCCGAAAAGCAGCAGATACGCGACCTCCTCATAACCGTAACGCTTATCGTTAAGCACACCGCTTACAAGATCCTTAATGCTGTAGCCGCGGTAGATAAGCTCGCCCTCGATAGGCTGCTTATCGCCCTCGCTCATGACATAACCATGAACGCAGCACACGTTGGTAATGCCCGCAACTACGCCCGAACCGTCGGAATTTCTCAGACCGCGCTTAACGCCGAATTTCGCGTAAAGGCTATTATCTATAGCACTGTTTGAAACGAAATCCTCGCACATATGCTTCAATGCGGAGGAGGACTTCAGTTCTTCCATCTTCTGCATATTAAAATGCCTCCTGTATCCTTTATTCTTTCTGTTTTTTATACATAAATACAGTTTAATTATACTATATATTAAAAGTAAAGTCAAGCGGATTTTACCAAAAGTATCACCTCAGAAAGGACAAGCCCGACATGAAAAAGCTTATTACCGTCATATTGCTCGCCGTTTGTGCGGTTTTTGCGTCTGTCATGCTTATGCTGCCAAATGACGAAGGCATAACAGCACCAGATAAGGTCACTGTTTTTTTGTCGGACGAGCATAAGATCGTCACGATGGATTACCGTGACTATATTATAGGCTGCCTCTTTGAAGCAATACCGCCGACCTGCGGCGAGGAGGGGCTTAAAGCCGCTGCCTGCGCAATAAATTCAAACGCGCTGCTTTATCTTTCCTCGCCCGAACGTGGGCTTTTCTGCGGCGCTCAGCTTTGCGATAACAGCGAGCTTTGTCCGAGATTCATGACCGATACAAATGCGGCTGAACGCTTTGGCGAGAACTACCCGCAGTACCGCGAAAAGCTGAAAACAGCGGCAGACTGGGGCATCGCCCATGCGATCACCTATAAAGAAAATCTGATACACGCCGAAATTTGCAGATATTCCACGGGTCGCACCGACAGCGGCAGTGATACTATGCCATACCTGCGCGCACTGACGATACCTTATGACGATTCCATCGAAGATGGCATATCCACCAAAAGCGTTGACCCCGACACGGTGAGCACTGCGCTTTATAAAGCATTGGGTGCCAAAGCGCACAGCCGCCGCGAGGAATGGTTTACTGACGCTGTTTATGAACCAAGCGGAACTCTGCGCGAGATATATTTCTGCGGTGTTAAGCTGACAGGTGAGCAACTCCGCAACACTTTCGGACTGCGTAGTGCAGCAATAACCGTAAGCTACATTGAACAGCGGTATGTATTTACCGTTAAGGGCTGGGGCAATAATCTCGGAATGAGCGTAAATGCCGCTTCAGTAATGGCACGGCAAGGCTACAAAGCCGAGGAGATTTTGTCATTTTTCTACAGCGGAACTACGATCCAAAAAACAGCATTACGGTAATTCCGCAGACGAGCCACGCTGTAAAGTCGGCACAAAGCGCAGCAGGAACAGCATGGCGCGTATTCTTCACTTTAACCGCCGAAAAATACACCGCAACCGTATAAAATGTAGTTTCGGAAGCGCCGAGCAGCACAGAAGCCACTCTGCCCGCAAAGCTGTCCACGCCCTCCGCCGAAGCTATTCCATCGTATACCGCGATAGCTCCGCTTCCCGAAAAAGGCCGCAGCAGCACCATCGGAACGCATTGTTCGGGAAAGCCTACAGCGCTGCAAAGGGGCTGCAGCAAAGACGTCAGCACCTCTACAAGACCGCTCGCCTGAAGCATTCCGATAAACATTATCAGCAGCACTAATGCGGGCAAGATGTCGGCACAGGTCTTTAATCCCTCTGCCGCGCCATCGCAGAAAACCGAAAACACATCGACCTTTCTGATAAGACCTATCAGCAATATTCCCGCAACCAAGCAAGGCACAACTATATCAGTAAGGCTCATTCCTTTTTCCTCCCGCGAAATCGGCGCGCCAAAAGCTTCGCCGCCGTAACCGTGATAACTACCGAATATGCCGACACTATCCATACGCACGGAAGTATCTCCATAGGGCGAGTTGCTCCATGCGCGGCTCTCAGCGCCGCCGCTGTTGTAGGAATTATCTGCAAACTCGCAGTGTTCAGCACTGTAAGCATGACCATATTGTCTGTAGCTGTGTCGGCGGCATTTTCCTCCTCTGCTATCGCCTGCATCGCGGAAATACCAAGCGGCGTGCTTGCGTTACCAAGTCCAAGAATATTAGCTGTGATATTCATTGAGATAAGCTGCATTGCGCGGCCGCCTTTTTTAAGCCCCTTGAACAGAAACGAAAGCAACGGCGACATAAGTTTTGCAACCAGCTTCACTATACCCGCGCTCTCCGCAACGCGCATAAGACCGCACCACAGGCACATAATTCCGCAAAGCGACAAGGCAAGTGTGACCGCCTCACCCGCCTTATCAAGTATCGCAGATGACATCTCCGCTGCTCTGCCGTTTATCAGACCGAATACCAATGCCACAAAGGGCACTGCTCCCAGTAAATACTTCATATACTATATTCTCCCAAAAAAATCAACAAAAAGCGACCTGTACATTTGACATTTCATCAAAATGCGTTACTTTTTTCAAATAAAAATACCACAACAAAAAACATTTTATCTTTAATACAAAAGCAACTTCTTCGAACTTCGCTCAATTATGACACTTTTATTTATTTTCCATCGACATAATATTGGTTTTTTCTTACATTTTTCCCCACAAAGCAAATTGACAAAATTTTTCATATATGCTATAATCGGGACATAAACAAAGAAAACGCCTTAATTCAAGGTTAAACGACAGCTTAGGAGGAAAATAAAAATGGTTAAGTCTACTGGTATTGTAAGAAAAGTTGACGAGCTGGGAAGAATTGTTATCCCGATAGAGCTCAGAAGAACGCTGGATATCGGCATTAAGGACAGCCTTGAGATCTATGTAGAGGATGACCAGATCATTCTGAAGAAGTATATGCCCGCCTGCGCATTCTGCGCTAACGCAAGCGGTATTACCGTATTCAAGGGCAAGAATGTCTGCAACGACTGCCTTAAAGACCTGCAGAAGCTTAACTGATCCCGTAAGCTTTATATACAAAAGTGCTGCTTCTGCGGCACTTTTTATTATATTATTACAGTTACAGCGCTTTTATTACCACATTTGTTTAAAACATAAAAATGCCCCTCCGATATTCGAAGGGGCAATTATTCTATTATAGCTGTTTATTAGCCCTTAGCCATAGCCTCAACTTCAGCTGCGAAGTCATCAGCCTTCTTCTCGATACCCTCGCCGCGCTCGTAACGAACGAAGCTGTCGATAGCGATGGAAGCGCCTGTTGCCTTAGCAACGGACTCAACATACTGAGCAATGCTCATGGAATCGTCCTTGAAGTACTTCTGATCGAGGAGGCAAACTTCCTCAAAGTACTTTCTCATACGACCCTCAACGATCTTGTCCAGAACGTTCTCGGGCTTGGGCTTCTTGGACTCCTCATTCTCCTTCTTAACGAGGCTTGTCTGAACTTCCTTCTCCTCAGCAAGCTTCTCAGCGGGAATGCACTTCTGGCAAACAAACTGAGCGTTAAGAGCTGTGATCTGCAGAGCAACGTTCTTGCCGCAAGCGAGAACCTCAGCGTCATCAGCCTTATCGGTAGCAAGCTTAACCATTGTACCGATTCTGCCGCCATCGTGCATATAGGGAACGAGAACGCCGTCCATCTTTGTGAAACGACGGATATTCATGTTCTCGCCGATAGTAGCGATCTTGTCTGTCATATAGTCAGCAACTGTCTGTGTGCCGCCTGCTACTGTGCAAGCCTTGAGAGCCTCAACATCAGCAACATCGTTTGCGAGGATCGTGTCAGCGATGGTCTCAACGAGGTCGAGGAACTTCTCGCTCTTTGCGCAGAAGTCGGTCTCGCAGTTGATCTCAACGATAACGCCGTTTGTACCGTTTACCTTAGCCTTAACGATACCCTCAGCAGCGATTCTGCCTGCCTTCTTTGCAGCCTTAGCAAGGCCCTTCTCACGGAGGATCTTAACAGCCTCATCTCTGTTGCCGTCAGCCTCAACGAGTGCTCTCTTGCAGTCCATCATGCCGCAGCCTGTCATTTCGCGCAGCTCTGCAACGTCCTTTGCTGTAATATTAGCCATTTTAAAAATCTCCTTTACAACGAAATGTATGTTAGGTCAATTTATACGAATTACTCAGCAGCTTCCTCTGTCTCAGCTGCAACAGCCTCTGCTGTTCCCTGATTAGCGGAGATGATAGCGTCAGCCATAGCGCCTGCGATGAGCTTAACAGCTCTGATAGCGTCGTCGTTGCCGGGGATAACGTAGTCGATCTCGTCGGGATCGCAGTTTGTGTC
>JAZNTS010000083.1:0-6536 GCA_045591905.1 Oscillospiraceae bacterium | reverse complement strand
ATCGTCTGTTTCACAGGTGAATGCAAACGTAACATCATCTGCGAGGTCGATCATGCTGAACAAAAGCTCTGTCTGACCTTTGGAAAAATCACTGAAGCCATCGCAATACACCGTGCAGCCCCTGAAATATCCGTTTTCTGCGGCGAGTCTTGCGGCGGTCATGGTGCTGTCGAGCTTGTCCGAATATGACTGCGACAAAAGCGCGTCATACGCAGAATATATCCTACCGATGTCCGAGAGCTTTGCGAAAAGGGCGGGGGAGCTGTCGCGGAAATCCTCCTTAACCGCGCCTAAGGTGGAATTAAGCGACAAGGCGGAAACGCCCGCTGTTTTAAGTATTGCGACCGTTGAGGTCATTTTTGCGGCGAAGCCTTGCTTTGTAGCGATGCGACCAAAGGCTTCAAGGTCATCGTGTATCTCGCTTATGGCGCGATACATAAGAATGCTCTTTGTGATGTCGTCAGCAGGCTTTTTCTCTCCCGCATAGCGTGATATCAGCTCGTTGGAGAGCTTGTCGAATGTGGTGACGCAAATGTACGCGAAAAGCCGCGTGTCACCTGTTTCGGCAAGTGCGCGGTACAGCAGCTTTTCTGTTTCAAACACATATTGGTCGGGGACGATAAGAACTACGTTTTTGCCTGTTTTTACGTCCTTTATAAGCTTTGTACGAAGCCGCTGTGAAACGTCTGCGCAAGCCTTTCCGATGATAAATTCAGTCATGACTGCTCCTTGTCCGATATTGAGTAGATAAAGCTTTTTCCTTGCTTTCCTGTCTGGATAATAACGCCCGCGGCGCGAAGCACTTCAAGCCTAAGTGAAGTTATGCCGTCTTTTGAGAGCTTCAAAAAATCCTTTTTAGTGAAGCTTTCAGGCAGACCGTCGGGAAGATAAACGCGATAATCCTCTTTGCTGCCGAGAATAGTCTCGCTTATTAGCTTCAGCGGAACTTTTTGTATCTCAACGCTTTGCTTCACACGTCTGTTTCTGAGGTCAGGCAGTGTATTTCCATGGAAATACACACGCTTTTCAACGCGCAGCCTTGCAAGAATTATCCTCACACGCTCGTTGCCGAGAAACTCCCGAATAGAGTACAGCTCGCGGAAAATCTTCGCCTTGGGGTCGGCTTTTCTGAAAGGCGTTTCTTTCACGACCTCGCCTGTATCACCGCTGATATAAACGGTGCGGCTCTCATACTCAACGGGGTGAACGACTGTGACTAAAGCCGCCGCTGTAAAGTCCCTTAGCTTATCTTTCAGCCTGTACAAGGAGCGCGTTTGTATCTCGAAAATGCCGTCCTCGCTCACTGCATCAGCGTAGTATCTGCCTATTTTTATCTCCTGCTCGTCCGAGTACGGCGCGTAGTAGCTTTTCAGCGTAGCATGGATAAGCTTTTCGTTTTGCGTTCCCACTGAGCCATGCATTCCGCGTGTTCTGGTCATTGCGATACTGAGCGCGTGTGAAAAGCGGTCGATGTGCTGTGACGGTTCCTCGCGCTGACGGATAAACTCAGCGACCGACCCCTCTGAGCTGCTGCCGATGATTATGTCGGCTTCGGCTTTAAGCTCCTCGCAGGCATTTGCTACGGCAACGCCTGTGTCGGCGGCGCGTATCATGGAAATATCGTTCATGTTGTCGCCGAAGCAAACCAGCTTGTCGGCGTGCATAAGCTCCATTATCTGCAAAACTGCGCTTGCTTTTGAAGCATTTTTGCTGAATATCTCAAACCATATTATCTCGGGGTCGTAGGTGTCCTGCATACAGTTTGAAGAAAATCCGTTCTCGCGGCTGAATACATCGAAAAGCTCGGCGTGGTCTTGCTTTGGGTCGATGATGGTTATGTAGAAGATACGTCCCTCGAAAAGCTCTGCATAATCCTTTACGGGGCGCAGGCGCTTGTCGCCCTTTCTGCTGTCAACATAGCCGCGCACATCACCAAGCCTATCGGCGAGGTAAGACACGCGCTCTCTGCCGTCGATATAGCTGTAGACTAGCGGAGCAACTCCGTTTGATACAATGTACTCCTGTGCGATATAAAGGCTTTTATCGGTGAAGATGTTTTCGATAATGTGCTCTCCTGTTTTCGGGTCAATGACAAAAACCCCGTTGAACGTTACAGCGGGGCAGGAGAGATTAAGCTTTTTTACAAGCGGTGAGGCGCTCGAAAAAGAGCGTGCCGTTGCATAGGTGAACAGCACGCCTTTGTCAAGGCATCTATTGAGTGCGGCGGCGCTCTCGTCCGAGATGGTCATATCGGGACGAAGCAGTGTGCCGTCAAGGTCTGTTGCATAAAGGGTCATAGTAACTCCGAAAAATTATCAGGATTCGCTCAGGCTTTCGGCAACAAAGCGGTGGTCAAGCATATATTCACGAAGCTGCGCCATCGTGGGAAGTCCCGCGTGTTCGCTGTCGCAGTTGAGCTGCATACTTCCGACAGCGTTTGCGCGAATTACCGCCTCGCCTAAGGGTATCTCGTCGCAGATACCGCTGATAAGACCCGCGGCAAATCCATCGCCCGCACCGAGGGTATTTATTACCTCGTCAGCCATAAAGGTAGGAACTACACCGCTTTCCACAGCGCTTTTGTAGAAAGCACCGCGCTTGCCCATAGTGATAACGATCTTTTTTGTGCCGAGGGCAAGATAATGGTCTGCTATCTGCTCGGGGTCGGAAAGACCGCAAAGCTTTTCCGCTTCGTTTAGGTTCGGGAGGAATACATCGGCTCTTGCCGCAATATCGTTAAGAAGCTGTAGCGTAGCCTTGTCCTCTGTCCAAAGAATACCGCGGTGATTTGGGTCGAATACAACGGTGATGTGTTCTTGCTGCGCTCTTTCGATAAGTCTGCGAGCGGCTTGCGCAGCTGTCTCGGATATGGCGGGGAATATGCCTGTGATATGCACTGCGCGGATATCGGACAGGTCGAGCGCATTGATGTCCTCCTCGCAGATAAAGGAGGCCGCTGTTTTCTGACGATAGTAGTATATCTCACACTCGCCGGGCTTTGCCTTGCTCTTCATCATACAGCCCGTCTGATGGTTGGGGTCTGTGATGATAAGGTCGTCTGAAATGCCGTTCTTTTTCATAAATTCGCGTATACGCTCGGCTCTCGGGTCGCTGCCAAGTCGGGTCATGTATCTTGCGGTAAGACCCAGACGCGAAACGCCTACTGCGACATTAAGCTCTGCGCCTGTCACAGATGCTTCAAAGTCGGTCGCATCGCAAAGTCTGCCCTCAGTTTTTGCAAGCAGAAGCTCCATAGGCTCGCCGATAAGTAAAACCTTGTTCATTTCATTACCTCTTTCTGTCACGTCATTTTATGGAAAAGCCTTGCGGCTCGATTATGTCAAGTATCGCCTGATAATAAGGCTTAATACTATTATAACAGATTTTTGGGATAAATCAATATAAAAAACGGCTAATTTTGATTTTTAAGGATAAAAAAAGACAAGCTATGCGCAATCAGCTTTGTTGAACATTACAAATGCACAGAATTTATTGCTTTTATGTATTCCGAGATAAAGGCAGGGAAGAATAACCGCATATACCGAAAGGAGTGTTCTTATGTGTACAAGTATTTCCATGAACAGCGGCGGCTTTTGCTTTGGCAGAAATATGGATATCGAGTTTTCGCTGCCAGCGCAGACAGTTATAACGCCTCGGAGCTACCCGTTCAGCTTTCGCGGCGGCGAGGTGCTGGGCGAGCATTATGCTTTAGTGGGTACGGCGGTCGTTCAGAAAGGCTATCCGCTGTACTGCGACGCCATGAACGAGGTCGGACTTTGCATGGCGGGGCTCAGCTTTCCCGACAGCGTGTATCTTCGCGGTGTAAAGGACAAAAAGCAGATAGCGCCGTTTGAGCTTATCCCTTGGGTGCTGGGAAGCTGCGCTGATATCTCACAAGCGGCGGTGCTTCTCAGTAACACCGAGATCGCAGACATTCCATTCAGTGAAAAGATGCCGAATACTCCGTTGCATTGGCATATCGCGGACAAAAACGGCTCGCTCACTGCGGAATGTACCGCAGAGGGTCTGGTAGTCTATCAAAATCAAGTCGGAGTGCTGACAAATAATCCGCCGTTTCCGTTTCATGCCGAGAATGTGCGGCAATATGTAAATCTCACCGCTGATTATCCCAAAAGCCGCTTTTTCGGAAGATATGAGCTGAAGCCTTTTGGCAGAGGCTTCGGTGCGGTTGGTCTGCCCGGAGATTTTTCGCCTGCGTCGCGCTTTGTTAGGGCGGCATTTCTGAAGCACACCTCAGTATGCGGCGAGGACGAGGACAGCAGAATAATGCAGCTTTTTCATGTGTTGGATAATGTCGCTATGCCGCGCGGCAGCGTTATCACCGATGACGGCAGGGAGGAGCTAACAGCCTACTCCTGCTGTATGAGCGGCAGTGTGTATTACTATAAGACCTATATTGACAGCGCGTTATGTGCGGTTGAATTAAAGAATGAGCTGCGCTGCGGCACAGAGCTTGTGTGCTATCCTATGAGCGACAAAATTCAGGTGCGGCGGCTCAATTAGCGTCAGTGCTTGGGGTCTTGAAAAGGAAATGCAGAATAAACGGCAGACTTATAAGACCTGTTGCTACGTCAGCGATAGGCTGGGATATCTGTATTCCCGTAAGTCCCAAAAAGTGCGTTGTGATAAGTAAAGCTGGGATAAGCATAAGTCCTGAACGCATCATCGACAGCACAGAGGAAATCTCAGCCTTTCGTATGCTCTGATACAGCATATTAACGGGAATAGACAGCGGCAAAAACAGCGCGGCTATGCTTGCGCAGCGAAGCGCAAATGCGCCGATACGCTGTACCTCGGTACTTTTTTGGAAAAGGCTCACGATAAATTCGGGGAAGAACAGTGCGGGCAGAGTCATAATCAATACAAGAACAAAACCTGTTCCCATCGTGAAAAGAAGTCCCTTTTTAACGCGCAGATACTTTTTAGCCTGATAGTTGAACGACGCAACAGGCTGAAAGCCTTGTCCTACGCCAAGACCAACGCACATCACAAGCATCGAGTAGCGGTTTACAACGCTCATAGCGGCAATTGCAGCGTCGCCGAAAGGCTTTGTGAGATTATTCAGCAGACCGTTTGAAATGGAGCTTAAGCCCTGACGTATAAGCGCAGGGAAGCCTATTTTCATGATAGTTGTGTATATCGCACATCTTTTGCTTATGTAGCGAGGACGTATCTTTCCCTGTGCCGTTTTTGCATGGGCAAACAGCAGCATTATAAAGCTGATAAGCTGGGAAATTGCAGTTGAAAGCCCTGCGCCGTAGACGCCCATATGTAAAATGTCAATAAGCAGCCAATCACCGAAGATGTTGAGGATACCGCCTGTGACAAGTCCGACCATGGCAAAGACAGCTCTGCCCTCGTAACGCAGATTGTTGTTAAGAACGAATGAGCATACCATGAACGGACAGGCGAGAAGTACCCACATTCCGTAATCACGCGCAAACGGAAGAATAGTCTTTGTGCTGCCGAGCAGATACAGCATAGGATTGAGGAAGATAAGACCGAAAACAGTCAGCGCAGTGCCCACTGCTGCGCCTGTGAAAAAGGCGGTCGAAACATACTGTGAGGCTTCGTCTGTATTCTTGTCGGCGAGCGCTTTTGAAACCAGTGTTCCTGAGCCTTGCCCGAGCATAAAGGCTACCGCTTGGATTATTGCTTGCAGCGTGAACAGAATACCCGTTGCCGCCTGCGGACTTTCGCCCAGCGTGCCGACAAAGTAGGTATCAGCCATGTTGTATATGCTTGTGACGAGCATAGAAACGGTAGTGGGTATTCCAAGCCGAATTATAAGCCTTGATACAGGCGTTTCGGTCATTTTTTTGTAGTAAGCCTCGGCGTTATTCATAAATGCACTTCTTTTCTATTTGTTGTTTATATCTATATTTTACCGCAAAAAGACATTTGTGTCAAATAGCTGAAATGAGTTTTTGCAATATACGCAAATACAGCCCGAGATGTCCTCGGGCTGTTGTTTATTCAAAGCTATCCAAAAGCTTGTGCAGTATCCTGTGAAGCTCTGCTGTGTCATGCTTGTCAAGCTGTACACACGCAGCCATCTTCTGCGGAATACACAAGGCTTTGTCTTTAAGGCGCTCGCCCTCGTCGGTGAGCGTAACTGTCAGCGCACGCTCGTCTTTTGGGGCTCGCTTTCGGCTGATATAGCCCTTTGCTTCAAGCTTTTTCAGCAGCGGCGTCAGCGTACCCGAATCGAGATACAGCAGCTCTCCCAGCGATTTGACGTTCATTTCACGCTTTTCCCACAGCGCCATCATGGCGATATACTGGGTGTAGGTGAGGTCAAGCTCGTTAAGAAACGGAGTATATCTGCGAACAACTTCCTTTGCGCACGCATAAAGCGGAAAGCAAAGCTGATTTTCAAGGCAGAGCGCATCATATTTTTTGTCCATAGTATCACCTCTGGATACTATTATACGCCTTTTTCACTGCTTTTGCAAGCTGGTCGGCACATGATGTTGGTCGTCTGCCGCAGGTAATGCCCGAAAGCTTTTCGTCTA
>JAZNTS010000082.1:0-19488 GCA_045591905.1 Oscillospiraceae bacterium | reverse complement strand
AAGCAGTGGTATATCTGCGGTGTTCGCTTTTTCCGCAAGCGCCGCAGTAATTGCCTTGTTCTGCACGGGATTTTCACTGTCTGCTGAAAGCTCACTGTCAACGGTAATTCCTCCCGAAAGGCTATCAGCGTATTCTTTAGCCGCTGTGAGAGTTTCATCGCTCTTGTTGTCTGCGTATTCCTTTGCCTGTGCAAGAATACCGCTGTCCGCGCTGTTTATCTTAGCTATAGCCGCAGCATTTTCCGTGATATCCGATGTATTCTGAGCGATAGCCGCGTTCATTGCCGCCGCGTCATCGGGGTGTGCGGTTATCCATTCGGATATCTCTTTCAGTGTGTCCAAATCCTCAGGTGCGTCTGCAATTATCTGCGCAATACCGTCCGCAACGGTCTTTGAAACACTTCCGTCACCTGTGCCGTTAAGCACGTCCACCGCCGCAGAAACAGGCTGTACAGCGCTGTCGGCGTAAATTTTAGCCGCTTCAAACGTATTACTGTCGCCATTGTCAACATAGGTCTGTGAAACGCCGCCAGTGCCGCCGCTGCCTGCGATGCTGTCCGCGTATTCTTTGGCGGCTGTGAGGGCTTCCGCAGCCTTGCTGTCAGTGTAGCTGTTTGCGCTCCGTTCAATCTCCGCAGCAGTTTCGTCTAACTGTTCAGATGTCAGATGTATAGCGGTGTTTCCCGCATGGGTTTCAATAGCGTTCCTTGCAACGAGATCTTCAGTGCCGCCCCCACCCGAAGCGGAAGCGGCCGTCTTAAAAACCAGTTCTGCGTAATCATTACCGCAAAGAAGAATGCTTCCCGCTCCGAGTAGGTGCACCGTGCCGCCGCTGTCAAGAAGCTTCGCCGCTCCGCCTGCAGGTATGGAAAGCACGCCGTCTGCGCCCGCAGTGATTCCCGCCGTAGCCGAGGCGTATACCACGCCCGTGCCGTCGTTTCTGATATCGCAGTTCTGACCGCTGATATCCACTTCAATTTCCGCGCCCGTAAGCGCAATCGTTTTGTATGCCATAATTATGACCTCCTTTTCAGTGCGAGATTAGCACAGAAAACTGTGTAATATACTGTTATTCCTCGGTAAGCACACGCTTGCCGTTGACTTTTAATGTTCCTGTTGCTTCGGAATATTCCAGACTGCCACCGCCTCTCCATGAGCAGCTTAACTCACCGCCGCCGTTAGGGTCGGCAGAAAAGCGCATTTTCGCACCGCTGACCCATGATATACTTATGCCGCCTGAACTCGGGTCGGAGTACAGTTCAAGTTTAGTTCCGTTAGCCCACTCGAAGGTAATGCCCGAGTCAGTGATTCTGTAACGTCCGCCTAAACCTGACAGCGCTTCAAAGGTCATATTCCCGCTCGTAACGCTCAAACCGAGGCTTTCAAGTATCACTTTAAGGCTGCCACCATAAAGCTGAAAGTAGTTGTTGTTACCGTCCATAGAAATGGTGGAACTGCCCGATGAGAGATCAAACTTCTGATCGGATAAGGAAAGCCTGCCGATGTACTGCCCTGCAGGATTTCTTATCTCCATTCCGTCAGCGACGGTAGTCACCACCAATGCGCTGTCTGCGGTCTGGAGCTTTCGGGCGATATCAGATGGTAGCGCCGCAGGAAAATCCCTTTGATTTCGTCCGAGCATACTGGATTTCTTCGCATAACCATCTAGCAACTTTGGCTTGCTGTTTCCCAATGTGATGCTAACTGTATGCTCAGTAGCCGTACGCTTCACCTTAACAGCAGATATCACGCTGTCAAGCTGAACGCTACGGCTTTTATCATAGACAGTAACAACATCTCCAAGATTATAAAGATTACGATAATCGAGCGGATTTCCAGCCTCTATCGTCAGGCTATCGGTCTCAGCAAATTTATCGGTAATCTCTTTGCGCGCAGCAAGCGCTATCTCATCAACGCTGTATTTATCAACAACAGATAATGATATATATTCTTCACGTCTATCCCATGAAGTAGGTACTACATCATCTTTTTCATTTACGAAACCATCAATGCCGCCCGTTTCGCACCATAATGCGTTTTTTTGTGCAGTAACTCCTACTTCGCGCTCTATACCTGTTATATTCCTCATACCTACGCTAAAAATAACGCGGTTGTTTTCATCTTGGCCTACCGTACGGTCAGTTCTTTCGATTACATCGAAAACAAAAACAGGTTTAAAACTGCTCGTTGTAATATCAAAAGCTATCCGATAGCCCAATTCAGCCCCTTCGCACAATTCCCTGACCACATCATCAACACAAGCGTATGAAGCAAGGTAGCTATCGGATATTAATCCGCGCCCCATATCCTCAGCAACCTCAAAACGCGGATAATTACGCTCGGTAAAGGGTGATGATATCATGTTATAGTGAACATAATGCTTGACACAGTATTCGGTCGTTCCGGCAACAGCGTCTTTCCCCTCTGTACCAGCGACAGGAGATTCAGCGGGCATAGTAATTCGGTCATACAGCATGCCGTTCAAATCATAGCACGATGCAGTGATTGTCGTGCCGCTCTGCTTAACATTTTTGACTATCCAGCACATATCTTCGTCTTTTGAATAAATAAGTACTCCCGGAGTGATCACGGCTACATACGGTGATGTTATTGGTATATCGATCGTAGCTGTACCTGCACCACAAAATAGCGCTTCGTATTCAAGCACGATACCATCATTTACATCACCGAGCAGGCAATCAGATAGATCTTCATCTTCTCCTGGAACTCTGAATATTTTAAAATCCATCAATATACCCCCATATAGGCTTTTCGCCACTTCAAAACAATGCTGCGGCTTCCAGTTTGGCTGAACACATTATCCCCGGGAGCTATGTCAAAAAACTCGCTCTTCGCTGTCAGCATATTATTCACAAGCTTACCGCTTGCTGTTGTAACCGTGCAAGCGCCTGTATCGATTACAAAATCCTCACTTATACTGTTAGAAAACACCATACCTGCATTGGCTGCAATACTAACCATACCAAATAGCCCTGTGCCTGCCGGTACTACAACAATAAATGGTACCGATATGCCACAGTCGTTCATGATATTAACGTTTATACCACCTAGCGGAAAAGTCACAACATTTTCAACACTGTCATACCATCTAGGGTCATCAGCCGTAAGTTCGAACGACGCCCTGAACAACCATGACAATATCGGGGTCGGCAAAGGCGTATTATTGCATCTGCATTTAATAAATCGTGTATTAGTGCCATCCGTCCAAGTAAGCTTACCCGTCTGTCCGGGTACAAACACCTTTTGTATAGCTGACCACTGCACCATAGCCGCCGTCCGTGAATACTTACCATCTGCAATACCGCCGAAATTTACTGTAAACTGTATAGTTCTGGGCGATAACGACGAAGATATAAAGCGCTGCCCATCATACGCGATAGGTTTATATGCTATCACCTCCGAACCGCAGGAACAGCCGTCGAAACTCTCTAAAAAAGCAAGCGGCTTTTGTGTTGAAAACGTGTAGGAAAGCCCATTTATTTCATTTTCAAATGTTATTGACCTCAATACTTCACCCCCTTAAATCGCGCCGCTTGCGATGGCATTCTTTACATCACGCACAATCTGTTCAGTAGTTTTGTTTGCACCTTGTATCACGAAATTATATACCTTATTCTCGGATGGCATCTGCACCGTCTTTCCTGTTGCCGCACTGCTACCGACACTCTCAAAAGCTGCTTGTATCGCAGCATTCCACTTATCTATATCAACATAGGTTGGTGCGCTCTCAATCATCGTCTGTGACTGGGTATATATGCGCTCGATGTTATCTTTTGCATCGACAGCGCTGCGCTGATACTTTTCTTCATTCCATTCCGCATTTATATCAGCTAACTCCTTTTCAAGCTCTTTTCGTGAATAATCATCCAGCTTCTCATAAGCAAGACGAGCGGACACCGACTGAATCTTTTCAGTGTATTCAGCATCAACAAGTTCGCGGTTATGACGCTCAATCTCTGCATCGATATCATCTAACAGCTTCTTATACGCATCGCTTATATCTGAAAGGCCGTCCTTCATCTTATCCGCTGTTTTATCGGAAGCGTCACCCATGCTATCCGACATCTGCTTATACAAAGACTGTATCTCTTTTGTAGCAACATACCATTCATGTGTCTGTGTCTCAAGATAATTATCACGAAGAGAAGTCAGCTTATTATAATATTGATTTGCGGATATCTCACCGACATCATACATATCATCTGCAAGCTGCTTTTCGGCCTTGTATTTTTCTGCAAGACGTTTTTTCTCTTTTTCACGCTCTGCTTGTTTTGCGGCATATGCGGCAGCTTCAGCTTCGCCTTTTCGCTGCGCCTCTATGGCAGTAGCAGATAAGCCTGAATAGTTGCTACTATTCGAACTGTTGTATTCATCAAATTGCCGCTCAAGTAATTTCATCTCCTCTTTGGCGGTATACAGTTTTTCCAGTTCACCGGTTAGCCAGATCACAGCGGCATCGTTATACTTTGCATAATTGGGATTCGCCTCTTTATATCGGTCAAGTATTGTTTTTAGCGATGAATACTGCTCCTCATATGTGCCCGAAAGCTTATAAATGCCGTCTTTGACCGACACATTATCAAGCCCTTCTGCCCATCTGTTGATTTCGAAATATTTAACAAGGTCGCTCTGATTATCCTCTCCCGCCAAAACCGTGCCTTCACTCTCAATTTGCCGCGCTGTCATAAGCGCTGCTTCTGCGGAAGTTTTCGCCATTTCAATGTCTTTGTTGTATATTTCACCAAGTAGCTGTAACTGCGTTTCAAGCGAACCGTTAACAAGGTCAATTCCATCTGCCTGTGCGCTATACTGATCGATCAGCCTTTCCTGCAACTCATATAGTCTTTCCTCGGCTTCGTTCGCATCAATCACATTCTTTTTGATATCCTTATACTCGTCAACAATATCGGAAATGCCATCGGCAGCCTGCTTGTATTTCTCTGTTGCTTGGTTCAATTGGTCTTGTTGTTGTTTAAGTTCTTCTATCCGCTCCACGAAATCATCAGTAGCGTGTGACGCATTATTCGTTGTTCCGATAAAAGTACCTATTGCTGTAACAGCCGATGCCGCAAGTGAAGCAATAAGAACATATGGATTTGCCGCGCCGGCGGCATTAAAGAGTTTTTGGGATACGGTCGCCGCATCGGTAGCCCCTTTAAACGACTTGATCGCTGTAACCGTACCCGAAATAATATTGCCAATAGAAACAGCCGCTTTGAACGTTCCCATTGCCACAGCTCCCGCAAGTACAGCCTCTTTATGCTCCCACAGGAATTTCACGGAATTTCCGGCAGCTTCGGTCAGCGCGACAATACCATTGGCAAGATCATCGGCAAATTCTGCGAAATCTCCGTTTTCAATGGACTCCTCAATCATATCAAAAAATTTGTTTCCTGCGTCAAAAGCCCCATCGAAACTCTCGGCGAACTCTGCTCCCACCATTGCCGCAACACTATTCCCACGCGCTTTTAGTGTATCGAGCTGGTCATTAAATGAATTAAGTCGGTCAAGCGTTTCCTGTGGAAGAACATATTTCGACATTGCATCGGTATATTCTCGGAAACTCTCGCCGCCATCAACGAGCAAAGTATTGAGCCTTGTTGCTGTGCGTCCGAACAGATCCATCGCATAAGCATCACGCTCTGTAGCATTCTCTATTTCACCCATTGCTGCTATAATGTCGTAAAAAACATCTGTACTGTTTCGCAGCGAACCATCGGAGTTCGTAAAAGAAACACCCAGCGCATTAAATGTGCCTACAAGCTGCGCGCTGCCGTCGCGCGCAAGCTGCATATTATTTTTGAGCCTTGTAATGCTACCTGTAACATCGGAAAGTTCCACATCACACACGCCCGCTGCAAGAGTAAACTTTTGCAGTTCTTCGGTGGAAAGACCCGTTTGAACCGCAAGTGTATTTATATCATCGGACCAAGCTCCATATTTAGCAGTCAAATTGAAAACAGCCGTCAGCGCCTGCTTAACAATATCTGTTGTTGAAGCGAGCTGCGAACCAAGGTCAGCAGCAGAGCTTTTTATTCTGTTTATAGCTTCGCTCTGTTCATTTATACCTGATGTAGTGCCTTTTATCTGCTGCTTTAGGTCAGATTCAGCGGTTTTTAAGCTGCCCATTCGCACCGTGAGCTGTGCATATTCATCGTTCAACTGCTGTAAACGCTGCTCCTGCTCTTCTGTAGCGGCACCACTTTTCTTGATCTCATTCTGGAGCAGATCGTATTCCTTGCGATTCTTTGTTATCTCTGAATTTGTTTCCTTAATCGCTTGCTTATTTTGAGTTAACGCGGTATTAAGCTCGGTAAGCTTCTTTTTTACTTCATCTGTACCTGAAGCGAAACCGCTTGCATTGGCGGTAAAATTAGCGGTAAGCGTGCGCTGTTCATCTGCCATGTTGTTCAGCTCCTTTTGTTTTTTTGAAATAAAAAAGCGCCTTGCATTTGATTGCAAAAGCGCTTATACTATATTTATGCGTATGATAGAGTGGCCTTACTCTCAGGCACAGTGCTGATTTATATACGTTAATGCCACATTATAGTGCAAATCACACTTATTATTGAACATACAGCGGAAATAACAAATACTATCATCATAACAAACGTATTTCTTTCAATTTGGCGTAGCAGACTCTTTTCTGGATCCTGTTCTTTACTGATACCTTTCTGCTTACGCGCCACAACACTGATTATAAGTGCTATTACCACTGCAGGTATAACGAAAAACAATATTTCCATAATGCCTATTCCTCCAAAAATATTTTTCTCAATTATAACACACATTGAAACGAAAGTCAATACTGAACGCCAAAACTCTGCGCCTGTCTAAGCATTTCAAGCTGCATAAGGAAAACTGCATTAATAAGTGCAACGACCATATCGACCTTACCAGCCGAGCGCTTCTTATCAACATATTTATTGAGGTTAGTATCTTCTCGGCAACGTGCATTTTGGAAATTAATCTCAAGAAGTCTATTGCAATCGTATACAAAATCACCTCGCAGAATAGATTCTTTCAATAGCTTTGTTGCGGGGTGCAGCACCGAACTGTGTTGTTTAATCTCAATACACTCGATAGGATCTTCCTCGTCACTTTCAAGTTTCTGTGCGGTTGATATTGCGTTATAACGATCATATCCGCATTGCACGATATGGACGCCGTAAACGCTCTGCAAAGCCAAAATAAAGCGTTCCACAAAACCATAATCGATGACTTCGTCACCACAAGCAAAACACTCTCCTGCTGTAATATGACGCTTATAATCGACTTTTTCAGTTGCAGTCTTAATCTCCACTCTATCGAGCGGCAGGAAGCCCCATACCTTTGCATATATCTTATTGTCATCATCATATGTCACCATAGCGACAGCCGTGTTATCTTCGGTTTGAGATAGGTCAAGCCCAAGCCATACATAGCGGCCACGCCACCATTCAACTTCCTCAGTCCGTGCGCAAGCCTGAAGCTTAAGCAGATCTATAAAGCCCTCGACGCCAAGTCCCTGATACTGAATATTACAATGTTTGCAAAGGAAATTTTCACGCTTATTCTCATAAAGAATGGCAACTGCGCGTTTTTCCCTAAGTCTCTTAAAAAGTCGTTCATTATTGATAGCAACAGGGTTTGCCTGATATATTACATTGTCGTCAGTTTCCCACTGTTTGATTATGGCATCGTCAGGTTCAAAAAGCAGTGCAAATATCCTCTCACCGCCTTCGTATACGCCATCAAGCTGTTTTTTAGCAAGGTCTATTTCATCGATAAGCCCATTATTATCATTAGGGTATTGTGTCGAGATAAGTATTCCAAGCGGGTCTGCAAGCGTTACCTGCGATGACCGCATTGCTTCAACAGGATAGCTCCCCATAGCGCCAACTTCGTCAGCGAGGAATATATGTGCCAGTTTACCGTCAAGCTTATCTTCAGAATATGCAAGCGGAGTATATTCAGATTCGTTAATATAACATCTGATCTCGCTGCGGTTGATCTTAAAGTATTTTTCAAGCGCAGGCGAAGATTTTATTATCTTTCTCAGTGCTATCTTAAGCTCACTCGAGAGCTTCAGATCGGGAGCTACTGAGAAAAACCTTGCAAATTTCGGGGATATAAGCATTGCAATAACGAAAATGACCGCTGATGTAAAGGTCTTGAAATTCTTTCGAGCTATTTCAAGCAAGCCTGTTGTGTAATAACGTGTCCCATCTTCTTTCATAGTACAAAATAACGAGAAAATGAACAGCAGTGCGTAATCTTCAAGACCTTCAAGCATACTTACACCTAAATCGGGATGAACAATCACCTTGAGCAGCTTAGATATTTTGCTGTATTTCTTTAGATCGATATAAACACCCTTGGCTTCACCATCGCATATTTTCAGCCATTGTTCGCATTGCTTTCGAACATATCGCCCAATCTTAGGATTATCGGGCTGCGCCGCATACTGCGCATATTCATATGCTCTGCTGCTTTTGATAATAGCATCATCTATGATAATCCCTCCCTTTGCTGAAACATCAAAAAAGCCGAGTTATCAGTGTATCTCGGCTTTATTCATGTATCAGTTCATACCTTCGGTATCGTAAAGCTGAACTTTTTTCGGCGGCTTAGCATAACCTTTAAGTACAGCATAATCCTGCCAACGCTGCAGCAGCTCGCTCAATGTGGATCTCCAAAAGAACTCTTCGTCTTTTTGCATTACATCGCATATCAGTGATCTCAGGCGGCTGTAATCCATATTGCCATCATTGGTAGATCTGTTTTCTTCCGAAATGACAAGCGGATCATATTTCGGCAATGACAGCACTACCGCGGCGCGGCAATGCTCCCACGTTTTCTCTATACCCAGCGTTGTCATAACAGCGATCTCGCGTTCCTTACCAACATCTTCAGTCAATCCCGCATGAAGAAACGCAAGCACTGTCGCGGTCGTGATTTCGTTAGCAAAAATTGCTTTGTATTCCAGTCCCTCACGCTCCAGCGATAGCAGCGCAGTCATGTCGTATCTCAACTTTAACTGCGCTGTGCCGAAATCAAAACTATACTCATGCGGTAGCAACTCTGAAAGCTGACACATTAGGTCGTACCTGCGTCAGAGCCGCCCTCTGAGCTTGTTGTACCATCATCAGCAGTATGGAACAGAGCTGTCTTAAACCAATTATCAATGAATTCCTTATCGGTTTTGGGGTCTGCACCATAATGCTTATAGCTGTCATCTCCGTTTGAAATAAGAGGCGAGTATTTGCCACTAAGCGTAGCAGTGGCATATGATACCGATGTACCTTCGCGCTGGCGATTATCCTCGCCCTGCGGCATAAATTTAGTCTTAGGGAACTTGTACAGATTCAGCAGACCGTCAGAGCGCTCGGTCGCATATGCTACACAGTTATACGGAACAATATCGCCACTGTTGGATATTGAGGTGCCGTCTGCTGTTTCGGTTTCTCCGAATAAAAATCCGCTGTCGCCCCGTGTAAATCCGCGAATCACAACTTCAAGAGAACCGCCGTTCTTGGCGATGTACTCCTCAACCTTAATACCATCGCCGTTCTGTTCAGCCGTTTCCACGGCAGGCGCATATTTCGCGCTGTTGAGCTGATGACCGAAGGTGCGAGGTGTTTCTTCGTAAATAGTGCCATCCTCTTTATCTGTTTTCAGCGGCCACATTGTAAGCCACTTGACATTGATACTGGACTTGCCGTCTAATATTTCTGACATATTGTCATAACCTCCTTATTTGCGGAAATTGTGCAAAACAATCTCCATTAGTTTTTCGTTGAAAGCGTTTATTGCCTTATCCTTCGCTAGGAAAAGTCCCGCGCGTATATGCGAAATATGAGTTGGGAAATTTCCCTTTTTTCTGCCTAGTTTATCTCTGGAATTTCTTCTGTTTCGAGTGCTTCCGGGACGGCCAAACTCAATAACATACAATTCAGGAAACTTACGGAGCGTTTCGGCATCATAGCCTATTCTCAGCTTGTACACCTTACCTTTCGATCTCTGATCGCGTGATATTTTGATAAGTCCGGCATTGACACGGTTGTATGTATGCCCTTTCTTATCTCGTTTAAAATCCGCTTTATTGAACAGCCTCTGCTGTTCGGCTTGAATAATCTGCGCCGCCGACATAGCTGCTGATTCAGAACTGCCGTTTACTTCGGCTTTAGCGTGATTTAAATCCTCGATAAGCTTTGAGATCTCGGCTTCCATACCTGAAAAAACGATGAAATCATCCATATTACACACCGTAATCATGATACCAATGACAGGTGTTAGGGAAAGCCTTGTCGGGATCAGCGTTGCCGCCGCCCGAAAAACTGAAGCCTATCGCCTGCATCGCCGTTTTTATCTCGTCATAAAGCTTGAAATCAAGCGCAGGAGTAAAGATATTGAGCGTAACCATATAATCACTGGCGTGGCTGGTACCATCGCCGTAATCGCCGCCTTTCTCCACAAATTCGTAAATAATATACTTTTCGGGAGAGCCTTTACCGAAGTCAGCACCTGACGGATAAGCGGAAATGATATTTCCAACCGCCGCTTCAACTTTTTCGGCTACATTCATATATCATCACCCCCTCGTAAGCAGCAGTTTTATCTTCAACGGATTGTCTGTGCCGCCCGTCTGCATAATACGGTATGTAATACCGTCAATTACAGCATGAGTATGATCTTTATATTCACGCCGCCACATAATAACGCCCTGTGCTATTTCCTCCTCAGTGGAAAGCGCTGTCATTTTTGTCGTAACACCCGGTTCGTAAACCTTTGCCCACACCACAGTTCTCGCTTTTTCTGTCGCAGAGGTATTATAGCCGGGGGCAACTTCTAACCGCAGCAGCGTTATCTTTTTATTGAATGCGTTTGAGTCACGCATGGAAACACCGCCTTCACAAGAAATTTACGCGATACAAGTCCAGAATCTGTTTGACAAAGCGATTCAGATTCTGGACATCAACGGAATATGTTCGATTAGTGTACATCTCATTGACCAGTGTCATGAACGCAAGTGTAAGGTCTTCGTACTCGTCAGCCGCTTCAAGAGTAAGCCCTGTATATCCCAGCACAAACGATCTTGCACCCGCCATGATCATTTCAATAATACTGTCGCTGTCGTTGCTGCTTTCACCGCAAAAATCCTTGACTGATGCCAATGATGCTTCACTGAGCTTCATCGGAATCACCGTCCTCTGTAACGTCCTCGTCGGTGTCAGCAGAGTTATCAGCATCTTTATTCTTCTGCTTCTTGTTGCCGACTTCCTTAACATAGCCGGCTTTAAGCAAGTCAGTGAGGGTATCACCCTCGGGAATATTGCGTTCTTCGCCTTCACGCATGCTTATCTTACCGCTGAAGCATACTGTTGCCTTCACTTTCATACGAACCCTCCTTATGCAGCCATGCGAAGCGCCGCAAGCATCTGAGCGTTCTCGATTTTAGAATCCATTTCAAGCCAAGCAATAACGCCGACAACGTGCTGTGTGGAATACTTCTCACGAAGAACTTCAACTGTGGGATATTCGGAGATCTTGATTGCAAGTCCCGCAAAATCCCCATAGAAGATCGCAAGCTTACCAGCGGCCATATCGGGCACTTTAGAGGACACATAAACGTCCTTTCCGAACAGTGTATATCCCCATTTTGCTGTAGCGTCCTTCTGCAGCAGATAATTACCGTCGCCGTCCTTGAGCTTACGGATAGCCTTACGGGTATTACGACTCATGACCCAAATGGAATTGGCCTGATACTCGTCGGGCACTTCCTCCTGAACATCGATGAGCTCATCCGCTGTAATTGCAGTTGCAGCACTGGCAGGAACGATCTGTTTGATACTTGCGAGACCCTCGATCTTGTCCTTGCTTTCGCTGAATATCTCGCCTTCGATAAAGCGTGCCGCCGACTGTGCAATTTTCTTGAGAACGAAATTGAGGATATTGAATTTGCTGTTATTGATCAGCCTCTTTGATACTTTACAAAGGGCACCCGCAAGATGTCCGCCGAGCTGAATAGAGCCGAACTTGCCGCTGGAGTTCTCAAGTTCAGCGAACTCATCAGCGTATGCCATTGTTATAGCTCCTTCGCTTTCGTCGTAGTACGGAATGTTGAGAGTGCCGCCGATGGTATATTTAGTTGCAAGGCTAAACACAGGCGAAATAGCTTCAACCTGTTCAATAATCTTATCGGTGATGGTTTCAGGGATAACGTCACCGTTCGCGTTCATTGTCATAGTGCCGTCTGCTCTGACCTCGACATTCATAGCCTTGCCGCAGCGCAGATGCTCCACAAAGGCGCGTTCCTCATTCTTTTTCTTTTCAGCAGCAGTCTTGCCGCTGTCACTTTCGCTTACGCCATCTTCGGCAGGCACATTGATACCCGCATCACGCTGTTCTTTGTTAAGCGATGCAATAGTAGAGTTAAGCCTCTCTACCTCAGCGTACTTTTCGTCATAACTGCGCTGTTCCTCATCTGTGAAAGCACGCGCCTCGATCTTACCGTCTGCTGTCTGCTTTGTAAGGCCTGCAGCAAGTTCCTTCATCTCGCCGAGCAGTTTGGAGCGCTGTTCGAGAATTGCCTTAAGTTCTAACATTTTAAATTCCTCCTTCGAGTGTCATAATTTCCAGCCTGCGCTTCTGAAGCGCGGCGTAATTAATAAGGTTTGTATCGCTATGGGTATCGGAAACATTGGGAATTGTGATGAGTTCTGTAGGTGCGTCATCAAAGGCGCGGAGTTCTTTTGCGAACTGAGCGCCGCTATCAAGCGATCTTACTTCGACAGAAGTACCGAAGTATGCAGGTATCTTTGTAAGTATGGAAACCTCGTCAAGATCGAACGTGTTCAGCGTCCTCCGCTGAATATTATCTTTATACGCCTCCCAAGTATCATTAGCATTCACAAATCCGAAAGACCAGCCGCGCAACTCTCCGTTTGTCGCAGCTGACGCAACCTCGCTATCGGTAGTTGTAAGCTCGGCGTATAGACCGATGTTGTCCTCGGTAAGCTTAAGAGCGCCGTTAAGATCACGCTCATGGTTGAACATGGCGCGCACATTCGGATTTTTTTCGATTGCCCTGCGAAACGCACCTGCGCTGACTTTTTCAACAAATGGCCCCGTTGCATTCGTCGCCATCTGAGGAGGAAGCACACGGCTATCACGCTCCACAGCGTTGACATATCCCGAAATATGTACTTCGCCGCCGCTTCTGATTTCGATTTTCAACCTTCCCACCTCCTTTCGTGTGAAAAATAGCATAAAAAAAGCACCCTTTTCAGAGTACTTGAATTATTGAATTGCAAAATAAAAGCGCCTTGCAAGAGAGTTACAAAACGCTTAGAATATTCAATCCTGTTTAGTGCTTTTCTTTTAACACATCAATGTATTCAGCTATTTCCGAAGTATTTGCTTCAGGATTAGCTTCAATAAATCTAACAATGCTTTCTGTTAAATTATCTCTGTTAGCTTCGAGCGAAACACCAATCACAAAATCATCGTATGTATCAGGTACTTGTTTTAGCAAAGCAATCAATTTTTCTTTCATCGAATACTCCTCACTCATCCTTGAATTTATCGAAAATATTGTATTCATTATACTCATGGATTTCAAATTTATATGTTGTTTTTGCCAATGTAATATATCCGGTGCTCTTACCGGCATATTTTCGATCATACACGGTGTTAATCGAATGCATAACCTTTCCATATTCTTTTTTAGGCAGATGCAACGTTTGATGCTTATACGATTGACCATTGCTATCGCTGGGATTTGCCGCTCCTGAATCGACAGAACTTCCACCGCCACTTGCAAATCTTCCGTGATCATCTCTCGGCTGATCGTCAGAATACCTTTTCTCTATTATACCACTGTCATCTGAAGATTGCAAGCCCTTTATAGGCTCACCAATGACTTGTTCTCCCATTTTAGCGGTCTGATTAGTGTTGGGTGTATATATGGTCTTTGTTTTTGGATCGAAGAGAACGTTTGAAAGATCGAGCTTGATATAATTGAAACCGAGTGCAGGAAGATCCTCCTTGTACCTTACTTCATCGGGCTGTAAAAAGCCACTGTCAAGTGCAATCCGATATGCTTGATACCTCGAAAGTATATCTCCTTTATTTAACTCGCTCACATCAACGGCAAAATACATTGTTTTCTTCTCACTTTCAAGAAGCATCGAGCGATTAAGAGCCTCCTGAAGCACCTCAACTATGGGCGTTACTGCCGTTGTAACAGCCATAGCAAATTGTTCTTTTGTTGCCTTTCCGCTGATAACTTCAGGTGAAAGCAGCAGTGCCATATCTATCTGTGCGGAATTGGTAAGCTTGTTTTGATTGAGCTGCATTTCTACAGCTGTAGAGGCAGACGCAACGTATTTCAGCCCGTTGTTCAGCACCATCATATTGTTGCCGTTATTGGCGTAAAGTTCCTCCCATGCGCGGCGCACCTCGTCGAGTTGCTTTTTCCCGAGAGCATTTTCTGACTGAAGAAAGCCTTTCTTATTACCTCCTGTTTTAGAAACGGTATTCTCGTACTTCAGCGCGTTATATGTAGTTGATAACAGCGTTTTCATCTGCTTGACACAGGATTCACCTGTCACGCCGTCCTTGCTGTTGCGAGCAATTATTACAAACTGCCATGGCTGATAAGTTTTTCCCTGTACCATGATAAGAGCCCGCTTAAAGATAGGGTCTGAATTTTTTACCACAGAAATACAGTTGTGATCAACGTAATGTATTGACTCAGTATTTAAACCCACCTGATTAACATACATATACCCCGCGCCATGAAGTAGCATATCAGCAACCAGCGCTTTTTTTGTTCCATACGAGCCGAGGGTGTCGCCTGTTTCGCTGTTCAGAAGAAAGATTCGCCGATCATCTGTTATTTCGATAGTTTCATGTGCTTTGCCGCTTGCGTTTTCACGATACAGCTTCACAGGAAGCTTAGCAACTGTTGCAGATATGAAATCGATTGCTCCCGCAAGCGCAGGTATCTCACGCGCATTGTCCGTATTTATATTACTATTTCCAACTATCGCCGAGAGCAAAGCTGCCGCTGATGCATTGTCGCCCTGCGCGTTGCTGTCAATAGTTCCGCTTTCTACATCAATAGCTGCCCTTTTCTCAATTCCAAAAAGACGCTTGAAAAAAAACATCGTTTTTCACCTCGTATTATTCCAATATCTTGGTAGGAATAGCAGGAATCGAACCTACAACCAACAGATTAAAAGTCTGCTGCTCTGCCAATTGAGCTATATTCCTATATTCGCAGCCGAACAAGCGACTGCTTGTATCAAAGGTCTGCAGAAAAAATTACAGGCTATGGCTATCTAATCATCCTGAAGTATAGCAAGTAACGCATCAGGTGCTTCAGACTTCTCTGCTTCCTTTGGGATAGTTCTCAGCGCTGCCGCAACAGTCATACAGCACTCTTTCTCAATATTAAACATCATCTTGCGCTTAGTCATAACTGCACTATCCATGCTGTTGATCTGACGCAGAAGATTGGTTATTACCTTTGCGAATAGTGTGATTTCTTCGGCGGAAGCATCTTCAACTTCATCAAACTTTCTTTCAAGCTTATCTGCAAGCTCTCTGAGCCTTGCTATTTCCTTCTGATAGAAATCCACCTCAGCAAACAGCTTGCAATATCGGTTGTAGATCGGAGCATAGAGGGCATCGTCTTTGTTTATAGCTTTCATCAGCTTAACAAGCCGCTGATACTCCTTGTGAGCAACAGGGTTGTGCTTCACCGCTTCGCGCTCAAAGCATTTCTTACCTGACAGCAGCGCAGCTTCGCCTTTTTCGCGACGCTCCAACTCAGCTTTGGTTCTGTGTGATTTCCCTTGCTCTCGGATAACCACAGCAGGCTTGGGCGGTCTGCTCACGCTAACCCTCCTTTCTTCAAAAATCTATTTTGGGAATTTTTT
Organism: Oscillospiraceae bacterium; assembly: GCA_045591905.1. GTDB lineage: Bacteria > Bacillota > Clostridia > Oscillospirales > Ruminococcaceae > CAG-115. The sequence continues at coordinate 3,541 of JAZNTS010000082.1, read as the reverse complement.
ATTTACAGAGATGGGCGTCCGATGTCCAAAACGACTTTTATATACTAAAGTAAGGCAGGGGGGGACTTAAAGCTTGGGTAAAACCACAGGGGTTTGGACAATTTCAAGCAGTTTTTGCTTAGAAATCAAGTTTTTTTCTGCCTTTTCGTGATGAAACCTGCACAAAGTTATCAGGTTTTTAGCATCCAACCTCTGTGAGAAATCCTGTGCAAGAGGAATGATATGATGCACCGAAAGATCTCTGGACTCTATCAATCCCGCCTCAAGACAGATACGGCAGCAATTGAAATCTCTCCGACGAATACAATCTGCCTTTCTGCGCCATAGTTTTGTGTTGCGGAATCGGTCTGCTTGGCTATTGCGCTTGCGCTCGGAGTATCGTGGCAAAATGCATTTACCGCCATGGATAGTATGACATATATTGCAATAGCGTTTCATAAAATCACCATTTACTATTATTTCATGATAGCATTATATCACAGGTAAATCGAACAAAACGAACAACGTTCAAGATGTGGAGCAAGAATTATATTGCGTTTTAAATAACTCTGATATTTTTTTTACAAATTCTTGCGAATCCTCTTGACAAGCTGAAATTTTTGAGTTATAATAATGACATGGGATAGCTGTGTTAATATTCAACATCTTGAATATTTTAATTAAAAAATTAAAGAACTCATCTACTGTACGGTGGGCAAATTGGAAAGTGAAAAAACGTCATGCGCAATAAGATTAATATTATTTCAACAAAAAATTACATATTCCTTTTCTGTTGCCCATCCAGAAGATTAAAAGCTTCTTAACCAAGGGGGAAGAAGTGGCTTTTTCAGACAAGATAGGGTGTCGGAAATCTTTCCGGCACCCTTTTTGTAATATATATAGGAAGGAGTGGTGAAATGGGAAAGCCTAACAATAGCTTCGGTATTCTCAAAGGCTTGGTAAAACGAATTATTACATTACTGAATGCGATAGCGCATGTGCTCTTAGGGACGACCGATGCAATATCGAATTTAGCAGATGCTAATGTATCTACTAAAGAAACAGAGGAAACCTCAACAATTGCTGATCCGAACGAGCTGGTAACTTCAAAGGAAACAGACAATTTTGAGATTCCCCCTGGCGAAAATAAAACAAGGCTAGTGTTAATCATAGCGACAGTAATCATCGTAGTATTCGTTTCTACCGCATTTATTGTCTGCTGTATAACACAACCCCCCGAAGTAGTCAGTCAGCTTTTGCACACTGTTGAAACAATTGCTGACTAACATACACCTTCGACTAGATAATTTTGCTTTATTTGATTTTGAGAGGCTGAAGTTTTTCAGTCTCTTTTTTTGTTATGTAATACCATCATACCACGTTTTTGTTATAATGTCAAGCCCTTTTTTACATATAATAAAAACCATACTGTTTTCATACCTTTTCGTGCATTTGTAATCTATGCAATACTATTCTAAAACATGACAGAAAAAGAAACTCTTTTGAGATTTATAAATTTTTTGTTACAAATCTATTGTATATCATTCGCACGCCATCAGGAGTATTGTCCCCACCAACCTCATAAGCCACTCTGCGCCACCCGTAAAAGCTTACACAGCGATAAAACACTATCATTCGGGTCAGGCTATCTGGAATCGTTGTGATATAAGCTACTACCTTATCGCGCAGTTCTTGTATTTCATCGCACTTTGCTTGTATGATGTTCTCAAGTTCGACCTTATGTTCGGTGTGCTGTGCGACCTTATCAACTACTATGGAACCATGAGAAGCATTAGGAAACGGAGAACCCACAAGAGATTTTGCTTTAAGCATCGAAAGCTCGTTTTCCCACATCTTCAACTCGCGATTTAAGTAGTATATTTGTTCAAGCTCAAATTTTGTCATCCCCCCTCCCCCCGTAACATCATCTGCTCCTCGGATTCTGTATTATTCTCCACGGGAACAAAGTACTGTTCTTTAAGCTTCCATGCAATTTCGCCCAGCTTTGCGCAGTGCTCGTTGATGATCTCGCGAGAAAGGTTCACAGGACAGATTATTGCCGCTGCGATAAGCCCGTGCTTCACACAAAGAACGGGATGGTTGCCGCTGTATCTCATGAAATACACGACCTCGTCGTCTATATCAGCAAACGGCGTGAGATAGGAAGCATTAACGAGAAATATCATTCCCGCACACTCAAACATCTTGTAAACGACGCCTCTGAGTGCCATATCTTCAGGCGGTTCCTCAATGCAGACCTCGTCTTTGAAGTAGTCAACAAAAAGGCTTGCCGCTGATTCGGGAAGCTTATCGCGCATGAGTAACTTATTCTTGACCTTATCGGAGTAGTCAAAGATGTTCGCCACCTGCTCCTTGGTCATTGTAGGCAGTCCCGGAATATTGTACATTGCTATGTCGTTGCCTATCCACTGCTCGCCTCTATCTGTATGATGAACAGCGAGGATATTGGATTCACGGCATATCTTGGCTATGTGCTTAATTATCATATAGGCTCTTGCTCTCTTTCTGGGTGAGATAGTTCTTGATCTCAAGCGCTGCCTGCTCCCACCCGTAGCAGACAACAGCTTTATTTCCGTAGTGGTTTAAATCAGCAAGCCAATTCACTTGATTTTCAGACACCTTGCCTTTCGATGCTTTCAGTTCGATGTATAAACTATGATACGGACCGCGCGGCACAGGAAGATGTATGTCAGGAACTCCCGACTTTACGCCCATTGCCTTGAAACGGCCCGCTTCTGCTTTACTGCGCTTGCCGCCATTCGGGATATGATAGAGCATCTTCAGTTCGGGGAACTTACCGCTTTGAAGCGAAGCCCACTGGAATAGGGTTATCTGTTCGTTGTCTTCCTGATGGGTCATGTCAGTTCCTCCACATAGCCCCAGCTCTGGGGCGGGCGTTCAAGCTGACATTCTTTGCATTCACTGCATTTCGGTGTCGCAAGTCCTAAATGCTCATAGTGGCAGTGGCGATTATACTTTTTGAACGCGCTCAGTTCTTTTGGTTTGTCATAAATCTTGAGGTTGGATATGTGCCAGCCGTAAAACGTCTTGCAGAAGCACTCCTCTCCGATGTATGATTTCACTTCATCGAACGTCAGACAAGTCTGCTTACAGAACTCACAGTCATTCGGGTCGTCATCGTCGTTGGCTGCGAGAATGCGAAAATCCCTGCAATCATCATCAGGATTGTCGGGGTCACGGAATATCTCTCGAATATCTTGGTAGACGTTGTTTCCTTTGTGGAACTCTGCTTCATACTCGGAAATGCTGACGCAAGTGAACTCGCCTATGACACTCATTCTGCCGTAAGAGAAATACGGAATACCGTTTTTTGTCCGCTTTACATCGGGTGCGCCACGCATACAATCCAGATAACGGTCTTCATCGTTATTTGCGATTGTTTCAACCTTAACATTCCAGTTATACTTATTCCCCTGCGACTCATAGATGTAGCACTTGAAGGGCGGGGTTAGCTTGGGTCTGGTCTTTCTGACCTCAATGGTTTTCATGCCGCTTGCTATCAGCTCACACCATTTCGGCC
>JAZNTS010000081.1:0-16397 GCA_045591905.1 Oscillospiraceae bacterium | reverse complement strand
CCGTCGAAGTCAGCGTTGAACGCTGTACAGCACAGGGGGTGCAGCTTGATAGCGCGACCCTCGACCAGTACGGGAGAGAACGCCTGAATACCAAGTCTATGCAGTGTAGGCGCACGGTTAAGCAGAACGGGGTGGTCCTTGATAACTCTTTCGAGGGAGTCCCACACCTTATCGTCTGCACGTTCTACCATCTTCTTAGCCTGCTTGATATTTGTAGCGGAATTGTTGATAACAAGGTCGTTCAGAACGAACGGCTTGAACAGCTCAAGAGCCATTTCCTTAGGCAGACCGCACTGATCCATTCTGAGATCGGGGCCTACTACGATAACGGAACGTCCCGAGTAGTCAACACGCTTACCGAGCAGGTTCTGACGGAAGCGTCCCTGCTTACCTTTAAGCATATCGGAAAGGGACTTCAGCGGACGGTTGTTGGAGCCTGTGTAAGCTCTGCCGTGTCTGCCGTTGTCGATAAGTGCGTCAACAGCCTCCTGCAGCATACGCTTCTCGTTTCTGATGATAAGCTCGGGAGAGCGCATCTGGATAAGCTTTGCAAGACGGTTATTTCTGTTGATAACGCGACGGTACAGGTCGTTAAGGTCGGAGGTAGCATATCTGCCGCCGTCAAGCTGTACCATAGGTCTGATATCGGGGGGAATTACGGGAACGCAGTCCAGTATCATCCACTCGGGACGGTTGCCCGAAAGTCTGAATGCCTCGATAACATCAAGCCTTTTCAGCAGCTTAACGCGCTTCTGGCCCTGCTGAGTAGCGGTAAGCTCCTCTTTCAGCTCATTGGAGAGCTTTTCAAGGTCGATCTCCTTAAGTAGCTCCTTGATAGCCTCAGCGCCCATGCCTGCCTTGAAATCGCTGCCGTACTTTGTGCGGAAGCCTGCGTATTCTTTCTCGTCAAGAAGCTGATTTTTTGACAGCTCCTTAGTTTCACCGGGATCTATAACGATATACTTTGTGAAGTAGAGAACCTCTTCCAGTCTTTTCGGGGAGATGTCAAGCACCTGACCGATTCTGGAGGGTGTGCCCTTGAAGTACCAAATGTGCGATACGGGAGCCGCAAGCTCAATGTGACCCATACGCTCACGTCTTACCTTGCTGCGTGTTACTTCAACGCCGCACTTTTCACATATCTTGCCCTTATAGCGAATCCTCTTGTACTTACCGCAGTTACACTCCCAGTCCTTCTGCGGACCAAAGATCTTCTCGCAGTACAGACCTTCCTTTTCGGGCTTCTGGGTACGGTAATTTATTGTTTCGGGGCGAAGAACTTCGCCGTATGACCACTCTCTGATCTGGTCGGGAGAGGCAAGTCCGATCTTCATTGACTCAAAAACATTAAAACTCAATTTAATACCTCATCTCTCTCGGGACAGCGCCGCAACGGCTCTGCCCGCTGATATTGACCGAATGTTGAAATCCCTGCGGGCAGCAGCGCCGCCCGCCGAGAGCATTAATTATTCGTCGTCCTCGCCGAAGTCGTCAGCGTCGTCAAAGAAAGCGCTGTCGTCATCGCCGTCGATCTCATCGTCATCGGAAGACTCGGAAACGATCTCCTCGCCGTCTTCATCAACGATGCCAAAGCCCTGAAGCTCGTCTTCGTTGGTCTGATAATCTGCCTCGAACGCGTCAGAGGGAGCGTATGTGCCCTCGTACTCGTCCTCCATATCCTGCTTGAGATCGATCTCCTCGCCGTTTTCGTCGAGAATTCTGATGTCAAGACCAAGACCCTGAAGCTCGCTTATCATTACCTTGAAGGACTCAGGAACGCCGGGCTTCGGAACAGGCTCGCCCTTCACGATAGCCTCATATGTCTTCTGACGACCCATAAGGTCATCGGACTTGACAGTGAGTATCTCCTGAAGTGTGTAAGCCGCACCATAAGCCTCCAGTGCCCAAACTTCCATCTCACCGAAACGCTGACCGCCGAACTGAGCCTTACCGCCCAGAGGCTGCTGCGTAACGAGGGAGTAGGGACCTGTGGAACGCGCATGGATCTTATCATCAACAAGGTGATGCAGCTTGAGGTAATAGATATATCCGACAGTAACGGGAGCGTCGAACTTCTCAGCTGTTCTGCCGTCTGTGAGCAGCGTTTTGCAATCGGAAGTGAGGGGCAGCTTTGTAAAGTCAAGACCTGCGGAATCCTCTCCGATAAGCTCGCTGCGCTTTTCGCGTGCAATATCATAAAGCTCGCGGATATCCTGCTCATGAGCACCGTCGAATACGGGTGTGGATATCTTCCAGCCAAGTGCTCTCGCAACATAACCGAGATGCACTTCGAGTACCTGACCGATGTTCATACGTGAAGGTACGCCGAGCGGGTTGAGCACGATATCCAGAGGAGTACCGTCGGGAAGGAACGGCATATCCTCCTGCTTGAGAATACGGGAAACGACACCCTTGTTACCGTGGCGGCCCGCCATCTTATCACCGACAGAGATCTTTCTCTTCTGAGCGATGTAGCAGCGAACTACCTCGTTTACGCCGGGAGCAAGCTCATCGCAGTTCTCGCGGTTGAACACCTTAACGTCAACAACGATACCGCTTTCGCCATGAGCAACTCTCAGAGAGTTGTCGCGCACTTCTCTTGCCTTTTCACCGAAGATCGCACGAAGCAGTCTTTCCTCGGCGGTGAGGTCTGTTTCACCCTTGGGAGATACCTTACCAACAAGGATATCGCCCGAGTGTACCTCCGCACCGATGCGGATTATACCGCGCTCGTCAAGATCCTTGAGTGCGTCGTCGGAAAGGTTCGGGATATCACGTGTGATCTCCTCCGGACCAAGCTTTGTTTCGCGGCACTCAAGCTCGTATTCTTCAATATGGATAGATGTGTAAACATCGTTGTAAACAAGCTTTTCATTGATGAGAACGGCGTCCTCGTAGTTGTAGCCTTCCCATGTCATGAAGCCGATGAGCGCATTCTTACCGAGTGCGATCTCACCGTTCTTTGTAGCGGGGCCGTCAGCAATAACATCGCCTGCCGAAACTCTCTCGCCGACAGAAACGATAGGACGCTGGTTTACGCAGTTACCCTGGTTGGAGCGCTTGAACTTGATAAGTCTGTAAGCGTGCTCAACGCCGAGGTCGTTTGTGATAACGATCTTGTCAGCGTCAACCTCTGTAACGTTACCGTCCTCCTTGGCGCAGATAACAACGCCCGAATCAACGGCAGCCTTATACTCCATACCTGTACCAACGATAGGATTGTCGGTAACCATCAGCGGAACAGCCTGACGCTGCATGTTCGCACCCATGAGGGCACGGTTCGCGTCGTCGTTTTCAAGGAACGGGATCATCGCGGTAGCAACGGATACAACCATCTTAGGCGATACGTCCATGAAATCTACCTTTTCGCGCTCGATCTCAAGGATAGCGTCACGGCAGCGAGCGTTTACACGGGGACGTGCAAAGCAGCCGTTCTCGTCAAGAGGCTCGTTAGCCTGTGCCACAACGTAGTTATCCTCCATATCGGCGGTCATGTAAACTACATCGTCAAGCACCTTGCCTGTTTCCTTGTCAACACGTCTGTAGGGCGCTTCGATAAAGCCGTATACGTTGATCCTTGCGAATGTTGCAAGATAAGAGATCAGACCGATGTTAGGACCTTCAGGGGTCTCGATGGGACACATTCTTCCGTAGTGAGAATAGTGTACGTCGCGAACCTCGAAGCCTGCTCTGTCACGGGAAAGACCGCCCGGACCGAGCGAGGAAAGTCTTCTCTTATGGGTAAGCTCTGCAAGAGGGTTGTTCTGATCCATGAACTGGGAAAGCGGCGAAGAGCCGAAGAACTCTCTCATCGCGGAGATGACCTGTCTTGCGTTGATAAGGGAGGAGGGAGATACCTTCTCCTGATCCTGCGCCTGAAGCGCCATTCTCTCGCGAATGGTACGCTCCATACGGGAGAAACCGATGCGGAACTGGTTCTGCAGCAGCTCACCCACGCAACGGATACGTCTGTTGCCGAGGTGGTCGATATCGTCGATATCGCCGATCTCCTCGCAAAGATTTATGAAATAGCTTACAGTTGCGTAGATATCCTCAAGGGTGATGTGCTTGGGGATAAGCTCCTCAGCGCGTGCCTTCAGCAGCTCTGCAAGCTTGTCATTGTCGCCTGCGGCCTCGTCGAGTATCTCAGCGAGAACAGCAAATCTAACCTGCTCGTTTATGCCGAGGGACTCAACGTCCATATCGCCTGTGTAAACGGAAATATCGACCATGCCGTTTCCGACTACCTTGACGATCTTGCCCTCGGGATTGAGTACGGTAACGTCTGTAACACCCGAGTTTTCGATAGCAAGAGCCATATCGGGCGTAATTACTGCACCCTCCTCGGCAAGTATCTCGCCTGTGAGAGGAGCAATAATGTTCTCTACTGCCTTTCTTCCGCTGATACGGGAAGAAATACACAGCTTCTTATTATATTTATAACGACCGAATCTGGAAAGGTCGTATCTCTTTGCGTCGAAGAACAGAGTGTTCAGGTGATTCTGCGCGGACTCAACTGTCGGCGGCTCGCCGGGACGCAGCTTCTTGTAAACCTCAAGCAGCGCTTCCTCGCGGTTCTGGGTGCTGTCCTTATCCTCGATCGTGCGAACGATTCTGTCGTCCTCGCCGAACTTCTCCTTGAGGTCTTCATTACTTGAAAGACCGATAGAACGCAGGAAAGTCGTAGCGGGGATCTTTCTGTTCTTGTCTATACGAACATAAAAAACGTCGTTGGAGTCCATCTCGTACTCCAGCCAAGCGCCTCTGTTCGGGATAACAGTAGCCTTGAACAGCTTCTTACCTGTCTTATCGTAATCAAAGCCATAGTACACGCCCGGCGAACGCACAAGCTGAGATACTACAACACGCTCGGAACCGTTGATGACAAAGGTACCGCTGTCAGTCATAAGCGGCAGATCACCCATGAATATCTCATTATCCATGATCTCGCCTGTTTCCTTGCTGAGCAGGCGGGCTGTAACACGCAGAGGCGCGGCATAGGTAGCGTCGCGCTCCTTGCACTCCTCGATAGTGTACTTAGTTTTGTCGTCAAGACGGTGGTCTATAAACGAGAGTTCAAACTTTCCGTTGGAATCGGTAATAGGGGAAACGTCCTTAAACACTTCCTTGATACCGTCCGTCAGGAACCATTCATAAGAGTCTTTCTGGATTCCGATGAGGTTCGGCATATCGATGACCTCATTGATCTTGGAAAAACTCATACGGGTGTTTTTTCCGAGCTGTACGGGCTTAACATTCACCATCGGCTTTATCACTCCTTAATTTATTTCCGCAATGGCATATACACGCCGTTTTCCGAGAAAAAAATCAACGCTGTTTTTTCTCAAAAAACGCACTTTTCGCGCACATATCCATTATGATACATTATAGTATTATACTACATTCACAAATTTTTGTCAATAGATTTGGCACAAAAAAACCATTGACTTTTAGCCAAAAAATCGCTTAATCCGCCCCGATTTTTGCATAAACCGACGAAATATTTTTTCTCCAACACAGAGTGTAAAATCACCTTAAAATATAACTATGTGAAAACCAAACCGAACCCAGCTCTCAAAATCGCGCTGTAATGCGGTTTGATAAGGTATGTTACACAAACAGGTTGTGCTTTTTTCACAAATCAGCTTGGAACACCTCACTATTTTTCGGAAAGTTGTTGAAATTTATCATCAGATGTGTTATACTATAAATATAATTGTGCATTATGTGGAGGAACCAATGGATTGTGCGATATGGCTTTGCAGGAGAAAGATATTCTCCGCAGATGAGATCAATGCAAATTTTGATATTGCTGCAATCCGCGGTTATTTTCTCGGAGGCAGCCTGATAAGCTGGCTTCGCGCCCACGGTGGCGAGGCTTATGCTGACGCGCTTTCGCGGCTTGACCCGTCAGACAGCGCGCTGAACGACAAGCTGACCGAGATATTCACGCATAAAAAATGCAGCGTACCCGTTCATCGTGCAGACGAAAACGTGATACGTGCAGTGGATATGCTGAAAAACGGCGGCGCAAAAAGCCCTGCAAGCAGCAGTCTTTACGGCGGCAGCTTTTCCGCCGGAAGCTTCGGAAGCTACCTTTCTATACTGAGATGGGGCAGCTTCAGTGCGCGTTACGGCAGCTTTGGGGCAAGCTCTTTCAGCCGCAGTTCTTTTACAAAAACATGGCAGTGGGAGTGGGAATGGCGCTTCGGCTCATTCAGAGGCGGCTCTTTCCGAAGCGGTTCTTTCAAAGGCGGCTCGTTCCGTTATGGACAAGCAGGCGCTTTCGGTTCATACAGCTTCGGCTCATACAGCAGCAACGCTTTCGGCTTAGGCTCGTTTAGATGGGCAAACTTCGGCGCACTGCCTCTCGGTATGCTGCCTAGCTCCTACAGAGGAGTTCCGCTCGGAAGCTTCAGAGCCATGACCGCAGACGAATACGACGAGATAATGTACCACTGTCTTAATATGTGCCCGCTTGACCGCTTCGGCTACGGCATACACAATATATGAGAGGAAATCTATGAACGCTATCCATGTACTCTCTTCCGCTCCGTTTTTTGCAAAGAAAAGCGGAGCTTTTTCAGTAGAAGATTTCGACCTGTACTGCACTGTGCTTTCGGCGCTGACATGGCGCAAGCTAAACGGCGATATTGCCTTGTACACCGACAGCGCGGGCGCGGAATACTATAATAAAATAGGGCTTTGCGATATCTGGAACGAGGTGCGCATATGTATCCCAGACGACCTCGACGGCATAGACCCACAGATGTTCTGGGCAGGCGGCAAGCTGCTTGCTCTTCGTGAGATAAGCGCACCATGCGTCATGATAGACACCGATTTCATCGTGTGGGAAAAACTCAGCTTCGGCAACGAGATAATTGCCGCTCACCGCGAGGAGCTTTACCCCGATATCTATCCGCCGCTGCAATATTTCAGACTGCGCGAGCATATCCTGCCGCCATTTGGCGAAAGCGTTCTGCCGCTGAACACAGCGTTTTTGTATCTTCCCGACAACGACTTCAAGGAGTTCTACACCTCACAGGCGATAGCCTTTATGAAGTCCGCTTATTCCTGCGCCGACAGGCTTTGCTATATGGTATTCGCCGAGCAGCGCATGGCTGCGATGTGCGCGGAATACACAGGAACGCCCGTAAAAACACTGCTTGATAAGGATAATCTGTTCTTTCCGCAGGACAGCTTCACACATCTTTGGGGAGCAAAGCAGGCAATGCGCGATGAGCCGCAGCTTCGCGAGGATTTCTGCCGCAAAGCCGCACAGAGGATACAAAGCGATTTCCCCGAATATTCCTATACCGTTGATATCATAAAAAAGCTGAAATAATTACTTTATACTCCGTCTATAAACAATTGAGGTGGTGTTGTGTTGAAACGCTTTGTAAAGGCTACATGGATATTCTATCCGCTGATATTGGGCGCGCTGATGTTCTTTCTTCTGCCGCTGTTTCCCGATTTCACCGAATATTTCGTGTCGCGCGTGCTGTTTAAGATAGTAACTGTGCCGATCGGCTTTATAGCCTCGCTGTGTCCGTTTTCACTGACGGAGCTTACAGTTATACTCGCACTGCCGCTTTTGGTGCTTGTTGTTACGCTGTTCGTGCGTGCTATGCGACACTCCTCCTCAAAGAAAAAAACTGCTGTAAAAGCTGTTCGCTGCGTCTGCGGATTTCTTTCGTTTGCGGTGCTGCTCTATATGATAGCACACGGTGCAAACTACTACCGCCGCAGCGCCTCCGAGCTTCTGGAGCTTGACACTGCGCCCAAAAACAGCGAGCAGCTTCTTGAGGTATGCCTTGCGCTTGCCGACGGAGCCAAAGAGGCTGAAAAGGAGCTTACACGCGACGAAAACGGCTATATGGTGCTGACAAACGATCTGTTCGCTACTTTGTCGCGTTCAAACAGCGGCTACAACGCGATACTTGACGAATATCCGTGGCTGTGGACGAGCGTGTGGCGGCAAAAGCCTGTTATGCTGTCCTACTGGTGGTCTTATACAGGTATAACAGGAATGTATTTCCCGTTTTATGCCGAGTGTAATGTGAATACGGAACAGCCCGATTACAGCATTCCATATACAGCGGCGCACGAATCCGCTCATTCACGCGGAATAGCATTTGAGGACGAATGTAATTTCTATGCATTCCTGTCCTGCATAAACAGCGAATATCCCGAGTATCGCTATTCGGGCTACATGGAGGCTCTGCTTTTCTGCAAAAACGCACTGTATAGCAGCGACATCGACCTTTGGTATATCGCTGACGCCGCTTGCTCCGAGGGTATGCAAGCCGACTTTAAAGCCAACAACGAATACATCGACAGATTTAAATACATACCTCCCGCCGAACCTGACGATGATGTGCAGATAAACGAGGTGTGGGAGATGGCAGGCGTAGCCAACGACACATTTATTAAAGTACAGGGGGTCGAGGACGGCTCACTGAGCTACGACAGAGTGACCGAGCTTGTGCTTGCATATTACTATACAAAAGGATTTTAAGTATGATAGGAACTCTTGTTAATACAGGAACTATACTATGCGGCTCGCTTATCGGCGGTCTGCTGAAGAAAGGAATAAAAGACAACTACCGCGAGGCTCTTTACAACGCAATGGGACTTGCCGCTATCGGTATCGGCGTAAACTCCATTTGCAGCAATATGCCGAACAGTGCATATCCCGTGCTTTTTATAGTGAGCCTTGCGCTTGGCAGCCTGCTGGGCACGGTAATAGACCTTGACGCGAAATTCAATAAGCTTGTCGGAAAGTTTTCAAAATCCAATCTAGGACAGGGACTTTCAACAGGAATACTCATGTTCTGTATAGGAACGCTGTCCATACTCGGGCCGATAAACGCGGCGCTTTACGGCGACCATACATATCTTTTCACCAACGCGACCCTTGACCTTGTGACCTCTATGGCGCTTGCTTCGACCTACGGCTTCGGAATGATGCTTGCCGCGGGCGTGCTGTTTTTATGGCAGGGCGCGATATATCTGTGCGCAGGTTGGCTTGAGCCCGTATTGAACGGCGGACTTATGACCGAGATATCGCTTGTAGGCGGCTTTCTTATTGCCGCTTCGGGTATCTCGATACTTGGGCTTAAAAACATGAAAACGATAAATATGCTGCCCGCGCTTTTCGTGCCTCCGATATGGTTTGCGCTGAAAGCACTGTTCGGTTTTTGAAAACATTTATAATTTAATCAGTTTTGTTTCACAATATTTACACAAAAACGCGGTATACTGTGAACATAACAGTTAAATCACCGACCGAAAGGAATGGTTTTATGTACGATAATAATTTCACACCCAACAACGAGCATCAGGCTTTCTACCCTGCCATGCCCCAGCCTGCGGAGCAGACGACCTCCCCAGCACAAGAGAAAAAGTCCCGCAAAAAGCACAGCACGGCAAAGGTCGTCGCTTTGGTTGCAGCGGTTACCATCTTAGGCGGCGGCGCAGGCTTCGGAGGCAGCTATCTCGCTCAAAATCTGCTTAATAAGGACGCTGCTTCAACACAGCAGCCCAACGCTTCCAACCCCGACGCAGACAAAAATCCAAGCACAGGCTCCTTAGCCGGCACCCCCACACTGGACGAGCTTCAGCAGGGCGTTACCGTAACTCATATTTCCACAACTGAGACCGAGTTTAATTCCGATGGCTCTTTTGCCTACACACGCGACCTAGTTTCGTCAGTGCGTGATTCGATAGTTTATATCGAAGTTTTCACAAGACAGTATTACGGCTCCGAAGAGCCTTACGGCGCAGGCAGCGGAATTATTATCTCCAGCGACGGCTACATCATAACCAATGCGCACGTTGTTGACGACATGGACAGATTTGTCGTCCATGTAAATACGACAGATCCCATCGAGGGCACAGGCGTTTCAGAGGAATACGAAGCAGTCGTGGTCGGCAGTGATACAGACACAGACCTTGCGGTGCTGAAGATAGAGGCTCAGGGCTTACAGGCTGCCGTGCTGGGCGACTCCGATGAATTGAGACTCGGCGACGACGTGGTTGCTATAGGTAACCCCCTCGGTCTTGAAACCTCCGTCACAAAGGGCGTTGTTTCGGGACTTAACCGCGAGCAGTACAGCGAGAGCGAGCGCAACCTCAGCAGTATTCAGACTGACGCTTCCATAAACAGCGGAAACTCGGGCGGCGCACTGTTCAATATGCACGGCGAGGTAGTTGGCGTTGTAAACTCGAAGCTTGTATACAACAATGCCGAGGGCGTAGGCTTTGCAATAACTATAAACGAAGCAAAAGACGTTATCGACGACCTTATCTCCAAGGGCTATGTTTCGGGCAGACCCATTCTCGGCATAACCTGCCTTGAGGTGAGCGAATACGTCGGAGCAATACAGGGCATGACACCGGGTCTGTATATCACCGATATAGACCGCACGCTCGCAATTGCAAAGAGCGGACTTGTTGTGGGCGATACCATCGTTGAAGTTGAGGGCATTTCCGTGACATCTGTAAGCGAAGTCAGCGATATCCTCGCAGACATGAAGCCGGGCGATACGGTAAAGGTTACGGTAGTGCGCGTAGACTCCCTCGGACGAAACAAAGAGGTAGAGTTTGACGTTATACTCTCCGAATATGTAGGAAGCTGATGAAATAATTATTCCCGCTGAGCCGTTAAGCTCCGCGGGAATTTTTGTTATGCGTTTTCTTTTACCGCTCTGTCTGCGGCGAGTGCAAGCGCACATTCAAGGCGCTTTTTCTGCATCTCGCAGGAAAGCTTGTGCGGCTTGTTGATATCACCCTCATATATAAAGCTGTTTGCGTTGCAGCCGCCCGAGCAGAAGAATTTTGCCCAGCAGTCACGGCAGCCTTGCTTGCTGTAAACGTGGGTGCCCGCAAAGGTGTTCTTTATATCCTCGTTGAATGTTCCGTCATAAAGATTTCCCATCTTCCACTCGTCTACACCAACAAACTGGTGACATGGGAAGATATCTCCGTTGGGAGTGACCGCAACATAGTCGTTGCCGCAGCCGCAGCCGCGCAGCCTTTTGATAGCGCAGGGGCCTTGATTTAAGTCGACCATGAAGTGGAAGAAATTGAATTTGTCCTCGGTACGCTCGGACATTACCTCGCAAAGGCGGTCGTATTCCGAGAAAACACGGGGCAGGTCGGCTTCCGTAATTGCATAAGGCATATCAAGGTCGGTCACAACAGGCTCAGCGGAAAGCTGCTCAAAACCGAGGTCGCGCATATGCAGAACATCGTCTGTAAAGTCAAGGTTGTACTTTGTGAATGTTGCGCGAACATAATAATCCTTGTCGCCGCGGCTCTGAACAAGCTTCTGAAAACGAGGTACTATGATATCATAGCAGCCCTTGCCGTTTACCGTCTTGCGGATACGGTCGGTTACTTCCTTTCTACCGTCAAGCGAAAGCACACAGTTGCTCATCTCGCGGTTGATGTATTCTATCTTCTCATCGTCCAACAGCATACCGTTGGTTGTTATGGTAAAGCGGAAATTCTTGCCGTGCTGTTTTTCAATAGAACGCGCGTAATCCACTGTCTGCACAACGGTATCCCATGCCATAAGCGGCTCGCCGCCAAAGAAATCAAGCTCCAGATTCACGCGGTTGCCCGAATTTTCGATAAGGAAATCTATAGCTTTTTTGCCTGTTTCGGGCTTCATCACGCAGCGGTCGCCGCCAAAGTCGCCCGTTTCAGCAAAACAGTATTCGCAGCGCAGATTGCAGTCATGCGAAACGTTAAGGCACATGGATTTTACGGGAGATTTAACCTTTGTGTCTGTGTAGCGCTCATAATCGTCCTCGGACAGCAGTGCGCCGTCCTTGTAAAGCTGATAAAGCTCTGCATAGCTCTCACGGATATCCGCCTCGGAATATGCGGGCAGCTTTGCGATAAGCTCCTCGGGACAGACCTCTGTCATGCTGTCGCCAACGTGGTCAAGTATATCAAAAGCACAGTCGTCCAGCAGATGAACGCCGTTGCTGTTTACATCAAGCACGATGTTATAGCCGAGCTGTTTGAATTTATGTATCATCTGTATTTTACCTCTCCAAAAATTTTGGGCGGAACAGCCTCCGCCCAAAAATGTTTAACAAATCTGACTGCGAATTACTTTACAGCTTCGCACTTCTGGTTAGCTACTGTGCAGGAAGTCTTGCAAGCGGACTGGCAGGAAGACTGGCAGTTGCCGCAGCCGCCCTTAGCAGCAGTAGACTTGAGATCAGCCTTGTTGATAGTTGTGATGTGCTTCAAAAGGAACACCTCTTTCTTTGAATGTAGTTTGCTTTGGGGCATTGCCCTATTGCTTACAGTATAGTATATCATATCCCGAAGGATTTTTCAAGGGGTGTCGGCAAATATTTTTCGGCTTTATTGCAGAGATATCAACGTTATTGTACACTTGCCCCAAAAAAATTTCAAAAACCTCTTGACAAACAGAAGCCAACGTGATAAAATATATATGTTGTCAAGTTCGGCAACTAAATATGCAGGTGTGGCGGAATCGGCAGACGCGCTAGCTTCAGGTGCTAGTGATCGCAAGGTCGTGGGGGTTCAAGTCCCTTCACCTGCACCATATTTAAAAATCCCACTCAAAAGAGTGGGATTTTTAAATTGCAAAAGCTCAGCTTCGGTTTTCCCTTATGGAAAACCGATTTTGCTTCGCAAAACCGCTTCACTTTCGCGGTCTGCTCTTCGGGCAACATATGTTCTTGGCAAACGCTCGCGTTCGCGGGTCGTTACCCAATTATAGTGTGAAATCTTTTTCACTCAACATAGACACAGATTTTTGCTCGACTTAACAAAGTCGGGATTTTTCGTTTGCGTTTTTCTCATTGACTTTTATCTAACGTTGTAATATAATTAAATTAAGGAAATAAAGATTGACGGAAAGGACAGCAATATGAAAAAACATCCATTGCTTTTTAATCTCATTTTAACGATTGCAATTCAGATAGGCGTATATCTGATTATAATATTTGAACTGCAAATAATTGAGCCTATTCTTCAAGCATTGGGAGTCAGAAGTGAAGGGATAATGGCGCCAACGGAAGTAGTAAGATTCTTTGTTATCAGAGTAGTTTTAATAGCGGCGGCAATTTCGGCAGGCATTATTCGCTCAAAGGTTTATTTCTGGATACCATCTTTTCTGTTGATATTTGTTGGCTTTGCGATTTATTATCCCGATATTCTTCCAAGAGTCGGAAAAAACAGCATAGTGAATTTGCCATTGATTGCAGAACATTTAGGTTATGGTACTATAATGTATTCTGCTATCTGTCAAGTTGTATTTTCGTTCTTTTATCAGCTTATTCCTTATATAATTACCCGTATACTATTGTTTCGGAGAGAACGTAAACAAGGCGAACGCACTCACTGACGATATAAAATACTTCAACTATCTCAACTCTGCAACTTCTTGCAAAAACAATTAAATAACAGGGAGAACGATATGGAGAAATTTAATAAACATAGCAACATAGTCATTATTGTTGTATGCTGTATTATCGTTGCTTTGATATTGTGTTGGGTCATCAAACAGGAAGCGCCGCTTTTTGACGGAGTATGGAGCAATGAAGATGGAAACTTTATTTTGGACACCGATACTTCTATTGCAACAATAACAACCGATAATGTTTCAGAGTCATTTTCTATCGGATATACTCCCGAAACACATTTTGCTATGTATTATCCTATACCCGAAGGTACTGCAGGAGTATATGCCAAAGATTATATTCACACAGGCGAGATCTACCGAATTTTCGACAGCATTCATATCAAATGTGACGATGGTTGCTTTGACGTCTGGCTGAAAAAGACAGAGTAGACTACTATATAACTGTATGCAGTGTTTTTTGACCTAGTTGAATTCGGTCAAAAAAGTTATCAAAAACGTCCGCTTCATAGGCAGAAACATTGTTTTCGACAAGCCGAAAGCCCGACTTTATAAGTCGGGCTTTTACTATTTTCGTCTAACCTCACCGCAAAAAGCGTGCATTATTGTTATTAAAATTCAGGCTTTTTCTCCTGATTGTTTATACGCTTAGACTTACACACAGAAACCGTTATCACATACATCAGCGCACATATCGCAAGCGCAATACCTGCGCCTACAGCAAGGCTCACTGTTTCATCGGAAAAAGAGAAGCCCTCTGTATATATCTGCTGCGAAACGACAAAATACAGCGAAAACGGATTAAACTTTGTAAGACCGAAAGTCGGCAAGAACACCTGTAGGATCATCTGTCCCACATACATCGCTATCACCATGATACCGGGGCGAGAGGTGCAAAGTCCCAGCGCCATATATATGCACAGGATAAATACAGAGTATATTGCTGAAATAAGCGCGCCGATAACTACATCAACAACAGCAACGTGCGAGCTTTCAAACAGTGCGTTGCACACAATACCTGCCGCACAGCCGCCCAAAAAGTTTCCGACAAAAAGCACTGCGGAATACAAAACAAATTTTGCTGTGAGATAGTATTTATACTCAAGACCGCTGCACATCGGGATAACGGTTGCGTGCTTCTTCTGCTCTCCGCCTAACGGGGACATCATCAATATCATAATGATAAGCAGCGAGGTCGCGCACAGCTCTGTCAGAACACCGCCGAAAATAAATGTCGAATTACTGTATAGCTGAATGGTTGCATTCATTTCCTCTACCGTAATTCCAAGAACTTCGGCAGCCTGCGAGCCTTCCATAGCTTGGGTAAGCGCTACTATAGCCTTAAAAAGCAGCGGATATACAAGCACGAACGAGAATATAGTTATCATCATACCGCCAAAACGGAATGTGCGCAGAAAATGCAGCCACTCCTTTTTAAAGCTCATTTTAAGTTGCATTCTCGCCCACCACCTTTCTGAAAAGCTCCTCAAGCGAGGACGTACCGAGCGAAAAGCTTTCGGGGATTATCGAATGCTCCGTCATAACACGCATAAGCTTACCCGCGCAAGCCTCGATATTATCACATTTGAACTCAAAGCGACCGCTGCTCTCATCAAAATCAGCCTTTGCAAAATCAACCGAAAGCAGCCTAACCTTTGTATCAGCCGTAAGTCCGCGCACTGTAAGGTTCACCCTGTCTGTGCTGTACTTATTCAAAAGCTCGCTGATGCTGCCCTCCTCGGCAATTATACCGTTGTTCATTATGCCTATTCTGTTAGCAACACGCTCTACATCAGGCAGAATATGCGTGGAAAGAATTATTGTCACGCCCATGCCGTTAAGGCGCTTTATTATTTCAATAACGTCAGCTCTGCCCTGTGGGTCAAGCGCCGAGGTAGGCTCGTCCAGAAGCAGAAGCTGCGGCTCGCCGATTATTGCCGCTCCCATACCAAGGCGCTGCGCCATACCGCGCGAATAGCCCTTTGAGCGCCTGTCTGCCGCCGAAGTAAGTCCCACTATGTCCAGCACCTCATTGACACGGGCATTTACATCACCGCTGTATTTGCAGCAGCTTGCGATGTATTCAAGATACTCGCGCGCTGTCATATATCCGAAAAGCATGGGACTTTCGGGGAGATATCCCACCCTCACAGGTTCGCCGTCACCGATAAAAACGTCACCGCTGTCCTTTGGGATAGTATTTGTTATTATGCTCATGGTCGTGGTCTTTCCGCTGCCGTTTCGGCCGAGAAAACCGTATACGTCGCCCTTTTGTATGTTCATAAACAAGCCGCGCAGCACAGGGAATGTGCCGTACTGCTTTTTAAGATTGCGTATCGTTACCAAAACAAGACCTCTCTTTCTGTAAAAATATGTACATATAAAATATACTCCTATTCTCTGATTTTGTCAAGATGTCCGCGTTTGTCCATGGAAAGAAGAATTATACACATTATCAGCACACAAAGCGACATTCCGGCATTGACCGAAAAGCCCTGCGCCTTTATCATAGCGTCAGCGCTCACTGAAACATCGGGCTGCGGCAGCATTAGTCCTGTCAGCGAAAAGAGTGCGCTCAGCGCCGCAGCGGGTATTCTCGACAGCAGAAAGCCTTTCAGCGGCAGCTTTCCCGATGTCATAGCGGCGACCTGCAAAACAACGCATACTCCGCCAAACGACAACAAAGCGCTGCACAGCGGAATAACCGCCATGCCCTCGGGAGATAACGCGGAAGTTCTGCTTATCTCCAGCACCGCAGGGAAGATCGCGCCGCTGTTTTGTTTTAGTCCTAAGATGCTGAAAAAGTGTTCTGCCGCGGTCTGTGCTCCTATCAGCGACAGAAGCTCCGTCACAGCCGAAAAAGCGACTATCATCACACATACAGTCAGCATCACGCGCGCCGCCGACATCACCGAGCGTATAAAACATTCAGCGCTGAGGTCATACTTCGTTTCTCTCTGAACGACCGTTATGCGCTCCCCGAAACGGC
>JAZNTS010000080.1:0-10063 GCA_045591905.1 Oscillospiraceae bacterium | reverse complement strand
CCGTTTTTGTAGGCTTTAAGCAGCTTATCGGCGGGCAGGTCTGCGCTGTCATCGTTTATCGTAAGCGCCACCCTGTCGAATATCGCGGAGTAATCTGCGCAGTGCTCCTCAAAAAGCGCGTCCCAGCCAAGTCTGTAAGCCGCCTGAATGAGCGGAATCGTTATCGTTGAGGGGTCAACCCCGCTGCGGTAGGTAGGATATTTCATCTCGTAATCAGTCGCCGCAGTAACATAAAGAATTGCCTCTGTCGCGTTTTTAACGGTGAGTCTGCCGTTTACTGTAAGCACCTCGCCATCGGTCTGCACCATCGCACGGGAGTCAAAGCGCATTCCGTTATCTGCAACATAGCCGCTGTAGCACATCAAGCCGTCCTCGTCGGAATATATGGTACAAGGGTGCGTTTTTTCAACGCTAAGCTGGAAGCCGAGCTTGCCCTTTTCGGAAGCCGCAAAGCGCAGCGCTATAACCCTAGCGGGATAGCTTGCAAACGCCTCGCGCGTATATTTCACGCCGCTTATCGTGAACTCGCATGAATAAAATGCTCTGTCGAGGTCAAGAGCGCGGCGGTAGTCCGTTGCCTGACCGTTAGGCACATTGAAATCTATCACCATATCGCAAAGCAGAAGATACGTGCCGAAATCGCCGTCACCCGTAAGCTCAGGCAAAAGCTCGGTAACCTTGTCGTAGCTGCCGTTTTTCAGCTCGTCCTGCACCTGCTTCACATACTTGTATCTGTCACGCTTATTGCCGCCGTAGTAGTCGGGGCGGTTTTCACAGGGACCGCCTGCCCAAAGCGTTTTTTCGTTGAAGATTATATGCTCTGTGCGCATACCGCCAAACATAGTTGCGCCGAGATATCCGTTTCCTATCGGCAAGGAGGTCTGCTCCCAGAGGGAAAAATCGCCCTCATGGTCAAAATAAATAACATTTCCGTTGCTCATTTTGAAATCCCTTTCTGCGCCGCACTGATGCGTTCATACAAAAATGTATACTATTACCAATATAACAGTATAACAATTATATCATAAAAGCGCGTTATTGTCAACAATTTCACCAATAAAATGCCAAACAGCGCCCGTTTTTTTGTTCGGACGCTGCAAAAATTGCTTACTGTTCATTCACTGTGGGTCTTTCTATCTGCGAAATAACGAGCGTTGTAAGCTGCGAGAGCTGTGCAAGCTCCTCTCTCATGTCACCGCTCATTCTGGGTGTCTTTACGCTGTGGAACAGACCCTGTATCAAAAACGTCACAATGATCTCGTTCTTGCGTGTTTTATATGCTGGCGACGAATCAAACAGCGCCACCTTGATGCGCGACTCTATCTTATCCGAAGCGAGCGCAAAGCGTCCGCCCGAAAATACGCAGTCTATCTCATCACGGTGCGCCACCAACGCCTTGAATATCTCCAGCGCATACTGCTGAGGGTTATCAAAAAAGTTCTCCTGCACCTTTAGGCCTGTAAGCACCTCGTCGATAAGGCTATCCTCAAGCTCGTCCGAAAGCGCATATATATCGGAATAATGAAGATAAAACGTAGCTTTGTTTATATTAGCAAGCTTTGTAAGCTCTGTCACCGTGATCTTTTCGATGGGCTTTTGACTGCGCAGCTGCAAAAACGCCTTTTTTATCGCCGCTTTAGTTCTTTGTATTCTGAGATCCATTTCTTCCTCCGATTATTTAAAAACAACAAAAAATGGCAATATTCACAACGAATACTATTGCTCACAATTAATACTATATCACAAAAAACGACACTTGTCAATAATATTCTGTCGAATATTATACAATTTTTTGAAATCGACTATTAACATCAGTCAAAACAGATTTTTCGCACATTTGCAATTTTTTTCGAAAAAACGCTTGACAAACAAAATGCTTTGTGATATAATAATTAAGTCGATACGGAGAGTATCAAAAAATAATGTTCACGGACAGTTGGCTGAGCTGGTCGAAGGCGCACGATTGGAAATCGTGTAACGGCTAATACCCGTTCCAGGGTTCGAATCCCTGACTGTCCGCCATAAAAGCGCACCTTAAAGGTGCGCTTTTTGTTTTATGTAACACTTATAAATAAAACGGAAGCAGGTATTAACTGCCTCCGCATTTTTATTTTAGCTTACCTCGCAGCCTGTGTAGTAGAACTCCAATATCTGCTTATAGTCATAGCCCCAGTATGTTGCCAACGCATTAGCTCCGTTTTGGCTCATTCCAACGCCGTGACCGTAACCGTATGTGGTAAATGTGAATGTATCCGTTTCCTCATCATACTCCACATCGAATGCACTGGAGCGGATATCAAACTCCATTATCTTCTCACGGAACACTCTGCCCGTTATCGTCACGGTCTTTCCGCTGCTGTTTATGTAGCTCTGCTTGCCGCCAATGGTCATCTGACCTACATACTTGCCCTCGGTGTAGCCGTCAATGGAGATCCATTCCGATGGGTCGCCGTCAAGTGAAATGCCTGTTGTGCTGTAAATCGCACTCTTTAACTCTTTAGATGTAAAGGTCGCTTTTCTGCCGTAGTTCGGGTCGTAC
This sequence comes from Oscillospiraceae bacterium, assembly GCA_045591905.1. GTDB lineage: Bacteria > Bacillota > Clostridia > Oscillospirales > Ruminococcaceae > CAG-115. The sequence continues at coordinate 7,524 of JAZNTS010000080.1, read as the reverse complement.
AGCTCGTCAAGCTCGCAGTATTTGCTGACAAGATACGGCAGATCTCCGCCCCACACGTTGCGGCTGGACGCGGTATAGCCCGCAGAGGACGCGGAATACACCGACTGAATAATGCTTCCGTTGTACTTAACACTTTCTCCGATAACGGAAGAAACAAGCACTTTGACGGAATCCTTTACAGAATCGCTCATGCCAACGCTGGGATATTTACCTTTCAGATTTTGATACTTAACATATGTATAGGAAGCCACCGCCTGCGCCTTTATCGCTTCGGGCGCGAAAGTATAGCCTACCTCGTTCTGCGTCATTCTTGAAACGATATCTATCGCCGAGCCTGATACTACCACACCGTCGTCCGTAACAGTGAGTATCTCATTTGCCGCCTCCACATTCGAGCCGCTTTCCTCGGGCTGCTTTGTCGTAGTTGCAGTAGTGGTCGTCGTAGTAGTTGCGGAAGTTGTGGTCGTTGCTTTTGTCGTGGTAGTCGCGGGAGTCGTTGTAGTTGCCGATGTGGTAGCGGACGTTGTAGTGGTTGCGGAAGTTGTGGTTGCTGAGGTAGTTGTAGCTGTCGTGGTCGCCTCAGTTTCCTCGGGCGGGATCACTACCTCTATCGGCGGTTCAGTATCCTGAGGGATAATAATATCCACATCAACATCTTGAGCCTCCTCGGGTATCTCCTCGATCTGCTCAAATGTGCTCTGCACAGGTTTGTCTGCCATGTCAGGCGCACGGAGCGTAAGCGACTCCGATACTACCGGGTCAAGAGGAAGCTCCTCATTCTCATCGGGAATTATAAAATCTATCGTTCCCTGACCGTTAGCCTCATCGTCTACGATAGGCTGCTCAGCCTGTGCTTTTATCGGCACAGAGCTCATAGTTCCGGTTACGCCGCAGGCAAACACATATATGTTGCAGATACTCAGCGCAACAGCTATCTTTACAAGTGAAATTCTTTTCATGCCATCTCCGTGAAATTATTCTTCGGGGGGATCCTGCAAGCCGTGCTTATTGAGGTATTCCTCCATACCCTGCACAAGCGAAATATCCCAAGTTCTGCCCTTCCAGCGATTGCCGTACGCAGCAGTGTAAGCCTCAAAATACTTTCTGCTGGACTTGCGCTCTATCTTGCTCGTATCCATCTCAGGGCTTTCATTCTCGCGCACCTTTCTTGCAACGACCACAAGACGCACACCCTCCTTGAAGCCTGCGGATTCGTCGCAGGTAGAAAGAGTCAGCAGCTCGTCGCCGTACTGGATATCAACTCCTGTGTGGTAGATGCTTCTGTCCATGCACTGGAGAATGTAATTATAGAACTCGTCACTGTTCTCAAAGCTTACATAATTATAATAGTCAAACACATCACCGAGATCCTCCGACACTGAGCAAAGGAACACAGCAAACACCTTATACTGATTATTATGATACAGCGTATTGAAATCAATAACAGGGTTGCGCTTCAAAAATTCGATATCGGTGCGATAGTTATTAAGCGCCGAGAACTGATATCTATACAGCATATTATGACCGTAAAGTATCGTATTGTTAGGCATCTTATTGGGGCCGAACTCACCCTCGTAGTCAGCGAAGATAGTACCCGCAAAAAGGTAGTTTCTATCGAAATCATGATGCAGATAGAACTCTGTTTCTGTTTCGGTGCCGTTCATTATGCCCTCGCAGAAGCTGCAGTGACCCTTTCTTTCGTAAGTGCTGCAAGGCGTAAACTCACCCTTTGCGGACTGCATTACGGGATAGTCAACGTTAGTTCCGTCGATAGTCACCCAGCCGATAAAATCGTTGTTAGCGTCATACAGAGCTGCGTATTCCTCGTTTATCGTGCCCTCGGGAAGCTTGTCTATCTGCTCCTGAGAGGGCTTCTGATTTTTAAGGTCGATAACGTAAGCTGTTTCGCCCTCCTCGGCATCTCCGCTGCCGTCAGATGTAACGGGACGCGCGTTGGGATCAACGCTCGTATCAATAACGTGATTGACGATAAGCACCATAGCCACAACAAGAATGGCAAGAGAAGCAATAAAAATTATCTTTCTGAATATCTCGGCTACGCTGTCGCCCTTCCAAGGAATAAGACCCGTAACTATGCTCATAAACAGGTTCTGCTTTTTCTTTTTCTTGCGCTTTTTATTGCCGCTGCCCTTCTTGTGGGGGGACAGACCCATATCCATTTCTGCCATAGATTTTTCCTTTCAATGTGAAGCTCTCAGCTTCAAAGTAGTTGTTGCCTTTTATCTCAATATGTGTAACCGTATATCATTTCAGCAGGCCACTTGCGCCCCTCCCATTTGCCGCCGTTTAGCGAATAGTACGCGTCAAAATAAAGCGGATTGGGATTTTCATAAGCCTTGCTGACATCAACGGAAGCGTCCTCACCATCGCGCACTCGCCTTGCGAAAAGGACCCATCTCATATCCCAGTCGCTGTAGCCTCTTATGCAGGTTGACAGCGTCATGAGCCTGTCGCCGTACATGAGATCAACATCGGTGTAAAACGTTGAGCGGTCAAGCATCTGAGCCACATAATCGTCAAACTCCGCCTTAGTCTTGAAGTTCTGTCCCTCAAGATAGTAGAACACATCACCCTCGGACTCCTGCGTATTTACCAGCATACCTCCGAATATCTTGTAGGTGTGCTTCTCATAAAGCGTGCTGAATGTGAAAGTAGGGTGCTCTTTATAGAAGTCCAACCCGTAATTGCCGCCGAACCGATAATTGAAATATCTTGTCAGCTTAGCAAAATACTCGCCCGAAGCAAGATTATGACCGTAAAGAATGATATTTGCAGGCTCGCTGTCTGCGGTGATCGGCTGTCGGTAATCGGCGAACACTGAACCCGCCACGCTCTCCTCTTTTTTGTAGTTGTGAGTGAGATAGAAGCTGTTGTCCTCTCCTTGCACCACCACATAGTCGATGAACGGGTCTTCCTCATCGCCCATGGTTATCCAGCCGACGATATCCTCGTTTATCCGGAGCAGCGGAACAAAGCTGTCCAGCACCTTTGCAGGCTCCTTTTCCTCGGAGCCTTGGCTTTGCGTTCCCACATCTATATCAATAGTCGTGTCCGTTTCCGACGAAGTATCATCTCCACTGCCGTGAAACAGATCGCTCAGCTCATCGTTATTCTTAGAGTCCTCATACATCTGCGAGTAGAAAGTCAGCAGGTTTACAAGTGATATCGTCAGCACTGCCGCCGATACGATAAATACCACCTTTCTGACTATCTCCGCGGGTCTGTCACCTTTCCATGGTATAAGATACCTCAGCACCTTATACAACAAGCTGTCCTTTTCATTGAAATTTGACATATGCTTTCCTTAATTTGGAGGTTTATCAGTACAGGCTCTTGAGCAGGCTTCTGTCCCACTTGCTGCCTTTCCATTCTCCTCCGATAACATTGTAATAATACTCAAACAGCTTTGCGTTGCGGTTTCTCTTTGCTTCCGATGTATCCACCGCAGCACTCTCGCCGGGACGCACCTTTCTTGCGAACACTACCCAACGGGTATCTATATCCTCACCGAGCGGCCACCAGCAGGTAGACATCGTAAGAAGCTGATCTCCGTAGTCGATATCAACATTTGTGTAGAACCAGCTTCTGTCCATAACCTCAATGATATAGTTGTTGAAATCATCAATATCCTTGAAGCTGGTCTTGTTGTAGTAATCAAAAACCTCGCCGTACTGCTCATCGGTATTCGCGATCATCGCCGCAAATATCTTATAGGTCTCGCAGCCGCCCTCGGGAGTTGCAAGCATTACGGTCGGGTGAACCTTGTAAAATGCAACAGGCTCACGGCTTGAGCTGTTGGGAACATAATAACGAAGCGAAGCAAAACGATCGCCGTTTATCATATTATGACCGAACAGTATAATATTTTCATCAGTACCGTCCCACTTATTCTTATAATGCGAGAAAACAGTGCCCGAAACGGAATCGCTTCCGTCAAACGCCTTGGTAAGATACTCGCTGTTGTCGTCACCCTGAACCACAACATCATTTATATACGAGCCTGTGATCTTTATCCACGCTCTTGTATCGGGGTTCTGCGCCTTAAGCTCATTGAAGTTTACTTTCAGAGGCTTATTGACTACCTGAGTAAGGTCTATCTCCTCTGTTTCAATGACGACCTCGCTTTCCGACGACGGCTCATCGTCTACAGAAGTACCTGATGAAGTAAATCCCGGTATAACCGAGCCTGCTGTCGGGTCTTCGTAATTATCAACGTCTATCGTTCCGTCCTCTACGCCTGCGGTATCCTTTATCTGAGCGTCCTTGCCCTGCTCGTCGCTCATGCTTACAAGCTGGAACAGCAGAACTCCGATAGTCACCGCAAAGACCACGACCGCGACAAGCAGCACTATCTTACGAATCTTCTCCGTGCCGCTGTCCGACTTCTGCGGGAACGCAGCCTCGGCAAACCTCACGAAAATGTTCTTGGGTCTGCCCTTTATCTTGTCATTTTTCTTTCTGCTTTTCTTGGGAGCGGGAGCAGAATAGAAATCCATCTTGTCCATCGCGATATCACGCGAGGACGTCTTTTTCTTTTTAGGCTTTTCTGTGTAGTTTGCCATTTCTTCATCGCCTTTCGTAAGTATATATTTTCCCTTTTTAATTTTGTTGTTGGGTAGTGATCTCTGTCATAATGCGCAGATCAAGCAGTATAAAAGCCTTGCGTGCCGCTTGCGCTCTTATGTCATCTCTCTGCGAGGGCGCGCCCTCTGTCGGCTTGTCGAAAACAAACCGCTTTGAATAGATTGCTTTTTTGGAGCAAACTGCGATGCACACCTCTCCGACAGGGTGCTCGTCAGAGCCGCCTGTAGGCCCTGCAACTCCCGTTGTAGCCACAGCAAAATCAGCGCCCGAAAGCCTCAGCACTCCAAGCGCCATCTCCTCAGCGCATTGAGTGCTGTATTCGGAATACCGCTCGAGCGTTTTTTTACTCACGCCCAAAACCTCATGCTTTATGCGGTTTGAATAGCTGCACACGCCAAGTTCGATCACCGAGCTGCTGCCCGATATCGCGGTTATCGCAGAGGATATCATTCCTCCTGTACAGCTTTCGGCTGTTGCAAGCTTTATTCCGTACGGCGACCATTTAGTCACTATATGCCGCGCCGTCTGCTCGATATCAGTCATAACGCGGTCATACGTCATTTTATATTCTTCCATATCAATCAAAAAGATCTATCGTCTGCTCGCCGCACTTAAAGCGCTTTATCTCGGTCTCCGCTACAGCCTTTTCTATCATGCTGTCAAAATCGTAGGACGCCTCTGCCGCCTTGACGTCCGCAATGCGCGGCTTTGTTTTCGGGTGCTTTGGCGAGAACACTGTGCAGCAGTCCTCATACGGCAGCACCGAGGTATCGTATGTATCTATGCGCCTTGATATCTCTATGATCTCCTTTTTGTCCATTCCTATAACGGGACGGAACACGGGATATTCCGCTGCTTCGTTTGTGCAGTGCAGAGCCGTAAGCGTCTGACTTGCTACCTGCGCAACGCTTTCGCCTGTAATTATCGCACCGTAGCCGTCGCGCTCGCATATTTTGTTTGCTATCTTCACCATAATTCTTCTCATAAGCACGGTGAAATATTCCTCGGGACAGTTGTCGCGCAGCGCTTCCTGTATCTCGGTAAAGGGAACGCAGTAGAACTTGATATCCCCGCAGTAGTTCGTCATCTTCTCGGCGAGAGCCTCGACCTTGAGCCTTGCTCTTTCCGAGGTGTAAGGCGGGCTTACATAATGGATACAATCAACGATAAGACCACGCTTTGCCATCATGTAGCCTGCAACGGGGCTGTCGATACCGCCCGAAAGCATCAGCAGAGCCTTGCCGCTGCTGCCTACGGGCATTCCGCCTGCGCCTACGATACGCTCGGCACTTAGATACGCGCCGTTGTCGCGGATCTCAAGGCGCACGGTCACATCAGGGTTGTGCACATCTACCTTTAAGTATGGGAACGCACTCAGCACAACGCCGCCAAGCTCCTGCTGTATCTCGGGGGTCTGCATCGGAAACTTCTTGTCCGAGCGCTTAGCCTCGACCTTAAATGTCTTTGCGCACTCGAGAGCGTCACGAAGATACTCTTTCGCATTCTCCGCAACAACGGCGAAGTCCTTCGGAAACACCGCACAGCGCTGTATCGCACCGATACCGAATATGTAGCTCAATCTTTTCACAACATCGCCGATATCCACATCGCATTCAGGGGTTACATATATCGTTGACTGCTTGCGGAAATATGTGAACTCGCCCATGTCCTTAAGACGGCGCTTTATGTTCTTCTGGAGTATATCCTCAAATGTGGACTTATTCAGTCCCTTGAGTGCTATCTCTCCGTACTTTACCATTACAATTTCTTTCATTTATCGTCTGAACCTTTCAATTCCTTTTTTGATATTTTCCGCGAGGATATCAAGCTCCTCCTCGGTAGTATCCGCGCACATACTAACGCGAATAGTGCTGTCTGCCTCACTGTCGGGGATACCGAAAGCGGCAAGCACACCGCTTGACTTTCCCTTTGAGCAAGCCGAGCCGCTGGAAACATATATCTCCTTTTCTTCAAGCGAATGAAGCATTATCTCGCTGCGGACGCCCTTTATGCTGAAGCTTACGATATTGGGAACACAGCGCTCGTCCGAATTAAGCTTAACACCGTCAAGCTTTTCAAGTAACGAAACGAGGTGCGCTTTAAGCTGAGAGAACCTCTCAACAGTGCCGCGATAGCTTTTAACTGCCGCTGCAAGCCCTGCGATAAGCTCGACAGGCTCGGTGCCGCTTCTTAGCTTTTTCTGCTGACCGCCGCCAAGCAGAAGCGGAGAAAACCTTACGCCCTTTCTCACAAACAGCGCGCCAATTCCTTTAGGACCGTGTATCTTGTGACCCGATATGCTTATAAAGTCGCCGTCCAGCGGAACTTTCAAAAATCCCTGGACTGCATCCACATGAACGATAGTCTTTTCGTTTTTGCGTTTAACAAGGCGATAAAGCCTTTTTGTGTCTATTATAAAGCCTGTTTCATTGTTTACAGCCATACAGCTTACAAGCACGGTCTTATCGTCAACTGCGTCCGCGATTGCCTGCTCGAAATCCTCGTGATCTTTCGGAGCGAGCCTTACAACGCGCATTCCCTTTTCCTCAAGCTTTGAGATGGGATTTGCGGCAGCGGGGTGCTCGATAGCTGTTGTAACTATCTTATCACCGTTTCTGCGGTAGGTCTCGCACGCGCCGAATATCGCGGTGTTGTTGCTTTCTGTTGCGCCCGATGTGAAGAAGACATCCCCATCGGGAAGCTTTGCGGCAAGTGTTTTTCTGGCGCTGCTTACTATCTTCTCTGCCTCTATGCCGAGCTTGTGCAGCGAGCTTGCGTTGCCAAAGCAGCCGCGCATAGTTTCGGCGACCGCCGCTACCGTCTCCTCGCAAGGCTTTGTGGTTGCGGCGTTATCAAGATATATCATTTAGAATTTCTCCGTTTTGTTGAACTTGAAAGAGCTTTTTTAATACACTCATA
>JAZNTS010000079.1:0-8530 GCA_045591905.1 Oscillospiraceae bacterium | reverse complement strand
CGCGCCTATAACAAGTAGCACAATAATTACTATAAGCACTGCCCTTTTCGTACCCTTTTTGTCCGCAACCTTCATATCTATCTCCTTATAAGGTATCCTTAAGCTCCTTCACAAACAGCAGCGCGTCCATCGGCGACATCGAATTTATATCAGCCGCGCGAAGCCTTGCTATCGCATTCTGCTCGTTTATCGCAGTGAAGCTGAACTGATTCTCTGCGGCATTTTCAAGCGTTTCGGTAAGCTTCATCTTTCCCATGACTTCAAGACCTTTAAGCTCCTCCTTGGCGCTGTTTATCACCTTTTGCGGAAGCCCCGCAAGCTTCGCTACTTCGATACCGTAGCTATCGTCAGTGCCGCCCTCCACTATCTTGTGCAGGAATTTTATATCATCACCGCGCTTTGATACCGCAATACTGAAATTGCGTATACCCTCATACTCCTTTTCCATTGAGATAAGCTCATGGTAATGTGTTGCAAACAAGGTCTTACAGCCGATATTCTTGCCGCTGATGTATTCAGCCACCGCCTTTGCGATGGATATTCCATCAAAGGTAGAAGTACCGCGACCTATCTCATCAAGTATAACGAGGCTGTTTTTGGTCGCATTTTTGAGGATATCCGCAACCTCGTTCATCTCCACCATAAAGGTAGATTGTCCGCTGGTGAGGTCGTCCGACGCTCCAACACGGGTGAAAATCTTGTCAACAACGCCTATCTTTGCGTATCTCGCAGGCACAAAGCAGCCTATCTGCGCCATAAGCACTATCACAGCCGTCTGCCTCATAAACGTGGATTTACCCGACATATTAGGGCCTGTGATTATGATAAGTCTGTTGTCGCCGCGGTCAAGATATGTGTCGTTAGGCGTAAACGGGCGGTCGTTCAGCATTTTCTCAATAACAGGGTGACGTCCGTCCTTTATGTCGATAACGCTGTCAAGCGTTATTTCAGGCTTTGTGTAGCCGTTTGCGATCGAAACGCTCGCAAAGCTGCAAAGCGCGTCCAGCTCGGATACCGCCTCCGCAGTGCGGTGTATCACCTCTAAGCGTGTGCCGATATAGTCGCGCACCTCGTTGAATACCGCTAATTCAAGCGCAAGTATCCTATCCTTTGCGCCCAGTATCTCGCCCTCGACCTTTTTAAGCTCCTCTGTGATATAGCGCTCGCCGCCTGTCAGCGTCTGCTTTCTTATGTAATGCTCGGGGACCTCGTCCTTAAAGCTGTTGGATACCTCGATATAGTAGCCGAAAACGCGGTTATAGCCGACTTTCAGCGTTCTTATGCCTGTTGCTGCCTTTTCGCGCTCCTCCATCTCACGAAGTATGGACTCGCCCCCGTTTGCGATATCACGCAGCCTGTCAAGCTCCGCGTTGAAGCCGTCATTTATAACACCGCCGTCCTTTATCGTAAGCGGAGTATTCTCCGATATGGCATTCTCAACAAGAGAAGCAACATCGCAAAGCTCGTCTATCTTGGCGTTCAGTGAATTAAGCAAAGGCGCGTCAGCACGCTGCAGGCACTCCTTCAAAAGCGGCAATCTGCCGCAGGTCTGTCCAAGCGCAAAAATATCCCTCGGCGAAGCTTTTTTGTACATAACGCGCGTCATAAGGCGCTCCATGTCGTAAATTCCGTCAAGCGCCTCTCGGATATCATACAGCACCGAAGCGTCCCTTACAAGAGTTTCTACCGCAGACAGTCTGCGAAGTATCTCCGCGGGGTCGATAAGCGGCTGTTCAAGCCATGTTTTAAGCCTGCGTCTGCCAAGCGTCGTTACGGTGTCGTCCAGCACCCACAAAAGCGAGCCGCGTTTTTCCTTTGTGCGCATGGTTTCGGTAAGCTCCAGATTGCGGCGCGTGGTAAGGTTTATTCCCATAAACTCGCCGTCGGAGTGTATCTTCATGCTGACAAAGCGCTTTACGGTCGCCTTTTGTGTTTCTCCGAAATATCGGAACATCGCACACAGCACACGCTTTGCCGCAGGAAGCTCCGCTATGCCAAGCTGTTGCTCGTCCGCAGCATTGAACTGCGCTGTGATTATATCTGTGTTCGCGCTGTCGAAGCTGCTTTCGGGAAGCACCTCGCAAACGCACTTTTTCAGCCTGTCGCTGACAAAGCTGTGCACCTCTTTAAGCTGTACGAACTCATCGCTAACGAGCAGCTCTACAGGGTCGAAGCGCGAAAGCTCGGAAATAATATCCTGCTGCATATTTCTGCCGCTTTTTTCAAAAACGTGCACCTCTCCCGTCGAGATATCGGCAAAAGCAAGCGCCGCGCGCATCTCCTTGATATCGGCGTAAATGCACGCGATATAGTTGTTGCTCTCCTCGCTTAGCATACTCGCTTCTATAACTGTTCCAGCCGTAACAAGGCGGATAACATCGCGTTCAACTAGTCCCTTTGTGGTAGCGGGGTCGCTCATCTGCTCGCATATTGCGACCTTGAAGCCCTTGTCGATAAGCTTTTTTATGTATACCTCGCTGCTGTGATACGGAACTCCGCACATGGGCGAGTCGGCGCGCTTTGTCAGCGCAAGCTCCAGCTCGCGGGACACCGTTTCTGCGTCGCTGAAGAACATCTCATAAAAGTCCCCCAGCCGAAAGAACAGGATATATTCGCTGTACTTTTCCTTGATCTCCAGATACTGCTTTAACATCGGAGATACTTTTTCGGGCGTCTGTGCCATGTTTTTAAGTTCCTTTCGATTGTAATAACGTCATATGGCGGGCTTAGAGCAGCCCGCCCTACATTTGATTAAAATTCGATTTGTTGCCGCAGCAATACATCAACCGCAGCCGCCGCAGGTGCTGCAGCTTCCCGAGCAAGCAGATTCTGTTGCGCAGGTGAGCGGGTCGTCGCCGTTGAGCGCATGGGAAAGGATAGTGTTTATCTGTCCCATCATCTTGTCCATGCCTGCCTTTGCCATTGTAAAGTCAGCCATATTTTCATTTGTCATAACTGCGTTGTATGCAGCGTGCATCTTTTCGTTAAGGTCTGCCATCTTTTCGGGATTCTGCTCCTCTGCGGGCTTGCTCTCCTCCATGGCGAGGTTCTGACGGATAAGGTTGAACTCTCCGATGAGTGCCTGAAGCGCCTCGTCAGCGTCATTCTTCTCCTTTGCAAGCATATAGTCGCTGTAGCGCTCGTCCTCCTGAATTGCCTTGCCAAGCTGTCTTGCGATCTCAATAACGTCCATTTTAGTATTCTCCTTTTACTTTTTTATAAATTTTCCGCGAAGCGCCCAGTTGAGCGCCTCGGTTATCTCAACGTCAACAAACTCGCCGATAAGCGACCTGTCGCCGTCAAAGTCAACAATGATGTTCTGTCTGCTCTTTCCCGTGAGCAGTGTCGGATCAGTTCTGCCCTCACCCTCACAAAGAACGCGCAAAGTCTTTCCTACATAGCTTTTGTAGGATCTGCAGCCGATATTCTGCTGCACTTCCAGCAATTCTCTGAACCATCTGCCTTTTTCTTCCGCAGAAACGGGGTCGGGCATCTCCGCTGCCTTTGTGCCCTTTCTGGGGCTGTAGATAAAGGTAAACAGCGAGTCGTAGCCGACCTGCTCGATAAGTGAAACAGTTTCCTTGAAATCCTCGTAGCGCTCATCGGGAAAGCCTACGATTATATCGGAAGTAAGCGCCACATCGGGCAATTTTTCCTTTACATAGTCGATAAGCTCCAGATAGTGCTCGCGCGTGTAGCCGCGGTTCATCAGCTTTAGTATACGGTTGCTTCCCGACTGCACAGGCAGATGGAAATGCCTTGTGACCTTTTCGCACGCGGCTATGGTATCAACAAGCTCTTTCGTTGCGTCTTTCGGGTGACTGGTCATGTAGCTTATGCGGAACTCGCCGTCAATATCATTTATACGCTTTAATAGCTCCGAAAAGCTTGTGCCCTCTGTCTTGCCGTAGCTGTTTACATTCTGACCGAGCAGCAGCAGCTCCTTACAGCCGCTTTTTATCAGCCCTCTGCACTCCTCTAAAATATCCTCCATGCTGCGCGAACGCTCTCTGCCGCGCACATACGGAACTATGCAGTAGGTGCAGAAATTATTGCAGCCGTACATTATCGGAATGCTTGCCTTTAATTTGCTCTCACGGCGAAGCGGAATGCCCTCCGCGATAACTCCATCGCTGTCGGGAATGGATATCTGCCTTTTTCGCGTTGTAAGCGCATCGTAGATTATCTGCGGCATGGTGTGCAGAACGTGCGTTCCAAAGATTATATCCACATTCGGGAAGCTTCTGCGCATCTTCTGTGTGATATGCTCCTGCTGCACCATACAGCCGCAAACGCCGATAAGCATATTAGGATTTTCCTTTTTTGCCTTTTTAAGCGCGCCCACGTTTCCGAAAACTCTGTCCTCGGCGTTTTCGCGCACCGCACAGGTATTGAACAAAATCAGGTCTGCGCCATCTGGACTTCCCGTAAAGCCGTAGCCCATCTCGGCTAACATTCCCTTGATCTTCTCGCCGTCGCTCACGTTCTGCTGACAGCCAAAGCTGTGAACGTGCGCTATCGGCGGCTGCTCACGCTCGGAATTAAGCTGTGCGACCTTGCCGATATATTCTCTTTGCACCGCCATTTCGGCGTCTGTTATTTTTGTGGTCAAGGTCTTTCCTCTGTTTTACTATACTATTTGTAAATTATTATCACAAATATACTTTTTGTGTTGAAAAATCACTGCTTTTGTCGGGTCTTTGCAAAGGTCACGGCGAAAACCGCCCTTGCGCCAGCCTGCTTTAAAAGCTTCGCAGTTGCTGAAAGAGTTGCTCCTGTAGTCGTCACATCATCAACTAAAAGTATAATTTTCTCCGAAATATACTCTTTGTCGGCAATTTTATATGAATTTCGAGCATTTTCAAGCCTCTCCGCCTTGTTTAAGCGCTTTTGCTCTTTCTTTCCCTTTGAAACTTTCAAAAGCCGCCTGAACGACTTGCCGCTGCGCATTGCTATATCACGCGCTATCTTTTCCGCCTGCGCATAGCCAAGCCGAAAACGCCGCCCTGTCGTTGACGGAATACCTGTCACGATATCCACGCGCGGCATAAGACCGCCGACAAGCTCGGTCATCATCACGGCGAAAGCCTCGGGCGCGTATGCGTAAAACCCGTCTTTCATGCGAAGCACCGCACTTCTCGCTCTGCCCGAATAATAACAGCAGGTCAAAAGCCCGTCCAGATGCTCGGGCGGCTGCGGAGTTTCCTCCATAAACGGCAGCTTGCTGTAGCAATCCTCGCACCAATACTGCGTCATACCTACGACATCATCGCAGAACGGACATCGGTTCGGCAGAAACAACGAAAGCAGCGCGCGCCGTATCTCATAAGCTCTATACAAAATGATCCTCCAGCATTGGTTTCAAGCACGAATACCGCAGTGCGCGGCGATCGTTCTCGACCATGCTCTGAATTTTTCGACTATTTCCGATAACTATTAGTATATTTTTCGCTCTTGTTACCGCAGTGTATAACAAATTTCGATATGTGAGCCTGTCCATTCCGTTTGGAAGCGGAATTATCACCGCGGGATACTCGCTGCCTTGGCTTTTGTGTATCGTCACAGCGTAAGCGTGCTCCACACGTTTGAGCATATCGGTATCGTATATCGCGGTGCGACCCTCGAAATCTATCTCAATTCTGTCATTGGCACGGTCGGCGCTGCGTATCAGACCGATATCTCCGTTGAAGATACCATGCGATTTTTCCGCACCTCTGCGCCATTCCACATCATAATCATTTTTCGTCTGCATGACCTTGTCGCCTGTGCGGAAAAGCTGATTGAAATATTTAAGCTCCTGCTTGTTTCCTGCAGGGGGATTGAGCGCAAGCTGCAGGGCTTGGTTTATGCTCTGCGTTCCCACAACGCCAAGCTTTGACGGACAAAGCACCTGTATATCATCAAACGCCGTATAACCGTAGGTCTTTGGAAGCCTCGTCTTGCAAAGCTCTATCACAAGGCGTAGCGTGTCCTCTTCGCTTTCTGTCGGCATAAAGAAAAAATCACTCTTTTTGTCGTTCAGAACAGGCATTTCGCCGCGCACTATCCTGTGGGCATTGGTGACGATAAGGCTCTCCGCCGCCTGACGGAATATCTCTTTAAGCTCCACCATCGGCACTCTGCCGCTTGCGATAAGGTCACGGAGTATGTTTCCGGCGCCTACCGAGGGAAGCTGATTGCTGTCACCAACCATGATAAGGCGCGTTTTGCTCTTTACAGCTTTCAGGAGTGAGCACATCAGCAGAGTATCCACCATACTCATCTCGTCAATGACCAGCACATCGCACGACAGCGGATTTTCCTCGCAGCGCTTGAAGCTGTTACCGCCCGCGCCGAAATCCACCTCTAAAAGCCTGTGTATCGTCTGCGCCTGAGCGCCCGTAAGGTCAGCCATGCGCTTTGCGGCTCTGCCTGTGGGCGCGGCAAGCTTGATTTTAAGTCCGCGCTGCTTGCACAGGGAAATTACGGCGTTCAGCGTTGTGGTTTTGCCTGTACCGGGACCGCCTGTAAGTATAAATATGTGATTGTTCATACAGCCGTTTATAGCCTCGCGCTGAAGCTCCTCATACTGTATGCCCTCTGTCCACTCTATGCCCGCTATCTTCTCGGAATAATCCGTTTCGCTGCTGTCTTTACGCTGTATCATCTCCGCAAGCTTCTGCGCGATATAGCACTCCGCTTTATAGTATTCGGAAAGGAACACAAAGCGCTCGTCATACTTATCATCAAGCGTGACATCGCCCCTGTTTTCGGCGATGGAAATCGCGTTCCAAAAGCTTTTCTCGGATATCTCCAGCTCATAGCAGACCGTTTCCGAAAGGTCGTTCTCACGCACGCAGGTATGTCCGTTCGCAGCATTTACTCTCAAACACCACAGTATGCCCGCAAGTATGCGCTCCTCGCTGTCCTTGGGTATCCCAAGGCTCTCGGCGAGCCTGTCGGCGTCCCTGAATGGCAATTCTATGCCGTTTTCGCACATGATATAGGGATTTTCCTTAATCACCTGCATGGTGCGTCCCTCGTACTGCTTCCAGACCGAGGCTATAGTTATCGGCTGTATGCCGTATTTGGAAAAGTAGGTCATCGCCTTGCGAAGCCCTGTTATCTTGTTGAACTCTCTGCCTATCGACAGCGCTCTTTCAGCTGTTATTCCCTTTATGGAGGCAAGCTTTATGCTGTCGCTCTCCATAATTTCAAGCGTGTCCTCGCCAAAGGCGGTAACAATGCGCTTTGCAACCGCCGGGCCTATGCCCGCGATAACGCCCGAGCCGAGGTATTTGCGGATTGCCTCCTTGCTTTTAGGGAGCGAGCGCTCAAACACCTCCGCCTTGAACTGACGTCCGTACTTCGGGGAATTTACATAATCTCCCCAGAGAGTAAGCTCTTCGCCCTCGTGAACATCGCCGAGAAGCCCCACCGCGGTCACAAGCTCGTTGTTACAGTCCATGTCCAGAACGACATAGCCGTTTTCCTCATTATAGAACACGATGTCCTCCACCGTGCCGCATATTGAGAGCATAGCGCCCTGCTGCATAGACCTTTTCACCTCTTGTCATATATCACATTCGTTTGTTCTTATCGTTATGTTTATCCCTCAGAAAAGCCTCCGCCGCTGTCCTTATCAGCATCGCAAGCCCGAAGATGGAAAGAAACATCAAAGAAAAAACGTACAGAAACTCCACACATATCACCTCTTACGGCAGTATATGCGGAAGATATTTTTTTGCGAATTACACGGAATTTTGCTTTTCGGAAAGCACCGTCAAAGCAGTCACTGCCGCCGGGATAAGCGGTACAGCGGGAAACCATGGCAACGCCATTCCAGCCATGAAAAACGAGTCAAAGCCGACCTCAAACAGCAAGATAAGCTGAAATATAAGCACAAGCGCAGCTGCTGTTGCAGCCATGTCGAGAAAGACGTCTTTTCCGATTTTTCTTCGGAGCAGTATAAATACACCGATAAGCGCAAAGCATATAAGACTTATAATGCAGTTCTTCATTACTGCAGTTTTCATGAGCGAATCAAAGCTTCCGTAATAAAGGGTTAAGCTCAGCACCGCTACCGCTGTCATAAACCAATAAACAGAGATCGCACCATAGCTTTTATTTCTGCGGATAACCGAAAGAAGCAGGACTACCGCCGCCGCAGCGCATATAAGCGCAGGAACAAGCAATATAAAAAGTCCCGCGCAATCGGCATGATACTCTGTTCCGCCGTTTGGCTTGCTGTTATACGCCTGCTCCAAATACATCTCAGATGATATCCAAAAACCTGTCATCATCACAGTATTTATCAAAATCAAAACAACATTTACCGCCGCTAAAACTACCGCCGCCATACGAAGCTTTGTCCTGCTCATGTTGACCTCCGTTGTCGTATCTTTTACGCTCTCCTAAGCAGTATGCAGTTCCAGCCCTCTTCGTTTGCCTGCGAATCAACAGCGAATCCGTTTTCGTTAAGCGCTTCAAGCACCTCGTCAAGGCGCTCGTCAATGATTCCCGAAACGATAAGCTGAGCGTCGGGCTTCAT
>JAZNTS010000078.1:0-12678 GCA_045591905.1 Oscillospiraceae bacterium | reverse complement strand
GGGATTACTCAGAGCAATGTTCGGGATTAAAAAGCAGACATCTGAATAAAAAACTGAGGGAGCGTAAAAGCTCCCTGGAGACCGTCGAAAAAGTCCTGTAGGGACTTTTCCGCCGAAACATCCGCACTGCCCGCACTCGTTGGCGGCGATGCCTCCAACTCGCACAGTTGTGCGGATAGCAGTGTTTTTTGACCGAAGTGAATTCGGTCAAAAAATTATAAAAAATGCCCGCTTCGCGGGCGAAAACATAGTTTTTCGACAAGCTGGAGGGAGCGTAAAAGCTCCCTGATTTTTTTGAAAAAGTACTTGAAAAATAAAAATGTTCATGGTATAATGATATTGTGAACGGAGGTCTGTGGTATGTATAAGGTTTCATTTACGGGCTATCGTCCGTCAAAGCTGCCGTTTTTCGGCGAGGACGACCCTCTTTGCATAGAGCTTAAACAGCGTATTTCTGCGCAGATAGCAGCGCTTGCCGACAGCGGAGCGCGCGATTTTTTCTCGGGTATGGCTCTCGGCGTGGATACATGGTGCGCCGAGGCGGTGCTGGAGCTGAAAAAAACTCGCCCCGAAATACGCTTGTTTGCAGTTGTTCCGTGCAAGGGGCAGGAGATAAAGTGGACAGCCGAGCAGCAGAAGCGGTATAATGATATCTTGGCTCAGTGCAGCGCAGTGAAGTGTATAAGCCCCACATACACACGGGACTGTATGTATCGCCGCAACCGAGAGCTTGTTGCGCTGTGCGATGTTCTTCTTGCTGTGTATGACGGAAAGAGCGGCGGCACGCAGTATACTGTTGATTACGCAAAAAAGCAGGGGAAAAAGGTCATCGTGCTTCCTCCTGTATGAGCAAAACGCAAGGGTAATTCGCTATATATAAACTTTTAACCCCGCGGTTTCACAACTGCGGGGTCGATCATTTCTAATAATAAAGAGTGTACCTGATATCGCCTTTATTTCTTCATTTTTTCGGGAAGAAATACCAGCAGCACAGCGGCGAAAACCGCAGCAGCAAGCGCTGAAAGCCGCCAAATGTCTGAGGTGTAGAAAGTCCATATTGCAGACAGCCGCTCGGTATCTCCTAGAATAGCGATCCCGACTGCGACAGCGGCGACCGATGAGATAAGCACGGCGGCAGCGGCGCAGTCCTTGCAGCGGCGGATATTGTCGTTTTGTTCCTTTGTCACTTCGTTTGCAAGGTGCTCTATCGCGGTGTTTACCGCTTCAAGCGCTATGACTGAGCCGATAGTGAGCAAAAGTGCAGCCCATTCCGCTCTTGAAAGCTCGTAAAATCCCGAGGCAAAGAATATCACAAATGCCGCGGCGCACAGGTGAAAGCGGAAATTTCGCTCATACAGCGCCGTAACAAAGCCACGACCCGCATAAGCAAAGCCTTTCAGAAATTTTTTCATATCACGCCTCGCGGGTAATGCCGAGAGCCTCCAGCACCTTGTCCTGCTTTCCGAACATCAGCTTTTCGTCCTTCTCGCTGTCTACATGGTCGTAGCCGAGAAGATGGAACAGTGAATGTGTTATCAGAAAAGCAACCTCGCGGTAGAATGAGTGTCCGTATTCCTTTGCCTGTTCAGCGGCGCGTTCAAGGCTTATCACTATGTCGCCGAGCAGTATTGCGCCTGTTTCGGGGTCGGTGTCAAAGCTGTCCTCATCGCCAAGCGGAAACGACAGCACATCGGTCGCGCGGTCGATATCGCGGTGCTCTCGGTTTATCTCGCGGATAGCTTCGTTATCAACAAGCGTCACTGAAACCTGCGCGTCCTCGTTTATTTCTTCCTCTGCGAGTGCGGCGCGGGTGCATTTTTCTATAAGCTGCTCGATATCGGCAGGCGGTTCGAGCTTATCCTGCTCGTTGCTGTAAAATATCTCGATGTTCATTAGCTTCTCCTGTTGTCGTGATTTGCGGCGTTTTCGTATGCCTTAACGATATCCTGTACAAGTCTGTGGCGAACTACGTCCTTGTCGTTGAAGCGGTTTTGTGCGATATCGTCAACGTTTTTCAGTACGCGCAGAGCTTCGATAAGTCCCGATTTTTTGGTTTCGGGTAGGTCTATCTGAGTGATATCGCCTGTAATGACCATTTTGCTGTTAAAGCCAAGTCGAGTGAGGAACATCTTCATCTGCTCGCGCGTGGTGTTCTGCGCCTCGTCGAGAATGATAAAGCTGTGGACAAGCGTACGTCCTCTCATATAGGCGAGTGGAGCGACTTCGATAGAGCCGCGCTCAAGATGGCGGTTGAAAGCCTCCTGTCCGAACATCTCAAACAGTGCGTCATAAAGCGGACGGAGGTAAGGGTCTACCTTGTTCTGCAGGTCGCCGGGGAGAAAACCCAGCTTTTCGCCTGCCTCAACGGCGGGGCGTGTGAGGATTATACGCTGTATCTCATGCGCCTTGAAAGCTGCAACCGCAAGCGCTACCGCAAGGTAGGTCTTGCCCGTACCTGCAGGGCCTACGCCGAATGTGATGGTGTTTTTGCGTATCATATCGCAGTATTTTTTCTGACCGAGCGTTTTGGGCTTTATGGGTTTACCCGAGTAGCTTACGCAAACGCAGTCCGAGGACATATTTTCAACCTCGTTTTCGGTGCCGTCGTTCACCATTGAAATGACGTAACGCACCGACTGCTCGTTTATCGCTTCGCCCTTGAAATGCAGCTTTGACAATGACTGCATTGCTTTTTCGGCGCGGCTTACGCTGCTGTCGCTGTCGCCTGATATCTTGATATCGCTGCCGCGGCTGAATATAGTAACTCCGAATGCTTTTTGTATAAGATTTACGTTGCAGTCAAGGTCGCCGAAAACGGCGTGTAGCTGCTCCATGCTGTCCATATTTACAGTAGCTTCTGACATACGTTTCCTTTCTTGTGCCGATTATTAAGGTCGAACTGTTTTTATTATATCATTACCTTGCCCTCTTGTCAACATTCCATAGCTCTCACGATTTTTTCTGTGCTGCATAAAATAAAGCAGGAAGTTTTTTTACTTCCCCAAAAAACAATAAGGAGAGCAATATGGACAGCTTTACTATAAATATGCGAAATTCCACGCAGGCGCACAAGGCGCGGGCGCTGCTTGCGAAAAAGGGAATACGCAGCACGGTTGAAAGAACGCACAGGCAAGGGGCGGGCTGCTCTTTTGCACTGCGCGTTTATGCGGGCAGGCGGGAGGCTTGTCTGCTGCTTTCTGCTGCGGGAATACCCTGTGATATATCTTGACAACGCCGCGACCACTTACCCGAAGCCGCCGCAGGTATACCGCGCATGGACTGAGGCTATGCGCAGCTTCGGGGCAAATCCGGGGCGGGGAGGCTATGCGTTTTCCGCGCATACCTCAGAGGAAGTTTACAACAGCAGAATGAGCTGTGCCGAGCTTTTCGGCGCAGAGCCTGAAAACACTGTATTCACGCTGAACTGCACACAGGCGCTGAATTACGCGATAAAGGGCATAGCGGGCAGAAAGCCGCATTTTGTCATAAGCGATGTAGAGCATAACGCGGTGCTTCGTCCCGTACATTCGTGCGCGGCGGGCAGCGGGGGCAGCTACAGTATTTTTGAAAGCTCGGACGACGAGGATATAACACTTTCCCGTGCCGAGCGCGCGATACGCAGAGATACTTCGGCGGTGATATGCACAGCGGCAAGCAACGTGACCGGCAAAAGGCTGCCGATAGATCGCCTTGCGGAGCTTTGCACAAGCAAGGGAGTGCCGTTTATCGTTGACGCGGCGCAGGGCGCAGGCGTACTTCCGCTGAAAGTAGGGAACGGCGTGAGCTTTATCTGCGCGGCGGGGCACAAGGGGCTTTACGGTCCGATGGGTACGGGGCTTTTGATATCCGATGGCAGCTACACGCTTAAAACTCTCATCGAGGGCGGAACGGGCAGCGCCTCGGAAAGCCCTGTTCAGCCTGATTTTACACCCGACCGCTTTGAAAGCGGCACGATAAACACTGCGGGCGCGATAGCGCTCGGAGCGGGTGCGCGGTTCGTTAGGGAGCGAACTTCCAAAGCGATATTGCGGCATGAGCTGGAGCTGTGCCGCCGCTTTTGCAACGGTGCGCGGCATATTGACGGCGTTAAGCTGTACGCGGATATTACCGCTGAAGATATTATGCTGTATGCGCCTGTTGTGTCGTTTAATGTGCGTGATAAGCACTCGTCCGAGGTGTCGCAGCTACTTGGCGAGCGCGGCTTTTGCCTGAGGGGCGGACTTCACTGTGCGCCTATGGCACACAAAAAGCTTGGAACGCTTGAAAGCGGCGCTGTGCGATTTTCTCCGTCCGTTTTTACAACGGCGGCGGAGGTCGAAGCACTGCTGCGTGAGCTTCGCCGTATGGCCGACAGCGGAACAAAGAATATGAAAAAACCAAGATAATAAACAAGCCGCTGCACATATTGAAGTGCGGCGGCTTGTTGAAATTATAGTTTTACTGGTCTAATCTGAAATGTACGGGGATACCGTTGCGGTATTCTATCTCCGGCTCGCCCTGAATGAGCGGCAGGAAATAGTTCAGCGCGTCTATCGTAACGTTGTTGCCCTCGGGGTTTATCCACTCGCGAGGGAATTTCTTTTCCTGATTTGCGATCTTTGATATATCGGCGGAAAATACCTCGCAGCGGTAGGGATTGTTGCTGATACGCTTAAAGCACATCATCATGCCGCTTTCGCCGCGTTCTATAGCAGCGGCTACAGCCTCTCTGCCTATACGCTCGGCTTCTTCGATGTCGGTGAGCGACGCAATATGTGAGCTGCATCTCTGCATAACGTTAAGCTCAATAGAGCGTACCTTGCAGCCGATGTGAGAGGAAACGAACTTTTCAAGCTGCTTTCCGATGCCGCCGAGCATTGCGTGACCGAATGCGTCAACAGCGCCGCTTTCATTGCTGTCATCGTTGAGCTTTATGCCCTCGGAAACGGCAACTATGACCGCTTTATAACGTAATTGAGCCTGTTTTATATCTCGGAGGAATTTTTCTGCGGAGAAATCGCCTTCGGGAAGATAGATCATATGCGGCGCAGGCTCGCCGTTTGCGCGAAGCACGCATGACGAAGCCGCAAGCCAACCCGCGTCACGACCCATTATCTCAACGATAGTGACGGAGGGAATGGAGTACACGCGGCAGTCGCGGATTATCTCTTGCAGAGAGGTAGCAACATATTTCGCCGCAGAGCCGAAGCCGGGGGTATGGTCGGTTTCGGTAACATCGTTGTCGATGGTCTTGGGTACGCCGATGACCTTTATGTCGATGCCCTGCGCTGTGAAATAGCGGTTGAGCTTCATTACGGTATCCATCGAGTCATTTCCGCCGATGTAGAAGAACGCTTTGATATTATGGCGGTTGAACGTGTCGAGTATCTTGATATAGCTTTCCTCGTCCTCCTCAAAATCTTTCAGCTTGAAGCGGCAGGAGCCGAGTATCGTGGACGGAGTTTTCATGAGAAGCTGCTTGTCGTGCTCGTCCATAAGAATATTGCGGAGATTTAAAAGGCGGTCGCCGAGGATTCCCTCAATGCCGTTTTCAGCGCCGTAGATCTCGTCTATGTCGGGACAAGCCTCCGCTCCGTTGAATACGCCTGTAAGGGAAGCGTTGATAGCGGCGGTAGGGCCGCCTGATTGTGCTATTGCGATATTAAACATGGTTATGACCTCCGATGTCTTTTGTTCTTTTATTCTATAATCCCTCCGCCGAGGACGATGTCATCTTCATAGAAAACGACCGATTGTCCTGCGGTTATGGCTCTTTGCGGTTCGTTGAAATCAACCTGTACTCTGCCGTCTGAAAGCGGAGTGATAACGCATGGCTGCTCGACCTGTGAATAGCGCGTTTTTGCTTTGCAGGGCAGGGGGGAAGTAAGTTTGTCAAAGGCGATAAAATTTACGTCCCGTGCCGTGAGCGAGCTTTTCATAAGCTTTTCGCCCTCGCCGAGCACAACGGTGTTGTTTTCGGCGTTTTTTCCGATAACGAACATCGGCTTTCCGAAAGAAAGCCCAAGCCCTTTGCGCTGACCGATGGTGTAGTGTATCAGTCCCTTGTGCTGACCGAGGACGCTGCCGCTGTCGTCAATAAAGCTGCCCGCTTCGGGTGTGCAGCCTGTGCAGCGCTTTATAAAGCTCGCATAATCACCATCGGGAACAAAGCATATATCCTGACTGTCACCTTTTTTGCTGTTTACAAGACCCGCGCTTTCGGCAAGCGAGCGCACCTGCTGCTTGTTCATGCTGCCGAGCGGAAGCACGATGCGCTTTAGCTGCTCCTGTGTGAGATTGTACAGAACATAGCTTTGGTCTTTCGGGTTTATCGCTCCGTCACACAAAGCCTTTTTCAGCAGATATCTGCCGCGGCGCTCGTCGTATTCCACGCGCGCATAGTGACCCGTTGCGAAGTATTCGCAGCCTAGCTTCACAGCCTCGTCAAGCAGTGCGCCGAACTTTATATATTTGTTGCACTGTATGCACGGATTCGGCGTACCTCCCGAAAGGTAGGTGTTCACAAAATCATCGGTGACGTGGGCTTTGAAAAGCGCTTTCATTTCAAATACATGGTGCTGCACGCCGAATTTCTCCGCGACAGCTTTTGCGTCGTCGATGTCCTGAGAGCTTTCCTTATCGAAAAGCTGAAGCGTGCCGCCGATGACGTCGTAGTTTTCTTTTAACAGCACAAGCGCAGCGGAGCTGTCAACTCCGCCGCTCATTGCAAGCATTAGTTTTTTCTTCATAATCTATCATACGGAATAAGTCGCTGAGAGTATGCATGATATCTGCTTATTCGCCCGATAATTCCTCATTCCTCACTCCTAATTCCTCATTGTTATCAATCTCCGAACGAGATGCCGATATCCCTTGCTGTAGTTACAAGCTTGCTGTCAACAGGCACGAACTTTGTTTTCATAGCAACATCGCCGAGCGGATTTTCGGTTATCTTGCCATCGACCATAGCAACGGTG
Source organism: Oscillospiraceae bacterium (assembly GCA_045591905.1). Classification (GTDB taxonomy): domain Bacteria; phylum Bacillota; class Clostridia; order Oscillospirales; family Ruminococcaceae; genus CAG-115. The sequence goes on along the minus strand of JAZNTS010000078.1, from coordinate 5,722 downwards.
TAGCCGAATTTCTCCATCTTTAAAAGCTGAGCAGCGTGTGCGCCGAACTGCGTTGCAAGCACTCTGTCGTAAGCCGAGGGGCTGCCGCCTCTGAGAATATGACCGGGAACGACGGTTCTTGTTTCAAGTCCTGTCATAGCCTGAATGTCCTTTGCGATACGCGCTGTAGCGGTAGTAAGACCCTGCTCTGCACGAAGTCTTGCGCGCTCCTTTTTCTTGAGCTTTGCTTCTTCCTTGTCGAAGCAGCCCTCCGCAACGGCGAGGATAGAGAAGTCCTTGCCTGCGTCTGCGCGTCTTTGGCAAGCCTTTGCGACCTTTTCGATGTCATAGGGTATCTCGGGAAGCAGGATAATATCAGCGCCGCCTGCAAGTCCGCTGTACAGTGTGAGCCAACCAGCCTTGTTGCCCATTATTTCAATAACCATTATACGGCTGTGGGAGTTTGCGGTGGTGTGTATGCGGTCGATAACATCTGTGCCGATATCCACAGCGGAGTGGAAGCCAAAGGTAACATCGGTGCCGTAGATATCGTTGTCGATGGTCTTGGGCAGACCGATAACGTTAAGACCCTCCTCGGAGAGCATATTTGCGGTCTTGTGAGTGCCGTTTCCGCCGAGAGTGAACAGGCAGTCAAGCTTCAGATCCTTGTAGGTCTGTTTCATTTCCTTGACCTTATCGACTTTGTCGTCCTCGATTATCTGCATCATCTTGAACGGAGTGCGCTTTGTGCCGAGGATAGTACCGCCCTGTGTGAGGATACCCGAGAAATCAGAGGGCTTCATGGTCTTGTGAACGCCGTGGATAAGTCCGTGATATCCGTCGTGAATACCGATTATCTCGACCTTGTCCTCGCCGAATGCCTCGTAGGTAGCCTTTGCAACGCCTCTTATCGTTGCGTTAAGACCGGGGCAGTCGCCGCCGCTTGTGAGCATACCTATTTTCAGTTTTCCCATAGTTTTTTACCTCCTGTTGTGAAATGTTTATATTACCGTGAAATTTTTCGTCTTATATCAGTTCCCGCGAACATCAGAACCTCAAAGCTCAGCATTCTTGATAGTATTCTGTCCTGATATCTGCGGTTCAACTCGCTCTCGCCGAGATTTGTGCTGACTATAGTCGGCAGACTGCGGCTTATACGCGCGTTCATAAGCTCATAGATGAGCGAGGAATACAGCGGCTTGTCCATTTCTGCGCCGAGGTCGTCGAATATCAGCAGGTCGCATTTTGTCAGTGCGTCCATCGTGTCGCTGTCGGATCTGCCGAAATACTCGCGCTCCATAACGCGAAGCAGCTCGGGCGCTGAGCCGTAAATAACGTTGTAGCCTTTTTTTATCACCGCGTCGGCAATTGCAAGCGAAAGGTGAGTTTTTCCAAGCCCCGTGCCGCCTGTCATGAAGACGCTGTCGCTTTTTTCTGTGAAGCTATCCGAATAGCTTTTGCAGAACTCGAGATTGCGCGACATTATCGTGCGCGGCGATGTGCCGAGCGTGCTGTCAAAAGTATCGGAGTAATATTCTGTTTTAAAGCTGTCGAATGTGGAAAGCTTCAGCGGAGAAACGGAGTTCATTTCCTTTGCTGCCTCGTCCAGCATAAGTCTTATAAAGCATTCACACCATTTCCCGTCCGCATAGCCCTTGTCGCGGCAGTTTTTGCAGGTGTAGACAGGCTCGAGATAGTCCTCGGGAAAGCCGCCTTGTACCAGCATATCGCTCATGCTTTTTTGCAGAGCAAGGTTGCTTTGTTCAAGCTGAGATAGCTTTTCCGCTGCGTTATCCTTGTCCTGTATCATTATCGTGATAAGCTTTCGTGAGGTGTCGGAAAGAAGCGTTTCAAGCTTTGCGTATTCGGGGAGCTTCGCGCAGACCTCGTCATGACGAAGCTGCTCGGTAGCTTTATTGCGGCGTCTGCGGTCTTCAAGCTGCGCGGAAGCCTTGTCGAAATATTGTTCGTTTAAGCTCATTTGTTATTGTCCTTAATTGCGGTATTTTTTCAGAACGTCCTGCATGATATCACCGACATCAAGCGAGGAATTGCTGCTTTTTGTGTTCTGTACGGGAGTCTTGCGGGCTGCGCTCTCCTGAGCTGCGGCTTCTTTGGTATAGATGCCTGCGGCTTTCCAGTTTTCGAGTATTTTATTTGTGTAGCTGAAATTCATTCCGCCTGTGCGGTCAAGCGTAAGCTCATGCGCAAGCAGTATCATGTCCGCGTTGAAATCCCAGTCCTCCGACCACACCTTGATAAAGCCAAGCTGTTTTTGCGAAAACTTGGTCTTAAGCTCCATTGCAGCTCTCAGCTTTTCTTCAACGGAGAAGCGCTTTTCAAGCTTTGAAAGCACCGCATCGGCTTCCTCGGCGGTCTTGATGTTATCGTCAGCCCACGACTGCGCCGCCGCCTGAATGTAACCCGTGCTTGTTTTGCCTATCTTAAAGCAGTATTTAAGCAGCATCGCAGCGACCTCGGCGGGCAATCCGTAGTGGTCTACCAGCATAAGCACGGTGCGGCTTTCGGGCTGCTTTAAAAGTCTGCCGTAAAGCGTCTGCGCCTCGGAAAAAAGGTATTGTATCGCGCTGTCGGAGCTTATACGTCCGGCGATGTCCGCAGCGGTGTAGATAGCGGCGCTGTTGTCGGAAACTGCGCGCAGGCTCGGCGCAGATTTTTTTTCCTCCTGCGGCTGCGGTGTGAACTCAGGAAGAAGCTCCTGCTGAGGAATATCATCGGCTGCTGCAGTAAGGCTGCCGTTATCCGCGCGGATAATGCCCCTTTGCACCCAGAACAGCGCTGCGTCCTCAAGCTCGCCCTCGCGCCTGAAGCCGAGCGCCTCTTTAAGCTGACCGTCAGTGAATATCTCGCCGCCGTGGCGAAGTAAAAACAGCAGCAGCTTCAGAGAGTTTCCGCCAGCTAGCTTTATATATTTATCAACAACGCTGGACGGAACGGCGAAAACGCTGCTCCATTCGCCCGCGTTAAGGGAATAGTTCATTTTATCACCTATAAAAATAATACTTTATATTATTCTACCATAATTCCGCATTTTTTGCAATAGAGAATAGCACAGTGTAATCGGTGCCACGGAGAAAATTTTTCTGAGGGGCTTGAAAATGTTTCCGTTATGAGGTAAAATAAGTGTAATTAGGTAAATCTAAATTTGTGGAGGTAAATCAATGAAAGAAATTAAAAGAATTGAAGTTGATGAATTCTGGGCTGATTCAACAATTATTGAGGCAGGAGACTTTGTGTTTATTGCCTACTGTATGGGTAATGAGGGGAAATCAATAGAAGAACAAATTGAAGGAGCCTTCCAAGTATTAAAGGAAAGGTTAAATAAAGTTGGGTTAGGTTTGGATTCTGTTGTTAAAATGGATTGCTTATTCAAAGACATTAATGACCTTAATCACTTATCTGCCATTATAAAAAAATACTTCAATGGCAAATATCCAACAAGAAAAGCATTCACTTCTGATTTTATCAGAGAAGGAATTGCATTCCAGATAGATGCTATTGCATACAAGGGATAGAATATTTCAAATTTACCTCACAGAAAGGACAATAATATGACCTACACCGAAAACAACCGACTTATAATCGCAAACGGCAATTCTCAGGTCTGGATAGAGCCGTGGGGCGCGAATTCACTGCGCGTGCGCATGACCGCTGAGCCTAAGATGGACGAGCACGACTGGGCGCTGTGCGAGCCTGTGAAATGGTGCGTGCCGACGTTCCGCGAGGAAACAGTGGACACTACCGACCCGTGGTACAAGGGCGAGGAGTTCGCGCATTACCATCAGACAGGCGTGAACCACTACATTACTAACGGCAAGATAACCGCAAAGGTAGACTATGAGGGACGTATCAGCTTTTACAACCAGCGCGGCGAGCTTCTCACCGAGGAATACAACCGTGACCGCAATCGCATAAACCGCTACTGCGTGCCGCTTCGCGTTGTTGCAAGGGAGCTGAAATGCCGTCAGGGCGGCACGGATTACGAGCTTACTGCACGCTTTGAAGCTTTCGACGACGAGAAGATATTCGGCATGGGTCAGTATCAGGAAAAGCACCTCAACAAAAAGGGTGCGGTGCTGGAGCTTGCCCACAGAAATTCACAGGCGAGCGTTCCGTTTATGATATCCAGCCGCGGCTACGGCTTTTTGTGGAACAACCCTGCGATATGCACAGCTACATTCGGCACTAACAAGACCGAGTGGTATGCAAAGAGTACGCAGAAGCTTGACTACTTCATCACCGCAGGCGACACACCTGCCGAGATAGAAAAGAACTACACCGCCGCTGTCGGCAGAGCGCCCAGAATGCCCGAATACGGTCTCGGCTACTGGCAGTGCAAGCTGCGCTACCGCACACAGGACGAGATACTCGCCGTAGCAAGAGAGCACAAAAAGCGCGGACTTCCTATGGACGCTATCGTTGTGGACTTCTTCCACTGGACAAGACAGGGCGACTTTAAATTCGAGCCGCGTGATTGGCCCGACCCAGACGCGATGGTAAAGGAGCTTAAATCCCTCGGCATTGAAACTGTCGTTTCGGTATGGCCAACAATTGATGAAAAGAGCGAGAATTTCGGCGAGATGGCAGATAAGGGCTACCTTGTGTCGGCTGACCGCGGAAACGGTCTGCACATGACTTGGATGGGCAACACGGTATTCTATGACGCAACTCACCCCGACGCGCAGAAATTTGTGTGGGAGAAGTGCCGCGAGAACTACTACACAAAGGGCATACGCACATTCTGGCTTGACGAAGCCGAGCCTGAGTACGGCCCTTACGACTTTGATAACTACCGCTATTATGCGGGCACTGCGCTTCAGTGCACCAACATCTATCCGTTGATGTATGCGAAAGGCTTCTATGAGGGACTTAAAGCCGAGGGCGAGCAGGACGTGCTGAGCCTTGTGCGCTGCGCATGGGCAGGAAGTCAGAAATATGGCGTGCTTACATGGTCGGGAGATATACATTCCTCATTCCGCGCGATGCGTGAGCAGCTTCAGGCGGGACTTAATATGTGCGTTGCGGGAATCCCTTGGTGGACTAGCGACATCGGCGGTTTCCTTGGCGGCGATATCAGCGATGAGAAATTCCGCGAGCTGCTTGTGCGCTGGTTCCAGTGGGGAGCGTTCTGCCCTGTGTTCCGTATGCACGGCGAGAGAAGCCCGTGGTACGAGCGCGAAACGGAGTTCATCGACGGCGTACGTCAGCTTACCTCGGGTCAGGACAACGAGGTATGGAGCTTCGGCGAGGATAACTACGAGATACTGAAAAAGTATCTGTTTATCCGCGAGCGCCTGCGCCCTTACATCAGAGCGTCAATGGACGAGTGCAGCGCAAGCGGACTTCCCGTAATGCGACCGCTGTTCTTTGATTTCAGCGAGGACAAGACCGCATGGGAAACTGAGGACGAGTATATGTTCGGCAGTGAGATTCTTGTTGCTCCCGTTATGGAGGAGGGCGCAACAGAGCGCAGCGTTTATCTTCCCGAGGGTGCAGTCTGGACTGACGCCTACACAAAAACTACCTACAAGGGCGGTCAGCACGTGACAGTACCTGCGCCAATTGATATAATTCCCGTGTTCTTAAAGAACGGTGCGGAGCTTGAAATATATTGATATAACAGCAAAACGGCGAGGGAACACCTCGCCGTTTGTTTATTATTTCTTCTTTCTGAACACAAACACCTTGCTCAGTACATAATTCAGCACCAGTACCACAATAT
>JAZNTS010000077.1:0-2235 GCA_045591905.1 Oscillospiraceae bacterium | reverse complement strand
GCGACGGAGAACGTGCCAATCGCTACTTCACCATGCTTATCACACTTGATATCATTTCGGGCGTGATACTTGCAATTGTCGGAATTGTATTGATAGAGCCTGTTGCAGTGCTTCTCGGCGCAAACGAAACTCTGCTTCCTCATTGCGTGCTTTACGGCAGAATGGTGCTTATAGGTTCACCTGCATTCATGCTGCAAAACGCATTCCAAAGCTTTCTTATCACTGCGGAAAAGCCGAAGCTTGGCCTTGTTGTGACAGTAATGGCAGGTGTTACGAATATCATTCTCGACCTGCTGTTTGTGGGAGCTTTCGGTTGGGGGCTTGCGGGAGCTGCCTCTGCAACTGTGATAAGCCAGTTTGTAGGCGGCTTTGTACCGTTCTTTTATTTCGCACGCGACAACGGCAGCCTTTTACGGCTGCGCAAGACGCGTCTTGAAGCGCGTCCGCTGCTCAAAGCCTGCGCGAACGGGTCTTCCGAGCTTATGAGCAATATCTCTATGTCGCTTGTAAGTATGCTGTATAATTTTCAGCTTATGAAGTACGCAGGCGAGGACGGAGTTTCGGCATACGGCGTTATCATGTATGTGAACTTTATTTTCGTTGCGGCGTTCATCGGCTATTCAATAGGCTCTGCACCGATAGTCGGATACAATTACGGTGCGCAGAACAAGGACGAGCTTAAAAGTCTGCTGAAGAAAAGCGCAATAATAATCGGTTCGGCTGGGCTTGTCATGACAGCGCTTGCTGAGGTGCTTGCGTATCCGCTTACACTTATTTTTGTGGGCTATGACAAGGCGCTTTTTGATCTCACGCTTCGCGGATTTATGCTGTTTTCATTGTCGTTCCTGCTTTGCGGATTTAATATTTACGGCTCGGCGTTCTTCACGGCGCTTAACAACGGTCTGGTATCTGCGATAATATCCTTTCTCAGAACGCTTGTATTCCAAGTGACGGCGTTGTTTGTGCTGCCGCTTATATGGGGCGTTGACGGTATATTCTCCGCAATCATCGCCGCAGAGATAATGGCATTCGTTCTGACTTTGATATTCCTTGCCGCAAAACGTAAAAAGTACGGATATTTTTGATGTTAAAACTATAATTGTGCTTGCATCAAAGATCAAAACGTGGTAAAATATTAACATTAAAATAAAAAATACGCCGAGCTTTCGGTGCTTTGGAAGGGGACTAACACTATGAGAATTGCAGTTACATACGAAAACGGACAGATATTTCAGCACTTCGGACATACCGAGCAGTTCAAGCTTTACGATGTCGAGGGCGGTAAAATAGTAAAAGAGCAGGTCATATTTACAATGGGCAGCGGTCACGGCGCGCTCGCGGGATTTCTGAGTATGAATAAGGTCGATACTCTGATTTGCGGCGGTATAGGCGGCGGAGCGCAGAACGCGCTTATGCAGGCAGGCATAAAGCTTTACGGCGGCGTGAGCGGCAGCGCAGATGACGCGGTAAAGGCACTTCTATCAGGAACGCTGAATTTTGCGCCCGATGTAAAGTGCAGCCATCACGAGCACGGCGAAGCGCATAACTGCGGCTCTCATAGCTGCGGAAACCATGGCTGTCATTGATTTTTGAATCAAACAGAAAAAACGCCCTGAGGAGATGTGGTTGCTTCTCAGGGCGTTTTGGTCAGTCGCTTTGCATTGTTATGCTTGATTATCGTTTTTTAGATGATAATATAGCTTTTCTTTATCATACATTAACGCTTAACTTTTTGATATTTTTTAAATTTGTGCTTGATAAAGCAATGAAAATGTGATATAATCATATTGGCATTTACTGCGATTAATTGAAAGGATAACAAAGATTATGTTTTTGAACAGAACTACTGACCAAAGAAATAATATCAGCGGTAAGAAGATCGCTGAGATACGTAAGGGTATGAAAATATCCCAGCGTCAGCTTGCTGACCTGCTCTGCGAGGAAGGTCTTATCGTTAATAAGAATGCTGTACAAAGAATAGAGTCGGGACAGCGTTTTCTTACAGATATCGAGCTTGTTGCATTTTCAAAGGTGCTCAAGGTATCTATCGCCGAGCTGCTGGGTATCAGTGGTTGATAATATTAATGGCTTTTTTATCAGATTTGTTGCTAATGTCTTAAAAATCCAATTGTGTCATATGAAAACGCCCCGAGAATGAGATGGACTGAACCAGTAAAAACGGACAATGACAAAAAAAGACCTCCTATGGTATAATGAAAATACCATAGGAGGATT
>JAZNTS010000076.1:0-15826 GCA_045591905.1 Oscillospiraceae bacterium | reverse complement strand
ATCGTTGACGGCAACGCTGCCTTGCTTGAAACAATGGCGAATACCGTCAGCGGCGTTGCAAACTCTTATGTGGTGCTTGTCGAGGAGATGGAGAATTCCCAAAACGCAAACAAGCTTCTCGGACAGACGTTTGAGGATCAGATACTTGTCAATAATGTATATTCGCTTATCCTCAACAGCCCTGACACAAAGTCGGCTGTAGCGGGAATACTTCCGCTTATATCCGAATATTTCGGGCTGTCTGATATGATGTTCTGCAGCCAAAAGGAGATACCCGCCAAGGTGTACCGCTGGGATCTTTCGGGTATGATGCTGCCAGTGCTTTGCGGTATTCCCGAAATACAAAGCATCAGCGAAGAGCTTGAATACAGCGGCATAGTGTGCACCGATCTCGATACTATACACCCCGAGCACGAGGGAGATAACCTTGGCTGTTCGCTCGTCAGCACATTTGACGGCGGCAAGCGCAGCGGCGTGTTCGTATACACATCGGAAAAGGTCGGAAAAACTTGGACTAACCGCGAACGAAAGCTGCTGAAAAACATAACGCAGATACTTTCCACTGTCGTGAACAAAATGTTCATGGAAGATGAGCTTTCCACTTCTCGCGCACGCCTTGAACGCATCGCATACTACGACCATGAAACGGGTATTCCCAACCGCAGTATGTTTGAGCGCGATTTCCGCGAGGAGATAACAAACGGCAAAACGGGTGCAGTAATCGCTTTTGAAATTTCAAATCTCAAAACGATATCGGAGATATACGGCTGCGAATATTCCGAAAAAGTGCTTCAAAGCTTTGCGGAATACATTTCAGCAATCCCCTGCTCCGCAGAAAAGACCGTGTATCGCTTCAGCAGCGATGTGCTTATGGTAACGCTCAGCGGCTCCGACCGCGAGGAGGCTCGGCAGTTTGCTCAGGTAATACTGACGAAATTCCGTTCACCGTGGTATCTCGACAACAACGAGCAGCTTCTTCAGGTGTATGCGGGCGTGACCATATACCCCTCCGACGCTGCGGATATCGACCATTGTGTTAGCGCCGCAACACATACGCTTCGCCTTGCAAAAGAACGCAAGCTGGAGGACGCCGCGTGCTACTCAGAGGGTCTGGAAGATCAGCTTGGCAATACGCGCCTTGTTAAAAAGCTTATCGCAGAGGCGGCAGAAAATGATTTTGAGGGCTTCTATTTCCTGTATCAGCCCGTAATCGACATAAAAACAGGTCAGCTTCATTGTTGTGAGGCCAATCTTTACTGGACGAACGGCGATATTACCGTGCCGCGTGACCAGTTCCAGCCCATAATCGACAGGCTTGGTCTTTCTAACGAGCTTTATCGCTACACCGTTGATAAGATATGCCGCTTTTGCATGACTGTGCGCGACGCAGGCGTTGAGCACTTCCGCGTAAGCTTCGCGATACCCGAAAATATTCTCAGCACCGAAGTCAGCATAGAAGCGCTCAGAAGCTCGCTGCTTGAATATTCGTTACCCCCAAGTGCTGTCAGCGTTTCCGTTTCAGAGAGCGAAAGAACGCTGTACTCAGGAAATATGTTCTTGCAGCAGATGTCTAAGATAGGTGTAAACGTCATCGCAGACGACCTAGGCGGCGGCTATTTCACTATAGCGCCACTCGAAAACACCGCTGTAAAGACAATAAAAATACTCAGCAGCCGCTTCAACGACGACGCTGTTTCTACCTCTTTCCTGCAATCGGTCATCAGACTTGCACACGAAAAAGACATAGCGGTATGCGTAAAAGGCGTAGACAGCCCTGCAATATTCGGCAAGATCAAAAGCTACAACATCGACCTTTTAGAGGGCACATTCAACGGCAGACCGCTGCACAGTGAGGAATTTATCAGCAAGCTTGTAGGCAGCAGTGTTATTTCTCATATCGGTTGATATCAAAGCCGCTTCGGTATTCCGAGGCGGCTTTTGTATATTGCCTGTCCCTTTCGCATAAAATTTAGCGGGAGGGATAAATTTATGCTATACAACAGCCTACATCATCTCATAAACCGAAGCTCGTCCTCGCGCAGATTTTTTCTTTCACTGCCTGTTGAAGTGCAGATGGTGCTGCATAAGGACAATTTCCACATTCACACTCAGCTTGACCTACGGCGCAAGGCTGAGATAATTCAAAGCCTTATGCGAAAAGACCTTATATGACAAACTGCCGAATTTTCTGTCTCCTTTTAGGTAAGCTTAACAAGAGCCGAAACCATGCATTTTGTTCTCGTTTCAACATGATGCACAGCTTTCTGCAAACACAATTGTTTATTTCTCACAAACATCGCCGTTTTCAGCATAATGGCGGTGTTTTTTGCTGTTTATGCGATTTGTCAGATCTGCCGTTGCGCTTTTGGCGAATTTTGTCGTATAATCAGACAAACGGAGGTGCTTCAAGTGAACTATCCAAATGTAATACAATTTGAGCTTTCGGGACGCTATGCGCTTTTCACCGACCCACTGACAAAAAGCGGCGGAGAAAAATGCACTTTGCCCGTACCTACATACGAAGCCCTTAAAGGCGCTGCACGAAGCATATACAGCAGCCACAGCTTTTGCTGGGTGATAGATCAAGCTAGGATAATGCAGCCGATAATCACAGAGTCGATAGCTATAACGAGAACAGGGTATTTTGAACATTTCACTGACATCTCAATTTACACGTATCTGAAAGATGTGCGCTATAAGGTTTTGGCGCATCTTGAATTTCCTGATGACACACCTCCCGAAATACAGCATAAATACTACTCAATTGCACGAAGAATGCTGAAAGCAGGCGGCAGGCGCGAGGTGTTTCTCGGTGTTAGAAGCTGCATTGCCGAGGTACGTCCATGCCGTTTCCATACCGAAGCGGGCGCTTATGACGCTCATTCGCAGAATTTCGGACTTATGCACCACAGCTTCACCTACCCAACGGCGGATATTCCGCGTTTTACACAGCAGCTTTTCTACTGCGAAATGCGAGATGGAGTAATAACATTCCCGCCGCCCGAAGCGTGTCCGATAAGCCGCACGATAAACGAAGTTAATAAATATGCATTGGTTTGAACGGCTTTACAGGCTTTACGATGAGCGCGATGCTCCGCTTTTTCACGAAATAACGCGCACCGATATCAGTATAGACCTCACCGCTGACGGACGATTTGTTTCAGCACAGCGCCGCCGAGAGCACACGGCTATTCCTGTCACCGAAAGCTCTCAAAGCCGCACTGCAAACATTTCCCCTCACCCACTGTGCGACAGCGTGCATAATCTTTCCGAGCCTAAAAGGAGAACCGCATATCTGCGGTATCTTCGCGAGTGGGCTTGCTCGGGATACGGCAACGACGCACTTTTGGCAGTAATGCGCTTTGTTGAAAGTAACTGCGTCAGCGAAATTCTGACAGAGCTTAATATCCAACACAAAAGCAGCGAAAAGGTGAGCTTTTCAGTTGACGGAAAACCGCTCTGCGGCAGCAACGAGATAATTCAGTTGCATATTGAATATGTCCGCTCTCAGCCGACAGAAATGGGGATATGCTGCATAAGCGGAGAATACACTGCCCTCTGCCGCACTCACCCCAAAAAGCTGACCTCGCAAAGCAGCAACGCAAAGCTGATATCATACAGAGAGCGTGAGCGGCTGGTTTTCAGCGGACGCTTTAATAATGCGGCAGAAGTTTTTCCTATAGGGCGCGAGGTCAGCTTCATGGCTCACGCGGTGCTCAAAAGACTGATAAGCGAGGGCGGCTTAAAACTTCAAAACCGCGTATTTATCGCCTTTGACGAAAACGGAAACGCACTTCCTCTGCCGCTTATCAGCAAAGAAGCCAAGCCATTCGGAGAGGTCACGATACTTGGCCTTTGCGAAATGTGCGAGGGCAGACTGTCAATCACGCTTTGCCGCACTCTTTCAGCCGCGGAATATACAAAGTTACTGCAAATCAGTCCGTCTGACAGAAAAAAGCTACACGAACAAAACAGCGGTCACTGTTATGAGCGCGCTTTAAACGAAATACTGAAAGACGTGGGAGAGAAGCTTTATGCGCCTGTTATATAAAAGAGATTTCATGGCACTTATATCGGTAAGCGGGGCAACGCCCAACGGTGATCCACTGCTCGGCGGCAAACCGCGCACCGACAGCGGCGGTTTCGGCATGATATCCGATGTGTGCATAAAGCGAAAACTACGCGACCGACTTTCGGAAATGGGCGAAAATATACTTGTTACACCTCAGCGCCAAAGTGATGACAGCATCGCAAAACGCATAGCTTCACTCAGGGGCTTGGATTACGGCGCACTTCATGAACAAGCTTGCTCGCACTGGTACGATGTGAGAGCATTCGGTCAAGTGTTCGCTTTTAAGGGAGCGCACAGCCGTTTTCATGACGTGCGCGGCGCGGTAACTATTCAGCACTGTTTTTCGCTGCACCCTGTCGAAATAGTGGAACTTCCCGTAACGCGCTGTATCAACATGAGCACGGAAAAGCGGCGCGGCAGTGATACGCTCGGCTCAAAAAGCTTTGTAAAATACGGTCTGTATATGCTTAAAGGCACGATAAATACGCATTATGCCGCGAAGAACGGCTTTTCCGATATTGATGCTGAAAAGCTAAAAACTGCGCTTCTCTCGCTGTTTCACAATGACGCAAGCGCCGCCCGCCCCGAGGGAAGCATGATAATAGAGCGGCTTTACTGGTGGAAGCACAGCACCGCCTACGGCGACTATCCGTCACACATGGTATTTGATTCGGTCATGCCAAAGCTTCGCGAGGGCGTGGAAAAGCCGCTGAGTTTTTACGATTACGAGATATTTGAGCAACCGCTGAAAGGTCTTTCACCCGAGATCTTCGTTTTTGGCCGTCCTTTGGACGTTATTGTTTAAATAAGTTATGAAAAGAAGAACAGCACCTCCATGTGGGGTGCTGTTCGGTTTTATGAAAAGTTATTTTCCCTGTACACGTCTTATCCTTTCTCGTTTTTCATGTTATCGAGAGCATATTCGCAGCATTGAATAACAAGCTGATTAAAAGAAACATCATGCTCTGCGGCAAGCTTTTCAAGTTTTTCAATAAGATTATCAGGCATTCTTATGGTTTTATTTGAAGATGTCGACTTTTTGATCTCAAACATTATACATCACTCCAAAAAGTAAAATCAGCGGCTTTTTCATCGCTATATTTAAATTCTACATTATATTTTCCATAAATAATAGATTTAAAATTGCAAGTAAAATATACTTGCAATTTTAAATACAATATGTTATAATATCTCATGTGGCAGGAAACTGATGTTTAAAAGTGCCAAAAAATCACTACAAAGGAGAATTATATGCAAACCATTAAATTCATGACCTCGCTGCTTACCTTTTACATGAAAGGAGAGATAAAGCACGAGCAGAACGCAATCAAGCTGAAAAGCCCCAACACGATACTGGGCTTTATACCGCTCGGCGCGCAGAAAGCAACACTGCCCGTGCCGCAGATAGCCTCGGTTGACGCAAGCTTCAGACTGCTGCTGCCCACGCTGCTGGCAGGCTTATTTATGTGTATCGTGGGGCTTGGAATGCTGTTCAGCACAGCTTTCCTCTGGGGACTTATCGTTCTGCCTATCGGCGCTTCCAACGTTATAAACGCGTTTCAAACGGCGCTTGTGATCACCATGACCTCGGGAGAAGAGCGGGTTATCTTTTTCTTAGTCTTTGAAAAGGAAAAGGCAGAGACTGCCGAGCAACAGATAAATACACTTATCTCCCAAAGATATGATGATACAAATACACGCATACATACTGAAAATGCTGCTGCACAGATCGTCGGTGCAATTTCGGAGCTGAAAAATAATCAATAAGCACTACACATAAACATTTTGCTTTTGTACAGTTCTGTAGCAAAAGAAGAACAGCACCTCCAAATGGGGGTGCTGTTCGTTTTATGTAGATCAAATGCTTTGCAGATAACCATAAAGCTCCGTCTTGGTCGTACGAGGCATTTTCCCCTCGGAAACCTTTCGTTTTATTGCCGCAACATCTCCATACCATTCTATCCACAGTTTAACAGCATTGATGACATACTCACTGTTGACAATATCTTTATCAAGCCTTTGCCATATCTGACACGATGATATTGTAACCGTCTTTTTTGTATTCAAAATATTAATGCTTGTACCGAGATTGATATAGTATACACCATTATCATATTGCGACCCTTGGATGTTAAACACAACCGAAGCATCTGCTCCTGCAAGTACCCATGTTGTGCCTTTCTTCTTAAATCCAAGCGTTTTCAGAGATGGTCTTATCTGCTCTATCAAAATATCCTTGGGCAGCATCAGCAGCCTCTAAGCGCTCTCTGACCGATGTCCTTGCGATAATGCGCCTTTTCAAAGCCGATGGTTTCAACAGCTTTGTAAGCCTTGTCAAGCGCCGTTTTCAGATCATCGCCTGTTGCGGTAACGCCGAGAACTCGTCCGCCTGCTGTAAGAAACTTACCGTCCTCAAGCTTTGTTCCCGCATGGTAAACATAAGCAAGCTCACTCTGACCGTTTTCGTCAAGACCTGTGATAGCCTTTCCGGTTTCGTACTTCTCGGGATAGCCGCCGCTTGCCATTACAACGCAGGCACAAGACTTGTCGCTCCACTTAATATCCAGTGTATCAAGCTTCTCCTCCCATACAGCCTCAATGATATCAACAAGGTCTGTTTCAAGCAGAGGAAGCACGACCTGTGTTTCGGGGTCGCCGAAGCGGCAGTTGTATTCGATAACGCGAGCGCCGTTGGGTGTAAGCATCAGGCCGAAGTACAGACAGCCCTTGAACGGTCTGCCCTCTGCCTGCATAGCCGCAATAGTGGGCTTGAATATCTTCTCCATGCACTCAGCCTTGTATGCCTCAGTGTAGCAAGGGTTGGGCGCGATAGTACCCATACCGCCTGTGTTAAGGCCCTCGTCATTGTCATAAGCGCGCTTGTGATCCATAGAAGATATCATAGGCTTTACGGTCTTACCGTCTGTGAATGCAAGAACAGTAAGCTCGGGACCTGTCATAAACTCTTCAACAACTATCTCGCTGCCCGAAGCGCCGAACTTTCCGTCCAGCAGCATGGAGTTTACCGCGTCCTTAGCTTCCTCAAAATCCTTTGCGATGATAACGCCCTTGCCGAGTGCAAGACCATCGCACTTGATAACTGCGGGATAGCTGTTCTGTGCTTTTATGTATTCGATAGCCTTGTCAGCGTCAGTAAATGTTTCATATCCCGCTGTGGGTATATTATACTTCTTCATCAGCGCCTTGGAGAACACCTTGCTGCCCTCTAAGATAGCCGCATTAGCGCGAGGGCCAAAGGTCTTGAAGCCTGCTTCATTCAGCTTGTCAACCATTCCAAGCACAAGCGGATCGTCGGGAGCAACAAAAACATAATCGGGCTGAAGCTTCTTCGCAAGCTCAAGCATACCCTCGATATCGGTAGCTTTTACGGGAAAGCACTCCGCAAGCTTTGAGATACCGCCGTTTCCGGGTGCGGCATAAAGCTTATCCACCTTGGGAGACTTTGAAAGCGCAGTTATTATTGCGTGCTCACGACCGCCGCCGCCAACAACTAAAATATTCATGAGAAAAAATTCCTTTCAGAAAATAAGATATTATTATTGTAACATAAATTCATATTTATTGCAACCTGTTTTTCATTCCTCACGCCGCTTTAAGCAAGGTGCGGCTTCAAGCCAAGATAACAGCTCCTCCTCGGTGTCGAACTGCTTTTTGCAGATGAGCGCACCCTCCTCGTCTGTCTGAACATAGAAAAAAGCGCCTCGGTAATACACGCTCCATGCACTCGGAACGCTTTCGCTGTAGTGATCGCCGATGCGGAACGGCTTGCCGCTCTCCGCATTGTAGATGTAAGCGAATCGCGGCGAAGATATTCCGTTTCTCTCGACAAACGCTCTTGCCATATCGTGAAGCCTGTCCGTTATAAATCCGTTTTTGAACTCTTCCTCATTCGGCAGAGGACACCAATTATCGGGTGCATTTAGATATTCGTATCTGCCAACCGCAAAACGGGTATGCTCCGTTTCGTTCACGCCCATATATTCACCCATGTACTGGTCATAGTTCAAACGGTACAAAACACCTTTATATATTACATTTACCGTACGCAGGTCGTTTGACGCGGTCATCTGAAACTGTTCCTTATCCATATTACGCGCTCCTTATGTATCGGATCGTTCCTTGCTTTCTTCGCTCTTTGCAGAAGATCTTTTTATCTCCTCCATCAGCAGCTTTTCGCGATCTGCGCCTTTTGCTTTGCCAAGCTTCTGCTCACGGCTCATCTGTTCAAACTGCTCCATTATCAGGTCTTTATCAACCTCAACGACAGGCATAGGCTCGCGCAGTCCCGCGTTTACTTCAAGCTGAAAAAACGGCGTTGCAGATGTGTCAAATTTCTCCGCATTCACTCCAAACAGAAACTGATATGTAACACTTCGTATTCCGGTTGTTATCTTTACGGTATAGCCCCTGCTCTTTCCTTTTCTAAAAGCCGTATAGTCAACGTTCTTTACATCGCTGTAGTAAAATATCTCCTCGCTGCCGTTGGGCGCAGTGACCGAAAATTCGGTATCGCGCACCTCATATCTGTGATCGCCGCGAAGTCCCGAAACAAACCACACAACAACCGCTGCCGCCTCAATTCCGAGACAGATGAAAAACAGCGATGTCACAATGGAATTTACCTCATCGCCAAAGTCGAAAATACACCCTATCAACACAAGTACGATCATCAGCAGACCCGCCGCCAAAAACGTTCCGCACAACGACTGTACTTTATTTACAGTACGGAAGCTTCCGCGGCTTTGTATGTTTTCATTCATTCTCTCCATGTGACTCCTCCGTTGCTTCGACCGTCGTTTTCAAGCTCGGCATAGGTCTTGCGTGTTATCTGCTCAACTACCATCGACTCAAATATACTCTCAACGCCCTCGGTGTCCAGCGTTGATTTTTCGGTCGTGAAGATACCGGTATTCACTCCAAGATAATAAAACGGCGTAGCATTGATATCCTTGAACACCTTATTATCACTGAATATATAGCGGTATTCATATCGGCGCAGGCTTGTGGTTATCGTAACGAGAAAGCCGCGGTGATTTCCAAACAGCTTTAACGGCTCATATTCTATGTCCTGCACATCGGAATAGTAGAAATACTCCGTCCTGTTACCGGGGCCTTTTACGATAAATTCATGCTCTCCAGCGTCATATTCACATCTTCTTCCCATGAAAATAAACGCAATTATCGCGCCGAATACCAGCTCAAGCAATATAAGCACTGCCTGAAACACCGTATCGCTCGTCTTATAGCTTATGTCACCCTGTTCGGCTGCATAGTTTGCTGACACTATAATCGGCAGCATTATTATAAAACTCACCACAGCAAGTCCCGCTGCAACGAGAAGAAACACCATCTCATGATTATACGAGCATTTGAACGAACCTTTGCGGATAAGCGGGATCTCCTCTTTCCTACCGTAATCTCCGATTTCTCTTGCTCTTGTCAAATCGTCCATACCAAACCCTCACTTTCACCGAAGCAACGCAAAGTCTTCAGCATTAATCTATTACGAAATACCGCTTATCTCACGGTAAAGCTCCCTTGCAAAGCCATCGGTCATGCCGCAGATATAATCCGTAACCAGCATGAGCCTGTGATACGCCTGCTCGGCTTTTGACCTGCCCTCGCACTCCATAAGGCATATTTTGACATAGTTCTGCGAAATAACTGAAATGAGTTTTTTGTCAGTTATCTTTTCACTGTCGGTGTTAAATCTAAGCGCCGCCCCCGTAAGCTTATCAAGCAGAAAATCCATCATCGTGCTGACGGAAAGCTCTATCTTAAGTATCTCCTTTGAGCTGAACGCATACCTGTACGCAATATTGCTGAGCGCTTCACTCAAAGCCCTTGCAGGCGAAGCCGAAAGCAGCTCGCGCTTCATCTCGCCGCGCATTATCAGATCATAGTTATCAGCAAATGCGTCTGACGCGGAATAAATCATTATCCCCTGCATTCGTATGATCCAGTTCTGCACGGCATTGTGCTCGGGGTCAGGCATACGGTTTGCGACTGCTCTTTCAAGACACTTTTCAAGACGCTCCGCAGAAGACTCCAAGGTCCTTTTCTGAGCCGCGTCATCACAGCGCGCCGCAAAGCTGCGAAGCTCCGACATAAGCTGCGTGCAGCTTATCATGCCCTTTTTGACAGCGTCCTCAATATCCGCCGTTTTGTATGCGATATCGTCAGCCGCCTCCAGCAGAAAAGTCAGCGGATAGCGGCAGCCTGCTGCGGCAGTTGCTCCTGAAATATCATCGTACAGCCTTTGCTCCGTGCAGTAGTAGCCCATCTTCTTGTCCTTGATATCGCCGCTCTTTTTATTTATTCCAAGCGATGTCACGGGGTACTTGATTATTGTATTCAGCAGCGCATAGGTCAGATTCATTCCATGCTCATCTATAAGATAATGCAGCTTAGTCAGCACCCTAAGCGCCTGTGCGTTGCCCTCGAAATTCAATAGATCGTGCTTCATCTGCTCTGACAGCAGCGCATTTACAGGCTCCCCGCAGAAGCTGAGTGCCGACAAGTGCAGCCCGAACCACTCGCGTATCGTATATTCACCGAAATGCCCAAACGGCGGATTTCCGATGTCATGCACAAGCCCCGCGCACCTGAGTATATCGCAGCACGACTCGCGCACCTCCGAGGTTATCTCGGTGCGACCCTCGCTGCTCAGCCGCATAAGCGCAGTGTCGCATATTGACTCCGCAAAAGAGGATACCTCCAACGAATGCGTAAGCCGTGTGCGAACAAAATCGCCTCTGTCAAGCGGAAACACCTGTGTTTTATCCTGAAGTCTGCGAAAGGACGCACTGCCGACTATCCTGTGATAATCCTTGCGGAACTCCGAGCGAACATCATTAGGATTTTTGCGGACATTTTCCCTGCTTCTTTTCGATGACAGCAGCCTGTCCCATGTCAATTCGGGCATAAAAAACTCCTTTTCGGCGGGAAATTAACAAGAATTGTCCCGATGGAATAAAATGTAATGGTCATCACTATCAGCGCTGAATAACTTTGTCCCACGGGGCAATAATATTCACGACGGAGATCGCGAAGATCGGGAATAACCAGAAAGGAATGATCACAAAATGTTAGTAAAACGCGGGGAGATATACTATGCGGACCTCAGTCCCGTTGTAGGTTCTGAGCAAGGCGGGATAAGACCTGTGCTGATCGTGCAGAACGACATTGGCAACAAGCACAGTCCCACTGTTATAGCCGCCGCAATAACAAGTCAAAAGGAAAAGAACAAGCTGCCGACACATATCGAGCTGAATGCCGCCTCCTGCGGACTTGCAAAGGACTCGGTCGTCCTGCTGGAGCAGGTTCGTACATTGGACAAAAGACGGCTCAAGGAGCGCATGGGAGAGCTTGACAGCTCCGCCATGTCACAGGTGAACGACGCGCTGTCGGTAAGCTTCGGGCTTTAACAGATAAACAACGGGGCAGAAACCACTCTATCAGGGTGAATTTCCGCCCCGATAGCTTTTCGGGTCAATGCGATTTACAAAGCATACACATCACTCGTCATTTAGTTTTCCTCATATACACCCACAGCGCCCACTGTGCGCCTGCAAGCGCCGCCACGAGCACCACTATAAGTATCTGAGCGGCACCCCACTCACGCATACATACCACAATAAGTACCAACGCAGCGGTAAGTATCAGCGCATTTTTAAGGAAAGGCTTTGCCTGATTTTTCATTTGCTCTGGATACGCTTTGCCATGACAGTGTTCTTCATAAGCATTGCGATAGTCATAGGTCCTACGCCGCCGGGTACGGGAGTGATGAAAGATGCTTTCTCGGCAACCTCGTCATAAGCCACGTCACCGCACAGCTTTCCGTCTGCGTTGCGGTTGATTCCTACATCTATAACAACAGCGCCGTCCTTAACCATATCAGCGGTAACAAAGCCTGCTCTGCCCACTGCCGCAACCAGAATATCTGCGCGGCGGCAAACCTCTTTCAGATCCTTTGTTCTGGAGTGGCAGACGGTAACAGTGCCGTTTTCGTGCAGAAGCAGCATAGCCATTGGCTTGCCTACGATGTTGGAGCGTCCGATGACCACGCACTCCTTGCCGCTTACGTCAATACCCGCACTGTGGATAAGCTCCATGCAGCCCGCGGGAGTACAAGGCAGAAACGCATAGTTTCCTATCATTATCTTGCCCACATTTGCGGCGTGGAACGCGTCAACGTCTTTCATGGGAGAAATGCGCTCGATGACCTTTTCTTCATCGAGGTGCTTCGGCAGAGGAAGCTGAACAAGGATACCGTTTACCTTTTCATCAGCATTAAGAGTATCTACAAGCTCCAGAAGCTCTTCCTCGGTAGTTTCAGCGGGAAGCGCGTATTCATAGCTCTTTATTCCGCATACCTCGCACGCCTTTTTCTTGTTATTCACATAAACGCGGCTTGCAGGGTCGTCGCCTACGATAACTACCGCAAGACCTACCTCAAGACCCTCGCGCTCTATCTCCTGTCTTACCTCTTCCTTGACCTTTGCAGATACCGCTTTTCCGTCAATTATCTGTGCTGCCATTGTTTATTCCTCGCTTTCATTGTCGTTAATATCATCGGAGCTGTCCTCCGCCTGAATCTCATCATTTTCGTTTCCGTTGTCGCTGTCTTCTTCATCTTCATCGATGGTATCGTCGTTATCCTCTTCATCTTCGTGGCTTTCGCCATCATCAAGCGTTACCGCGTCAGCGTCATCGGCAAGTATGCTCTTAGCCACTCCATCCTTAGCAGCTTTCTTTGCAGTCTTTTCATCAGCAAGCTTTTTAAACTCCTCCTGCTGTGCCGCCCAAGCCTCGGAATTGACCCAAAGCGGTATATTCTTTTTCTCGGTGATGACCTTGAACGCAATAAACAGGATAAGTCCCGCAAAGAACGCTATCGCCGCAACAAGCTGAGATACTCTTATTCCCGTTTCGCCGATATATAGGCTGTCGGTGCGCAGACCCTCGATGAAAAATCTTCCCAGTCCGTACCAAACACAGTAGAGCAGGAATATCTCTCCGTCATAGCTGCGAAGCTTCTTTGAATAGAAATGCAGCAGTGCGAAGCCAAGCAGACACCACAGGCTCTCATAAAGGAAGCAGGGGTGCACGAGTGTTTCAGCCTCGACCTCGGAGCTGATGATAGTTCCTGTCATGCCGAGGAAATAATCAGGCTCGGTTGCTGCACCGTAGCACTCCTGATTTACAAAGTTTCCGAGGCGTCCCATGCATTGACCGATAAGGAAGCCTATAGACGCTATATCGAACATCGCAAGTATCTTCACCTTACGCAGCTTGCACATTACGATTCCGACCAGAAGCGCGCCTATCAAGCCGCCGTATATCGCAAGTCCGCCGTTTCGTATATCGGTGAAAAACGTGATAAAGTCGTAGCCGCCCGCAAAAATGCAGTAATAAAGCCTTGCGCCGAAAAATCCGCCGATAAGCGCAACGAACACAACATCAAACATTCTGTCGCCGTCTATACCGAACTGCTTTCTGCGCATATGAGCATAAATATACGCAAGAACCACGCCGACCGCAATAAGCACGCCGTACCAGTATATCGGTATACCAAACAGCTCAAAGCCTCTGAAATAGGTTATCGTAAGCCCGTCGAACAGGTTTGGAAACTGTACTTCAAGCTCCTCTGTTACCGCCGAAGCGATATGATTTAATGCCAACATAAAATTTGTTCCTCCATCAGATAGGGTAAATTATTGAAATGCAGGAGTTCTCCTCGTCTATAGACATGAGCCGTCTGCACATCTCATCATATGACGCATTTGCAACGCTTTCCGCCATCGCATACGGCGAAACGCCCAGCAGTGCCATATCCAGCATATACTGCGACACGGACTCGGTATTGTTATAGCCGCGCACAACATAGCCGTAATTCATCTTCTTGATACGCTCGAAAAGTCCTCTATCGGGAAGCTTTTCCTTGAATTTGCGTATCTCCTTTTTCATCTCCTCAAACACTGCGTCGGGGTCGTCTGACTCTCCGTTTACAAGCGGCAGTGTGTAGCCTCTGCCCGAAAACACCGTTACCTTGAACGCATCGTTTATCGCGCCGCTGTCACGCATACGCACAAAAAACTCTGAGGTGTCGCCGAAGATTATATCCATTATCATGTTCAGATAAATATATTCGTCCACAGACTCCTGTCCGTTTGCGTCGGGACGCTTAAAGCCCGCGGCAAACTGCGGTTTTGCGACAGGCATCTTCATTTCGGTGCGGTGACATACAACCTCATAAGGCTCAACGGGAGCTATGCTCTCAACCCTTACGGGCTGCCTTTTCTTCAGACAGCGCTCGCACACCTCGATTGCCTTGTCCATGTCAAAATTGCCCGCAATACTGATATACATATTTGAGGGCGCATAAAATGCGTCATAAACATCGTAAAGTATCTTGTCGGTTATCTCCGAGATACTTTCCACCGAGCCTGCTATATCTGTCTTTATGGGATTTTCGCGGTACACTCCCTTTAACAGCTCCATAAGCACACGCCATGAGGGATTGTCGAGATACATAGTAATCTCCTGAGAGATTATACCGCGCTCCTTTTCAACGTTTTCGGGAGTGAAATGCGGGTGCTGCACAAAATCCAGCAGTATCTCAAGATTTTTCTCAAAATTGTCGGCACAAGTGAAATAATAACAAGTGCTGTCGTAAGACGTTACCGCATTGCAGGACGCGCCTGTTTCGGCAAACAGCGCGAAAGCGTCCTTTTCGGGGCTTTCAAACAGCTTGTGTTCAAGATAATGCGCCGTGCCATCGGGAATACTTATTGTTTCCCCGTCATTTATACGGTAACTGCAATCCTCCGAGCCGAATTTCACAGCAAACTGCGCGTTTACCGTGGAATAGCTTTCCATTGGGCACAGGCAAACTGTAACGCCGCTGCTGTGCGTGTATTTATAACACTTCTCGCCAAGGCGTGAGCTGGTTATCTCTTCAAGCATCATTTTCCACCTCCGGCGTAAGTGTGTAGAGTGTATCGGGCTTGTACTGCCTGCAAGCAGCCTGAATGCGCTCGGGTGTGACCTTTTCCACCTCTGCAATATACTCCTCAATGGTCAGCACACGCTCGTCCATAAGCTGTGAAACATACCATGAAGCGATAGCGTGAACACTGTCATAGACCGATTTAGCATTGTTTATTATTTCAAGCTTCGCCCTCGCAAGCTCGTCCTCGGAAACGCCGTTCTCGCAGACATCTTTAAACTCCGCAAGCACCGCGTCCACGGTCTTTTGAACATTCTGCGCCTCAACGCCCGCATAGGCTGTTATCGTGCGCTTGAAACGATTGGAAAAGCAGCTGCAATAGTAGCACAAGGACTGCTTCTCGCGGATATTCATAAAAAATCTCGATGTGGTCATTCCTCCGAGTATCGTTGACAGCAGTGCGCCCGCATACCTGTCGCCCATATCGGGAGCCTTGAAATACATACGCACTATCGCCTGCTGCATCGACATCGTTTCGGTAAAACTGCACAGCTCGGATTTAAGTATGCTCGGCGTCACAGACGGCTTGAACACCTCGCCTCTTTCAAGCTGCAAAAATGCTTGTGTGAGCGTTTCCTCGGTCTTTAAGAAATCACTGCAGCCGACCGCCATTATCTCTATCCTGCCGTTTTTAAGCATTTTCCGATACGCTTCATAAGCCGACTGAGCAGTTATCTTCTCAGCCTCGGGGCGTGTACCCTGTATGGAATACTGCCAAGGCT
>JAZNTS010000075.1:0-7209 GCA_045591905.1 Oscillospiraceae bacterium | reverse complement strand
GAAACCGTTGAGGCGGAGATAAAGGTAATTATGCTTCTACAGAGAGCCCGCGTTGCTGAGAGTCGGGTGAAAAACAGGTTATCAAATGGACCGCTGAGGGCGCAGTCAAATGTGCAAATGCACAGAGTATTCTGCGACGTGTT
This sequence comes from Oscillospiraceae bacterium, assembly GCA_045591905.1. Classification (GTDB taxonomy): domain Bacteria; phylum Bacillota; class Clostridia; order Oscillospirales; family Ruminococcaceae; genus CAG-115. The sequence goes on along the minus strand of JAZNTS010000075.1, from coordinate 7,066 downwards.
GGCATACGTAAGTTGTCGGGGATATGTTGGTATCCTGCTAAGCGCGCAGCTTTGCTGCGAATCAAGGTGGCACCGCGGATAGTTTTATTCGTCCTTGACAGAAACTTTGTGTTTTTGTCGGGGCGTTTTTGTTTTCTCCGACAAAGATATAGCTTATCAAATGGAGGAACGATTATGATTTTACTTACAAAGCGATGGCGCCGCTCCGTATAACTAAGATAACACAAAAACAACACATTTTACTTTACGGAGGAATTTATTATGAACTGCAACGGAATTGATTTTGAGACCTACTTTAAGAACTACCCCGACATGGACGGCTACTTCGGAAGATACGGCGGAAGCTATATTCCCGATGACCTTAAAAAGGCTATGGATGAGATAACCGAGGCTTATTTTACCATCTGCAAGTCCAGCAAATTTATTGCGGAGCTTCGCAGGATACGTAAGGAATTTCAGGGCAGACCCACGCCGATATCCTATCTTGAGCGCCTTTCGGGCAGCCTTGGAAACGTGCAGCTTTATGTAAAGCGCGAGGACCTCAATCACACAGGCGCGCACAAGCTTAACCACTGCATGGGCGAGGCGCTGCTTGCAAAATATATGGGCAAGAAAAAGGTCATCGCAGAAACAGGCGCGGGTCAGCACGGCGTAGCGCTTGCGACAGCGGCGGCTTATTTCGGACTGGAATGCGATATCTACATGGGCGCTGTGGATATCAAAAAACAGGCTCCCAATGTTGCAAGAATGAAGATACTCGGCGCAAATGTCGTTGAGGTAACACACGGACTTCAGACGCTCAAAGAGGCTGTTGACGCGGCATTCGAGGCTTACACCAAGGAATATAAGGATGCGATATACTGCATAGGCTCGGTCGTAGGCCCGCACCCGTTCCCGATGATGGTGCGCGATTTCCAGAGCGTTGTCGGCATTGAAGCGAGAGAGCAGTTCATCGAAATGACGGGCGAGCTTCCCGACGCGGTCGTTGCCTGTGTCGGCGGCGGCTCAAATGCTGCGGGTATGTTCGCAGGCTTCCTCAACGACCCTGTTGAGATATACGGCGTTGAGCCGCTCGGCAGGGGAGAAAAGCTCGGTGACCATGCGGCAAGTCTGAAATACGGCACAGAGGGCGTTATGCACGGCTTCAACAGCATTATGCTAAAGGACGAAAACGGCGAGCCTGCCCCTGTTTACTCGGTTGCAAGCGGTCTTGACTATCCGTCTTCAGGCCCCGAACACGCTTTTCTGCGCGACCTCGGCAGAGTTAAATACGATGTAGTGAACGATGATGACACCATCGACGCTTTCTTCAAGCTGTCGCGCATGGAGGGTATAATCCCCGCTATTGAAAGCTCTCACGCCGTTGCTTATGCAATGAAGCTTGCAAAGGAGATGGGCCGCGGCTCTATACTGATAAACCTTTCGGGCAGAGGCGACAAGGATATGGATTATATCATCGAGAAGTACGGTATCAGATGAACCAAGTGCGATAATGCTTGACATGGGACTTTGTTTGTGCTAAAATTGATATGCTAAAAAAGATATACAAAAGAAAGGCGTAATCATGTCAGCAAAAAAATACGAGCTTGATATGTGCAGCGGGCCGATACTTCCTAAGCTGTTAAAGCTCACGCTTCCGTTGATGCTGTCCAGCGTTTTGCAGCTTTTGTTCAACGCTGCCGATATCATCGTTGTGGGAAATTACGCAAGCGATAATTCTCTTGCGGCGGTCGGTTCAACATCATCGCTCGTCAATCTGATAACTAATCTGTTTCTCGGCGTTTCCACAGGCGCAAACGTCGTGGCGTCACGCTTCCTCGGCGCAAAGGACGATAAAAACGTCAGCAGGGCAGTTCACACCTCGCTGTTTTTGAGCGTTGTGAGCGGTCTTATCCTCACAGCGGTCGGAGTTATCTTCGCCGAAAGGTTTCTGGAGCTAATGCAAACACCGCCCGAGGTGCTCTCGCTGTCAGCGACATATCTGCGGATTTATTTCGCGGGAACGGTCGCAATGATGGTGTATAACTTCGGCAGCTCGCTGCTTCGTGCAAAGGGCGACACCAAGCGCCCGCTGTACTATCTCGCGCTTTCGGGCGTGATAAACGTGCTGTTGAATCTGCTGTTCGTTATCGTGTTCAAGATGGACGTTGCAGGCGTTGCTCTTGCAACCGTGATATCGCAGTGCATTTCCGCTGCGCTTATCGTTATGTGCCTCATGCGCGAGGAGGGAGCGTTTAAATTCAGCTTCAAGAAAATGCTTCCGGAAAAAGCAGTGTGCCTGAAGATACTCGGCGTTGGAATCCCCGCGGGAATACAGGGCGTTGTGTTCTCGCTTTCAAACGTTGTTATCCAATCCTCGATAAACAGCTTCGGCTCTGTCGTAATGGCGGGAAGTGCCGCAGCGGCAAGTATTGAGGGCTTTGTGTGGGTTTCGATGAACTCTTTCTCGCAAGGCGCGCTCACATTTACAAGTCAGAACATTGGCGGCGCAAAATACAGCAGAATAAACCGAATTGCTGTGATAGCCTGCGGCTGTGCGGCGCTTACGGGACTCATACTCGGAAATCTCTGCTATATTTTCGGAGAGTTCCTGCTTGGAATATACGACCCACGCCCCGAAATAATCCAGCCGGGTCTTACGCGAATGGGTCTTGTCTGCGGATTTTATTTTTCCTGCGGACTTATGGACTGCATAGTCGGCGCTATCCGCGGCATGGGCTATTCGATAGCCCCCACCATAGTTTCGCTCCTCGGCGCGTGTGGTCTTAGGATACTGTGGATATTCACCGTGTTCACGATACCCGAGTATCACACGGAATTTATGCTGTTTTTGTCCTATCCGCTCTCTTGGGGAATAACCTTTATCGCGCATTTCATCTGCTTTATAATAATGCGCAGAAAGTTCCCGAAGCAAGACGCCGAATCTGTTACATAACAAAAGACCACCCACTCTGCATAAAGCAGAAAGGGTGGTCTTGTTTTTAGATCGTTGGGGGCGTCATATCACCGTTAGGCGGTGTCATATCGCTGCTTGGAGGCATCATATCTCCATCAGGAGGCATCTTGTCGCCTCGTCCGCCCATATGTCCTCCTTGCATGGGGTTGCCCATATCGCCTCCCATGTGACCGCCCATGCCTTGTCCGTAGAGCAGCTCGGTCATAGTGATGTCGAAGCTGTTGCCGCCGCAGGTGAGCGTGTAGCTTTCGCCCTGTTTAAGCTCGGGACAGCTCAGCACGATGGAGGAGTAGGTCTTTTCGGGCTGCCATGAGAACACGACTTCGCCAGAAGCTTTTTTAAGTTCAACAACGCCTTCAGCCGTCTGTGCGTTGATATTCTGTAAAACAGCGCCCTGTCCCTCGGCAGAGGTGAAGCCTGCTGCCATCTGTGAGGAGCCTGCCGCAACGAAGATACCGCCTGTGATATTCGCGCCTGCGCCGTAGTCAAGTGCGCTGTTGCCGCCGTTTGTGGGACCTGAAACATAGGTAGCGCCGCCTGTGACGTTAATGCTGCCGTTAGAGTCGATACCGTCGCCGTCTGCGTTTATTCTCAGTGTGCCACCGTTAATGTTGATATAGCTGTCGGAGGAAGCGCCAAAACGATCGCCGCCCCATCCGCCGAAGCCGCTTTCATCGTTGCCGCCTGCAGCGTTCATGCCGTCGTCATTTGCGCGCAGTGTGATATATCCGTCGTTTATTTCAATGCTCTGTCCCTCAAAGCCCTCAAGGCTGTCGGTGACATTGATAGCGCCGCCGTTTACCGTGAGAAGTCCGCCTGAATGGAAAGCGTCGTCGCCTGTGGATATTTCAAGAGAGCCGCCGCATACTGTGATAGCGCCGTCGCAGTGCACTGCGTCATCGGCGCAGTTTATGCTGAAGCTGCCGTTATTCACTGCGATATCACCGCCTGCCTTGATTGCCTTGGTGCTGCCGCTGCCCGATGTTGTCTGTTCAGAGCCGCAGGTGAGCTTATACTCGCCGTTGTCAAGCTGCAGGGAAGCGGAGGCGCTCAGTGCGTCGCCGTCGCTGGTGATATCAAATTTACCGTTCTTTATATAGAGCGTACCGAGCGCCGCGTCATCGGAATTATCCGAGTGCATACCGTCCTTGCCAGCCGAAATTGTCATATCCACGTCTGTTACATTGATAGCGTCGTTTGCTCGTAGACCATGCGAAGCCGCTGTAATGCTGTAGCTGCCGCCTGCTACTGTAAGTTCGTCCTTGGAAAGGATACCGTGTCCCGCCGGTGAAGCCACAGTCAGACTGCCCTCGCCGTTGAAAGTGATATCGTCCTTTGAGAACACTGCCGCGTCAATGTCGTTTTCGTCGAGCGCTTTGAAAGTGCCGCCGTTTTTAAGGCTGTTTTCGCTGTCCTTTGCAAGAGATACAAACACCTTGTCAGCCTGTCGCACATAAAGCGCAGCGCTCTCAGCGCTTGTGATGTCAGCACCGTCAAGCACAAGAGTGACCTTGTCGGAGCTTCCCGCGTCAACGATGATCATTCCGTTGTTTAAAGTGCCCGAAATTACATAAGTTCCCGCCGATGTGATAGTGACCGTGCCGCCTGATATTTTTACGCCGCTGTTGGTGCATTCGGCAGTATCGCCGTTAAGCTTTATCGCTACCGCGCCCTTTGTGTCGGGAGCTTCAAGATCCTTTTTGCTGAAAGCGTTCTCGCTGTCAACAACATTCACGGGATCGGCTGTGATAACAGGGACTTGAGTGCTGTCCGATGAGCCGCCTTGAGCACCGCCTGACGTGCTGCCCTGTGAGTTCCCCGAGGGTGCGGAAGTATCGTCCGTGCCGCTCTCCGAGGAGCTTCCTCCCGAACAAGCGGAAGCCGTAAGTATAACAGAAAGAGCCAATGCAAGCATTCCATAACGTTTCATTTTAATATCTCCATTCGAAAATTTTTTCTTAATTATATCACTTTTTTCCTGTGACATCAAGGCTTTCACCGAGATTTCAGAAAATATTCAGACCGTGTTCTCGTTAAGTGTAAATTCCCACGCACAGCAGCAGCTTTCGTCCGTTATCTGCGGATAGCAGCTAAGACAGCGGCAGGTAATACGGTCGTCTATGACCTTTGCAAAGCCCGAGTATTCGATTATACCTACCTCGCGGCACGGGTGAAGCTCCATGCCCTTTCTTTTTCTTGCCGTCTGCACTCTGCATTCAATGCTGCGATAGATAAGCGTGTTACTGCTGATAATGCACTCGTCGCTGTTTATGTTTGCGTAAAACCTCAGCGAAAGTGCCTTTTTAAGTCCCTTAAGCCCCGCTCTCTCGGGAAGCCCCAGAAACTGCTTCAGTCTTTTGGCTTCAATAACGGTAAAGCTACGCCAAGCCTCCGCGTCATGGTACATGGCTTCGTCCATGCCGAGCTTACGCTCAACTGACTGAAACCACACGCCGTCCATCGCGAGCCAATTTTTTGAGTATAATTCAATAAGCTGTATGAGCTGTTCGCGCGAAAGCTCCTCAAGTGCGTTGTTCATTGTAGTTCTCCTTGCTGATAAAAAGAATGTAGCAATATGAATTATACCACCTAAGCGTTTAAAAATCAAGATGATTTTTATTTATGGATACAAAAAGCATCGCCGATATGACGATGCTTTGTGTGTTGTTAAAAAATATCCTTTTTGTTTTTGATGTAGCGGCGTATCAGTATCGCGATTGTCGCCGCAATGCAAAGCGCAAGGAACACAGGTACTATCCATTGATTGCTGCCCTCAGGCTGAGCTGACTTCATTTCCGTCCAAAGCTCCTGCATCTTTGCGTTTGCTTCGTCCGAGAGGTTTACGAAAACCGTTGTGTTTTCTGCGATATATTCGTCGCTCGGGTAGGAAACAGGGTCGTTTTGCGTTTCCTCGTCAAGCATATCAAAAGCCGCTGTGTGCGGAGTTGAATAGCAGATGTAGTCGATATTCGCAAACGCGATATCAGGCTCGCACATGAAGTTTATATACATCTCCGCGGCTTCCTTTTGCTTTGCTCCCACGGGAATACACATTGCGTCAACAAAGAGGTTTGTGCCGCTTTTGGGGACAACGAATGCAAGATCCTCGTTTTCTTCGAGGATAGTAAGTGCGTCGCCCGCGTAATACGGAGCTATCCACGCGTCGCCTGAAGCCATCTTGTCGAATATCTCGTCCATGACATACGCCTGAACAACGCTTTTCTGCTCCTTTAAGCGCTCAGACGCGATTATCAGCTCGTCGCCGTTTTCGGTGTTGATGGAGAAGCCCTCCATTATTTCGGCAATAGCGAATGCGTCGCGCGGATTGTCGAACATCAATATCTGGTCTGCATAGGTGGAATCCCACAGGATATCCCAGTCTATTTCCTCTTCTGGAACATCTATCTGAGTTGTGTTGTAGATTATTCCCACAGTGCCCCATGTGTAGGGCACTGAGTAGAGATTTTCGGGGTCGTATGCGGGATTTTTGAAGTTGTCCATGATGTACTTGAAATTCGGTACATTTTCGAGGTCTATCGGCTGTATCATTTCCTCGTTTATCATCTTTGATATCATGTAATCGGAGGGAATGACAACATCATAGCTTGCGCCGCCGTTTTTGAGCTTTGAATAAAGATCCTCGTTGGAGGCGTAGGTCGTGTAGTTAACCTTTATACCCGTAAGCTTCGTGAACTCCGCGTTGACATTCAGCGTACCCTCGTCAGCGCCGGTAGAGATATATTCGCCCCAGTTGAACACGTTTATTGAAAGATTGTCGTTCTGAAAACGGGTGTAGTATTTAATATCCTCTACAGTGAGGGTCTGGGCTTCTATCTCCTCGGCTTCGGTGCTTTCGGCTTCAGTATTCTCACTGCCCGAGCAGGAGCAGAGAAGTCCCGCACAAAGCAGCAGGGAAGCGGCGGCAGAAGTAATACGTTTAATATCCATCAGTAATCCGCCTTTCCTGACGCCGTATTTCTGTAGCGGCGGTTTTCAATGATATTTTTCACGATAAGCACAACAACAACGACAACGAAAAGTATCGTTGATAGTGCGTTTATCTCGGGAGATACCTTTCTGCGCACCATCGAGTAGATGGTTATCGGCAGG
>JAZNTS010000074.1:0-6023 GCA_045591905.1 Oscillospiraceae bacterium | reverse complement strand
TTGACGTTGTTAAGCTTGCTGCAAGCCCCCGCTCTGCAGGAAAGACATATACCGAAGCACTTGGAGGTCGTTGGAAGCTTGCTGCTCCCATGCCCGAGCAGTATGCAAACATGGTCGTTTGGGACGCATCCAAGGTTGAGGAAGTAAGCGAAGGCGTTGACTTCGTTTTCTGCGCGGTTGATATGAAGAAGGACGAGATCAAGGCTCTCGAGGAGAAGTATGCAAAGGCTGAGTGCCCTGTTATGTCCAACAACTCCGCACACCGTTTCACAGACGATGTTCCCATGATTATCCCCGAGATCAACGACGAGCACATGGCTATCGTTGAGGCTCAGAAGGCGCGTCTGGGCACAAAGCGCGGCTTTATCTCTGTTAAGTCCAACTGCTCTATCCAGAGCTATGTTCCCGCACTCTCTCCCCTGAGAAAGTTCGGCATCAAGGACGTTCTCGCTTGTACATATCAGGCAATTTCGGGCGCAGGCAAGACCTTTGAGACATGGCCCGAGATGGTTGACAACCTCATTCCCTTTATCGGCGGCGAGGAAGAAAAGTCCGAGCAGGAGCCTCTGAAGGTTTGGGGAGAGATCAAGGACGGCAAGATCGTTAAGGCAGAGTCCCCCTGCATCACAACACAGTGCCTGCGTGTTCCCGTTTCCAACGGTCACTTCGCAGCAGTATTCGTAAAGTTTGAGAACAAGCCCAGCAAGGAAGAGATCCTTAACATCTGGAAGGAGTTCAAGGGCGTTCCTCAGGAGCTTGATCTTCCCTCTGCTCCCAAGCAGTTCCTTAACTACTTTGAAGAGGACAATATGCCTCAGGCTAAGCTGCACAGAAACCTCGAGGGCGGTATGGCAGTATCTATCGGCAGACTGCGCGAGGATACACAGTACGACTACAAGTTCGTATGCCTTTCCCACAACACACTGAGAGGTGCAGCAGGCGGCGCAGTTCTGATGGCTGAGCTGTATGCAGCAAAGGGCTACTTTGACTAATTAGGAATCAGGAATCAGGAACTAGGAATTAATATGTTCACTGCATCGAACGTATTTAGATATATCGGCGATAGCCGATACATAAATTTCTCATTCCTCAATCCTCATTCCTCATTGAATATGAGGTATTTAACATGAGTAACACAATTTTCACAGGTGCGGCTACCGCTATCGTGACCCCTATGCACGCTGACGGCTCCATCAACTATGAGGAGTTCGGCAGAATGATTGATTTTCAGATCGAAAACAGCATTGATGCTATCGTAGTTTGCGGCACGACAGGCGAAGCCTCCACCATGACAGATGAGGAGCACATCGAGGCTATCCGCTTTACAGTAGAGCGCGCAGCTAAGCGTGTTCCGATAATTGCAGGCACAGGCAGCAACGACACAGGCTATGCTATTGAGCTTTCCAAGGAAGCTGAAAAGGTCGGCGCCGACGCTCTGCTTCAGGTGACTCCCTACTATAACAAGACCTCTCAGAGAGGACTTGCAAAGCATTTTCTTGCAATTGCAGACAGTGTGAATGTTCCCATTGTGCTGTACAATGTTCCTACAAGAACAGGCATGGGCATTTCCATCGACTGCTACAAAGAGTGTGCCGCACACAAGAACATCGTTGCAACAAAGGAAGCAAGCGGCAACATGAGCCTTATGATGCAGATCGCCGCATACACAGATCTTGACATTTATTCCGGCAACGATGACGAGGTGCTTCCTGCTTTGGCTATCGGCGGCAAGGGCGTTATCTCCGTAACCTCTAACCTTATGCCACAGGAAAAGCACGATGAAGTAATGCTGTTTTTAGAGGGCAAGCGTGAGGAGGCTCTCGCTATCCAGAAGAAGATACTGGGCTTTGAAAAGGCTCTGTTTATGGACGTGAATCCCATTCCCGCAAAGGAAGCGCTCAATATCATGGGCTTCGACGCAGGCGAGTGCAGACTTCCTCTGTACCGCATGACCGACGCGCAGATCGCGGCTCTCCGTGCTGAGATGGACGCTCTCGGACTTGTAGGCAAGATAAAGTAATATCGCTTCTGCCGCACCCCGCAAGGGTGCGGCGGTTTAGTAAAACGAAAGGTTAGGACGTAAAACATGACTAAGATAGCTATTACAGGCGCGTGCGGCAAGATGGGCAGAGTTATTGCGGATATTTGCGCAAAGCGCACCGACTGTGAGATAATCGCGGGCATTGATCTTCAGGGTGAAAACTACGGCGGCTTTGAGATATACCGTAAGGTGTTTGATCTGCCCGTTAAGCCCGATGTTATTATCGACTTTTCTCACCCCTCGGCACTGCCCGACCTGCTGAATTACGGCAAGATGAACAGTGTTCCGCTGGTGCTTGCTACAACAGGCTACTCCGATGAGGAGAGAGCGCAGATAACTGCGGCTTCCGCACAGATTCCTGTGTTCTTCACATTCAATATGTCGCTCGGAATAAATCTGCTCGTGGAGCTTGCAAAAAAGGCTACCCAGATACTCGGCGGACAGTTTGATATCGAGATAGTTGAAAAGCACCACAATCTCAAAAAAGACGCGCCCTCGGGCACTGCCATCATGATAGGCGAGGCGATAAACGAGGAGCTTTCCAACAGCAAGCATTTTGTATACGACCGCCACAACGTACGTAAGGAGCGCGGTGCAGACGAGATAGGAATGCACGCTATTCGCGGCGGTACCATAGTCGGCGACCACGACATCATTTTTGCAGGTCGCGATGAGGTGATCACGCTTTCACACTCCGCGCAGTCCAAGGAAGTATTTGCCGTTGGCTCGGTGAATGCGGCGGTATTCCTTGCAGGAAAGCCCGCAGGACTGTATGCGATGTCCGATCTGATAAAGGAGAATTGATATGAGCATTATTGTTACAGAAAACGTATCCGCTGTTACATTCAACAACGTTCCTCTTTACAAGACTATAATGGAGGACACTCTTGCAGCAGTTGCAGCGGCAGATATCAATATTGATATGATATCCATGACAGCGCCTATGTCCGAGCGCTTCGGCTTTGGATTTACTCTCAGCGATGACGATATGGGTAAGTTGCTTAGCGCTATGAAGCAGCTCAACGAAAAGCATTCCATCACGCCCATGATAAATTCGGGAAACCGCAAGATAGTTATAAAAACGAGCGATATGGAAACTCAGGCAGGCTTTGCAGCAAAGGTGTTCAATATGCTCAACCGCATTGACGCTATGATACTTCTCATCACAACGGGCGTTGATGAGATATCGGTGCTTATCCGCGAGAGTGACGCTGACGCGGCTGTGCAGGGATTGGAGGAGCTGCTTAAATGATAAGGCTCATATCCACGGCAGAAGCTGCGATGACTAAAGAGGCTGTTGACGAAGTAACGCTTGGCGACAAAGTGAACGAGCTGTTTGACAAGCCCGAGGAAGCGCTTGATAAGATAGGCGGCTTTTTTCAAGGGCTGCTTGACAGCTTTCTCCATTCGCTGCCGACTATATTGTTTGCAATCGTTATTCTAATAGTAGGTCTTGTCGCTTGTAAGTTTGCGCTTTGGCTTATTTCAAAAGGTCTTGATAAATCAAAGGTAGACCTTACTGCGTCGAAGTTTTTAAAGCAGTGCATAAGGATAGTCCTGTATGTCGTTCTTCTGATAGTTGTGCTGTCTATGCTTGGTATTCCAACGACCTCGGTCATCACGGTTATCGGTACGGCGGGCGTTGCGATAGGTCTTGCACTTCAGGACAGCCTTTCCAATGTCGCAGGCGGTTTTGTGCTTATGATAACAAAGCCATTTAAGATAGGCGACTATATTATTGCTAATGGCGTTGAGGGCACGGTAAAACAGATATCAATTGTACATACGCGGCTTGACTCAGGCTCTAATCAGGCGATATTCATTCCAAACGGTCAGGCAGTAAACGCTGTTGTTATCAATAATTCCACCAACGACACACGCCGCGTTGATCTTACCTTTTCCATCTCCTATGAGGACGATTATGAAAAGGCACGTGATATACTTCTGGGTGTACTTGAGAGCAATCCCAAGGTGCTGAAGACCCCCGAGCCTACGGTGCGTATGCTTCAGCACGGCGCAAGTGCGGTAGTTATTGCGACCCGTCCGTGGTGCAGGACCGCGGATTATTGGGACGTGTATTTCGCAACCACCGAGGCGGTGCGCGCTGCGTTTATTGAGAACAATATATCTATTCCTTATGACCAGCTTGATGTTCATGTTATAAAGGATAAATAAAAAGAAATAGGGTTTTGAACTAATCAAAAGCCGATTTTTTGCTGTATAGTTTTCGCTCAAAAGCCGCTGACAGTTTGCTTGTGCGGGTTATTTATGTTTGTTTACAAATTGTATAATAGGATTTGTGATTCGTAATGCATAGTTACTATCGAACCCTTCAGCATTTCCTGTATTTATACCAATCACTGTTCCAATGCTGTCGGTAAAGAAGACGGGACTGCCACTGTTACCAGATTCTGTGTCTGCACTATGGAAAAAATAATGTTGAGTCATATATGCTGTTGAAGAAGTAATGTTCCCCGTGCTTATCCAAAATTCATTAAAATTACCAATGCCACTGACAGGCTTTGTGCCGCTATACGGTTTATCGTTTGGAAAACCATATAATGTAATGCTTTTCGAATTAAGCTGAGAACTTGTTTTTTCACTTAAAGCATAGTATCCGGGCGATATATCAACGAGCACCTTAATAACACCATAGTCATGAAAAACTTTATCCTTAGCATCACTGACCCATTGGTTACTTGCATAGGCTGTATATGACACGCTGTATCTTATACTCGACTCACAGCCGCCAGGGAAAATATATATTTTATCTGCGTAACCGTAATCAGGGTGATATGTACAGTGACCTGCTGTCAAAAGCAAGTCCTTGTCAACGAAGAATGCAGTTCCTTGAGCATGATCATAAGTATTATTTCCTGTTTTAAATCTAGAAACGATATATGCGGTATATGAAAAAGGTGCAACACTTGGTTTGGGTATATGTATTCGCTCATCATCGTCTACTATAATGCGCGGGCTTATTGTGTTAGCTTCACTTTCTGTATTATCTTCTGCCGAAAAGCCTGGCATACAAGCAGGCTCGCTTTCTGTGGAAAAATCGGAAAGCGGACGCGTATCCAGTACCAGCATACCGTTGCATACTCCGACTGTGGCTTCAGGGTATTCTTCAAGCCAGCGTTCGATTATCGCACGCTCCTCTGCGGGGGTGAGGTCTGTGCGGTCGTATGAGGTTTGCAGTGGCGCTTCTTCAATAGCGGAATCGTATTTCAAGTATTTATTAAGGGCAGCCAATTGCTCCTCTTCCGTCATAGCGCAAAAGGCAACATAATGTGCCTCAGGCGAAATGCCTGTCAGAAAATCATTTTCTATAGCCTTTATCCTTTGTTCCGAGTTCATGCTGATAAAAAGACCAGTTTGAATTTTGTCATACACGGAAAGCTCGGCAGGCTGTTCCTCTGTTTGCGAAACAATGTCGTCAGCCTCGGTCGTGGGGTTTTCCTCAAGATATTCCTCCATTGAAAAGCCTGGCATACAAGCAGGCTCGCTTTCTGTGGAAAAATCTGAAAGCGGACGCGTATCCAGTACCAGCATACCGTTGCATACTCCGACTGTGGCTTCAGGGTATTCTTCAAGCCAGCGCTTGATTATCGCGCGTTCTTCTGCAGGGGTGAGGTTTGTGCGGTCGTATGAGGTCTGCAGTTCAGCCTCGGCCTGTGCCGAAGCGGGATTTTCTGCGGAGCTGTCATGCGCCGTTGCATTTACCGTTAAAATCAGGGATATTGCCAGAATTATTGCTGAGATTCTTTTGAATTTCAAAATTATTCCTCCTATACTATTTGTAAACTATATGCTGCACGCTTTGTCAGATTTATGCCAAAGCGTGCAGCTTTATGTCAGCAAGTGTGAAACGGTGCTATTACGCCTTCATGCGCTTCTTGTATTCGTCCTTGATACCCTCGAGAGTAACAGCGGCCTGCTTACGCTTTTCGGGAGCCTGATCCTGAATAGCCTGAACCTCGTC
>JAZNTS010000073.1:0-6848 GCA_045591905.1 Oscillospiraceae bacterium | reverse complement strand
CTATCACCAGAAATTGCTTTAAAAGGTCGATATCCATATTTCCTCATATACCCGTTTCGGGGGCAGACAAAAGCCCGCTCCCGAAAAAAGTATTCTTATGCAAATATAACGCCGTCGTTTCCTGCAACTGTCTCGCCGATGATGTATGCTTCCTCGCCGTTTGCCTTGAGCAGTTCAACGGTCTTTTCAGCGTCAGCCTTGTCTACAACAAGCATCATGCCGATACCCATGTTGAATGTGTTGTACATATCATGCTCGGAGATATTGCCCTTTTCCTGCATCAGCTTGAAGATAGCGGGTACCTCATAGCTGCTCTTGTCGATCTTGGCAGAAACGCCCTCAGGCAGTACACGGGGGATATTCTCATAGAAGCCGCCGCCTGTGATGTGGGAGATACCCTTTACCGTAACCTTGCTGATAACATCAAGCACGGGCTTTACATAAATTCTTGTGGGAGTAAGCAGAGCCTCGCCGAGGGTCTTTCCGAGTTCGGGATAGAACACCTTGATGTTCTCCTCGTTCACATCGAACACCTTTCTTACAAGAGAGAAGCCGTTGGAGTGAACGCCGCTGGAAGCAATACCGACAATAGCGTCGCCTGCCTTTATAGAGGAGGGATCAAGTATCTTGGACTTATCAACGATACCTGTGGAATAGCCTGCGATATCATAGTCGTCATCGGGCATCATTCCGGGGTGCTCTGCGGTCTCGCCGCCAACCAGCGCACAGCCGCTCATAACGCAGCCGTCAGCAACGCCCTTAACTATCTCTGCAACCTTTGTGGGAACGTTCTTTCCGATAGCGATGTAGTCAAGGAAGAACAGAGGCTTTGCGCCGCAGCAGATGATGTCATTTACGCACATCGCAACTGCGTCGATACCGATGGTGTCGTGCTTGTCCATAAGCATTGCGATCTTCAGCTTTGTGCCTACGCCGTCTGTACCGCTTACCAGTACAGGCTCCTTGATATCCGTCATATCAAGCTGGAACAGACCGCCGAAGCCGCCGATACCGCTGATACAGCCGGGAGTGTTTGTTCTTACAACGTGCTCCTTCATAAGGCGCACTGCCTCATAGCCTGCGGTCACGTCAACGCCTGCTGCTTTATAGCTTTCGCTGTAGCTGTTTTCCATAATGTTTATCTCCTTTATATCGTATTTATTATCGTCTTAGCTTTAACGCCATGCTTACAGCATACTCATCTGCAAAAACTCGGGGCTTTCGGGCGGGATATTTCCTGTCCAGCAGTAGCTGCAAAGCTTGCACTCGGGAAGTCCCACTGCCTTTACCGTACCCTCGAGGGTCTGGAATTCCAGCGAGGTAAGCTTCAGCCTGCGGCAGATCTCGTCGCGCAGATACTGTCCGCGCTCGGTCTTTGTGTCGCTGTATTCAGCTATGTATTTAACACCCTCAGCGCCCTCGCGCTCGTTGATTATCTGACGCGCGATAAGCTCCATCTCAGAGTTTGAACGCGAAAAGTTCAGATACTTGCAGCCGTACATGATAGGCGGACAAGCAGAGCGCATATGCACCTCTTTAGCGCCGTTCTCATAAAGGAACTCGACCGTTTCGCGCATCTGCGTGCCGCGCACGATACTGTCGTCAACGAAAAGCAGCTTTTTGCCCTCAATAAGCTCATGTATCGGGATAAGCTTCATCTTAGCGACCATATTACGCATCGCCTGATTTGTCGGCATGAAGCTTCTCGGCCATGTGGGAGTGTATTTTATAAACGGACGCGCAAACGGAATACCGCTCTTGTTTGCATAGCCTATCGCATGGGGAACGCCCGAATCTGGAACGCCGCACACATAGTCAACGTCGGGAAGCCTGCCGTTTTTGATATCTGTTTCAGCCATTATTTCGCCGTTTCTGGTGCGCATCGTTTCAACTGTAACGCCCTCGTAAACCGCGGTAGGATATCCGTAATATGTCCACATAAATGTGCACATCTGCATATCCTCATAGCCCTCTGCAAGCACCTCGCAGCCATCGGCTGTTATCTTCACTATCTCGCCGGGGCGAAGCTCCTTATATGTATCATAGCCAAGCTTCTGGAAAGCGAAATGCTCCAGCGAAAAGCAGAAGCCGTCGCCGCGCTTGCCGATGATTATCGGAAGCCTACCAAGTCTGTCGCGCGCGCAGATTATGCCGTCCTCGGTCATGATAGCGAGGTTTAATGTACCCTCGATCTTTCTCTGCGCATAGCGGATACCGTCCACGAAGTTGTCCTTGTGCGCGATAAGCACCGACACCAGCGCGTTTGAGTTGATAGCGCCGCTAGACAGCGTTTCAAAGCTTGCATAGTCCATCTGCATGATGCCGTTGAAAAGCTCATCGGCATTTGAGATGACACCGACATTCGCAATAGCGTAGCTTCCAAGCTTTGAGCGCACGATGATAGGCTGCGGGTGCGTATCGCTGATACAGCCTATGCAAAGCTTGCCGCGCATATCCACTGCGTCCTTTTCGAACTTTGTTCTGAAAGGCGAGTTCTCAATGCTGTGGATAGCCCTCTGAAAGCCCTTGTCGGGTGAGTAAGCGGCAATACCGCCGCGCTTTGTTCCTAAATGTGAGTGATAGTCGGTTCCGAAGAAAACATCTGTTATACAGTCATTCTTTGAAGCCGCGCCAAAAAAACCGCCCATTTTATATCTCCTGTTTCAGGTAATCAGATCTCATTTGCCATCTCGGCGATCTTTCTGTCCGCCTCAAGGTTCTTTTCGTTCTGCTTCTTTTTGAAAGCAGCGAGCTTCTCTGCAAGCTCGTCATTTGCAACGGAGAGTATCTCAACTGCGAGATAGCCTGCGTTAGCCGCGCCATCAACGCCAACTGTAGCAACAGGAACTCCGGGGGGCATCATAACTGTCGCAAGAAGCGCGTCCATGCCCTCAAGCGCCTTAGCCTTGACGGGGATACCGATAACGGGAAGAGTTGTATTTCCCGCAACTGCGCCCGCAAGATGAGCCGCCATACCTGCTGCCGCGATGATAACGCCAAAACCGTTCTGTCTTGCAGTGGAAGCAAAAACTGCTACCTCTCTGGGGGAGCGATGTGCGGAAAGCACATGAAGCTCAAACGGAACGCCAAACTCCTTTAAAACTTCCGCTGCCTTTTTTACAACGGGGAAATCGCTGTCGCTGCCCATTATAACGGCAACCTTTTTGATATCAGCCATAATCATAATTCCTTTCCAGAAAATAGTCAAAAAACAAAAGGCTGTATATTACAATACAGCCGAAAACGCTTAAAAATGTGATTTAGTTGCACTTATACCGTAAAAACGGGAGGAATGTGAGTTTTGTGCAAAGAAAGAGCGCAACGAAACCATTGTACTTTCTCCTTTATAACGGTATTTGCGGCACAAACAGCCACTACATATATGATACTATAATTCCGTCTGAATTTCAAGTGTTTTTTCAAATTTTCAACGTTTTTTATTAAATCTCAGCACATTTCGCACCTAAAACCGTCAATATATCAATTTGTGAAATTAATCACAGGATACGCGAATTATTAATCACCAATCCAAAGCTCACACCAAGGCTCTCCGCGGCGCGGCGGCAGAGGTTCATACGAGTGAGGAATATCTCAAAATACTCGATAACGGGAGATATCTTCAGATCAAGGTCAAGCTCCAGTATTATCTCCTTTTTATCCTCTGAGAAATATATCTTGGAGCGCTCTACCGCATAGTTTACGCGGTCGTGGATATCTGCGGCGAGGTTTTCGTCGCTCGGGACAAACTCTCCGTCCTTTGAACGCACGCGTGAACGCCTTACATCGGATTTATCCGCAATTATCAGCGCAGCCGCGATAGGTGTTACGGGTGCGGCTGTGTGCTCGTCATGATTTCCGATGGCAGACACGATGAGCGATATCTCATCTGCGGGCATTCCGATATTATCCAGCAGGCGAAACGCCATAACAGCGCCACTCTGAGCATGGTCAACGCGGTTTACCACGTTGCCGATATCGTGCATATACGCCGCTATCTGCGCAAGCTCGCAGGTGCGCTCGTCATACTCCAAGGTGCTGAGTATCATATACGCCGTATCCGCAGCACGCTCCACATGGGCGTTTGAATGCTCGGTATAGCCGATGGTGCTGAGCGCCGCGTCGGCATAGTTTATGTAGGTCTGGATATCCTTGTTTTTGCGGATATACTGGTAAGTAACGTTGCTCATAAATAACCCCTCATCTTTTTTCTGTCGGTATTATTATAACAGATATTCCACAATTATGCAAGAGGGACAAAAAGCTGTCCGCTAAAACACGAACAGCTTTGTCATACTCTGATTTACTCTGCAATACGCTGTGCGGCAAGACCGCGCTTGTAGTTCGCCATAAACCTCGCGAAGCCCTCCGCTCCGCTCTTTTCGGGAGCCGCAGTGCTGCTCTCCATCGACTTGAACACGCGTTCATTAAGGAACTCGGGCAGCGAAAGTCCCTCGCCCTCGGACATGAACGCCGCAAGCAGCGACATTCCCCATGCGCCGCCCTCGCCTGCGGTCTGCATTACGGAAACCTCTGCGCCAAGCCCGTCAGCCATAAACTGCTGCGCAACGCCGCCGACCTTGAAAAGTCCGCCGTGTCCCGTAAGCCTGTCAACAGGCACGTTTTCGTATTCCGTCAGTATCTCCATGCCCATTTTCAGCGTAGCCATAGAGGAATAAAGCTGCGCTCTCATGAAATTCGCAAGAGAGAAGCTGCCCTCGGCACGTCTGTAATACATGGGCCTGCCCTGCTCTACGCCTGCAACAGGCTCACCAGAAAGGAAATTATACGCGACAACGCCGCCGCAGTCAGGGTCTGCCGTCAGCGCGTTCTTATACAGCATGGTGTAAAGCTCAGACTTATCAAGCGAATTTCCCGAAAGCTGCGCAAACTCGCCGAACACCTTGACCCACGCGTCAAGCTCGGCGCAGCAGTTGTTGCAGTGCACCATCGCAACAGGCTTTCCGTCGGGCGTTGCGACCATATCTATCTCTGTGTAGACATTATCGAGCAGCTTTTCAAGAACTACCATTGAGAATATCGAAGTACCCGCCGAAACATTTCCCGTCCTCGGAAGCACGCTGTTTGTTGCGACCATACCCGTTCCCGCATCACCCTCGGGCGGACACATGGGTATACCTCCGCGAAGCTTGCCGCTTTCGTCAAGCAGCCTTGCTCCCTCCTCGGTCAGCACAGCGCCCTTTGCACCCGCATTCTTGCACTCGGGAAGCACACCGCGGATATTCCACTCATAACCGTAAGGCTTCATGATCTCGTCAAACTTGTCAAGCATAGCCTCGTCATAGCCGTTGCCGCTTATCGGGAACATTCCCGCAGCCTCGCCCGCGCCGACAGCTCTCTCACCCGTAAGCAGACTATGCATATAACCCGCAAGCGTCGTTATGTGATGTATGCGCGAAACGTGCTCCTCGCCGCTCAGCACCGCCTGATACAGATGCGCAATGCTCCATCTCTGCGGAATATTGAAGCCAAACAGCTTTGTAAGCTTTTCAGCCGCCTCGGCAGTCGTGGTATTTCTCCATGTGCGGAACGGCACCAACAGCTTGTTATCCTTGTCAAACGCAAGATATCCGTGCATCATCGCGGAAATACCCATCGCGCCTAAAGTTTCAAGCTCTGTGCCATAGCGCGCCTTAACATCTGCGACAAGCGAGGAATAGCAGCCGCGAAGTCCTTTCAGCATATCCTCCTCGGAATACGTCCAGTAGCCGTTTTCAAGCTTGTTTTCCCAATCGTAAGCGCCCGAAGCTATCGGAGCGAAGCTGTCATCTATCAGCACAGCCTTTATCCTAGTCGAGCCGAACTCTATTCCGAGATAAGTACGTCCCGTTTGTATTTTTTCTGTAATCGTCATATAAACACCTTATTCACAATAGCCCAGACCAAGCATGAAGAAGCAGGAAGCCTTTTCGCTTGCAGGAATGACTATCTCGACCTCTCGCTGTGCGCTCTCGCTCTCATCAATAACATACTTTGCAACGGGGTTGCCCCAGCCGTCTGCCATGTTGGAGGAAACAGTCGTCAAAAGCTCTCCGTCAACATAAACTTCAGCGTCCGCATAGGTATCGCTGTTGCTCGCCTTAAATACCAAAGCAAGCTTAGCGCAGTCGACCGTGAACTTCATGGAAGCTCCGTTCTTGCCCTTATAAAGCCAACCATCATTGAACCATGCATGAGTTGCATAAACGTTGAAATTTTCAACCTCAGGCTCAAAGTTAGTGGAATCCACAAAGTGCATATTCATGTATCCATCGCTGAAAACAGGCTCAGGAAGCGCGGTATCTACTTCACCGACATTTTCAGACGCCTGTGCCATCACCTGCTCATAATAGTTTATAACAAAATCGCTCAGCATAACGCTGCCCTGAACGTGAGGGTGCGACTGGTCGCCCGAATAATCGTCCCATACCATTCTGCCCTCCTGTATCTCGACCCAGAGGGAATCAGGCAGGCTTATCATCGGCAGACCGTAGTTCTCGCCTATCTTGCTCATATGCTCCTGACAGGTGTGACCGCTCTCAATAATGGTGAACACCAGCACCACTGCGATCTCCTGTTCCTGAGAGAGAAGCGTGCGCACCAATGACTCATATGCATTTTTATATTCGCTCTCCGTACCGTCGTTTACGGCGAACTCAACAAACACCACATCAGGCTCGCTTGAAAGCACATCACGGTCAAGGCGGACATTTCCCAGTACCGAGGGAGTTCCGCTGAGTCCCGCGTTCACATAGTTGAACGTCGCGTCGGGATATTGCTCGGCAAGCCAATTGAGCGACATTTTCGCCCACTTCTCGTCCTCCTGCAAAAGCAGATTGTCGTGATATCCC